>CAIUUR010000479.1 GCA_903902345.1 uncultured Geobacteraceae bacterium | reverse complement strand
TACATCCAGGGCGAGATGAACAAGCTCTCCAGCGAAATCGACCGGATCTCCAATTCGACGGAGTTCAACGGGCAGAAACTGTTGAACGGCACCCTCTCCGGTAGCGGCGCCAAAGTCAATACCATGACGTTCCAGATCGGTGCGAGAAACAACAATCTTAACGATACCATCGATCTGAATATCAAGCAGGCGGATACGAACACCATTACCGGTGGCACCACGGTGAACGTCAGTGATCAGACCAGCGCTCAGTTGGCTTTGGATACCCTGGACCGCGCCATCATCAGCATCTCCAGCGAACGTTCCAACCTGGGCGCCACGCAGAACCGGCTTCAGTCCACCATCAACAATCTGCAGGTGGCGGTTGAGAACACCAGCGCTTCCGAATCCAGGATCAGGGACGTGGATGTGGCCTCGGAAACGGCTATCATGACCCGCAACAATATCCTGACCCAGGCAGGCACCGCCATTCTGTCCCAAGCCAACCAGGCGCCACAGGCGGCGCTGTCGCTTCTGAAATAAGGACCAGGATTTGTGACGACGTAGCGGAGGCATTCGTACCGGACTGATAAAAGACTCAAGGTGAGGAATGACCCGAGAGAGGGTTGTGGGTCTAAGAAAAGATACCCAAGTTACGGGCAAGGAACGCCCACTGGTGACTGTTGCCGCGTAGATTTTAATCCGGCGACGTCACCGACACTCAAGGAGGATTACCATGTCACTCTCAATCGCCACCAACGTCGCTTCACTCAATGCGCAGAGGAACCTGAGTATATCCCAGGGGATGCTCAGCAAATCCATGCAGCGCCTCTCCTCGGGGCTTCGCATTAACGGCGCCTCCGATGACGCCGCCGGTCTGGCCATCTCCGAGAATATGCGGGGACAGATCCGGAGCATGAACCAGGCGACGAAAAACGCCAATGACGGCGTATCCCTGATTCAGACTGCAGAAGGTTCTTTGAATGAAACCAGCGCCATCCTGGTCCGGATGCGGGAACTGGCCACGCAGTCCGCCACCGGCACCGTGGGGAGCACCGAGCGTTCCTACATCCAGGGCGAGATGAACAAGCTCTCCAGCGAAATCGACCGGATCGCCAATTCCACCGAGTTCAACGGTCAGAAACTGCTGAACGGCACACTCTCCGGTGGGAGCGGATCTCAAAAAGTCAACACCATGACGTTCCAGATCGGCGCCAGAAACACCACAAGTAACGACGTCATTGATCTTAATATCAAGCAGGCCGATACGAAGACTCTTACGGGTAATGACACGATAAACGTAAGCGACCAGACGAGCGCTCAGAAGGCTCTGGACACTCTGGATGCCGCCATTATCAGTATTTCCAGCGAGCGTTCCAACCTGGGCGCCACACAGAATCGGCTTCAGTCCACCATCAACAACCTGCAGGTGGCCGTGGAGAATACGAGCGCCTCCGAGTCCCGGATCAGGGACGTGGATGTGGCGGCGGAAACGGCCACGATGACGCGAAACAACATCCTTACCCAGGCCGGCACCGCCATCCTGTCCCAGGCCAACCAGGCGCCTCAGGCGGCTCTTTCGCTTCTGAAATAAACAAATCAGGTATATGGCCGTATGTTCCATGCGCCGTCAAAAAAGGAGGTGACTATTTGAGCTCAATGTGAGGAATGACCCGAAAGGGGGTTGTGGGTCGAACAAAAGATACCCCTGTTTACGGGCACGGAATGCCCTCAGGTGACGGCAAGATGGTAGTTACCGCCTCTGTCGATCACCTCCCACTCAAGGAGGATTATCATGTCACTCTCAATCGCCACCAACGTTGCGTCGCTCAACGCACAGAGAAACTTGAGCGTATCCCAGGGACAACTCGCTAAATCCATGCAGCGCCTCTCCTCGGGTCTCCGTATCAACGGTGCCTCCGACGATGCCGCCGGCCTGGCCATCTCGGAAAATATGCGGGGGCAGATCCGGAGCATGAATCAGGCGACGAAAAACGCCAATGACGGCGTGTCCCTGATTCAGACTGCTGAAGGTTCTTTGAATGAAACCAGCGCTATTCTCGTCAGGATGCGGGAACTGGCCACACAGTCCGCCACCGGCACCGTGGGGAGCACCGAGCGCGGCTACATCCAGGGGGAGATGAACAAGCTCTCCAGTGAAATTGACCGGATCTCCAATTCCACTGAGTTCAACGGTCAGAAACTGCTGAACGGCACACTCTCCGGTGGCTCCGGATCTCAAAAAGTCAATACCATGACGTTCCAGATCGGCGCCAGAAACACCACAAGTAACGACGTCATCGATCTGAATATCAAGCAGGCCGACACGAAGACCCTTACGGGTAGCGCCACGGTGAATGTCAGTGACCAGACCAGCGCCCAGAAGGCGTTGGATACCCTGGATGCCGCTATCATCAGTATTTCCAGCGAACGCTCCAACCTGGGCGCCACGCAGAACCGGCTCCAATCAACAATCAACAACCTGCAGGTGGCCGTGGAGAATACCAGCGCCTCCGAATCCCGGATCAGGGACGTGGATGTTGCGGCGGAAACGGCCACAATGACGCGGAACAATATCCTGACTCAGGCTGGCACCGCCATCCTGTCCCAGGCCAACCAGGCGCCACAGGCGGCCCTGTCGCTTCTGAGGTAGTAGCAGCGTAACTCCTGTTCGGAAACTTTTGTTTGCGACAAAAAAACCCCAGCCGAAATGCTGGGGTTTTTTTGCACTTGACTTGTTGTTTGTGGTATGAGGATGAGATCTACTTCGTCAAAGGGCCGGCGCCAAGGGGGAATTGTTCATGGTTAAACCTACCGTAACTATCATTACTCCCACCCATGGACGCAGTTCGTTTCTTCCGTTGATCTATTCCTGCGTTCAAAGACAGGAGTGGCCCAACATCCAATGGCTGGTGGATGACGATAGCCCACACCCTTCGGCATTCATGCAAAACCTTTCCGACCCGAGGGTTCACTATTTTCATGATCCCCACCGGCGCTCCATCGGAGCAAAACGGAATGCGCTGATCCAGCGGGCACGTGGCGAATTTATCGCCCATTTTGACGATGACGACTATTACTCCCCCACGTACCTTTCGTATCTGATGTCGGTTTTAGCGGAGAAAGGCGCCGATTTTATTAAATTGTCCGGGTTTTTCCTGTTCAGTCGACCCTATGACAGGTTGGCGTACTGGGATCTCATGGTAACTACGGGGAATCATTGCATCTGGTCGGCGGAGCCCGAAGAAACCGTGGTTTTAACTCCCCAAAACAATGATAACTTTCGGGATAATTACCTGGGATTCGGTTTTTCGTACCTGTACCGGAAGAGCGTCGGTGACCGGATTCAATTTCCCGACGTCAGTTGGAATGAGGATGGCCTGTTCATTGCCGCCGCCGTGGAGAGTGCGGCTGTTGTCTGGATCCCCGATACCACCGGGCTTTGTCTGCATATCCTGCACGGGGGGAATTCCAGCAGATGTTTTCCGCAGTTTGTTGTCCCGCAGTTTATGAAAGAGAGCTTTTTCCCGGAGATCGGGGAGTATTGGGAAGCGCTTGCCCGGATTTCCGAGGAAGTGAGCGCCACCGAAGACCTTCTGGCCGAGGCGTTGGCCGCCGCCACTCAGGGGCGGTTGCAGGTTGCCGTTGGGCTCTGGCGGGAACTCCTTGCCCGGAACCCGTATCTTCTTGCTGCGCAACAAGATCTCACCATGGCGTTGTTCAAACAGGGGGAGTACGGGGAGACGCTGCTTCATCTGGAAACCGCTCGCGCGCTCTTCCCCCGCGACCCCATGCTGCTGCTTTGGCACGGCCATGTCATGCAGGTTCTGGGTGATACCCCGCAGGCTGCCGCGGATTATGATCTGGCAGTGGCGTTGGAACCGGAAAACGCCTCCACCTGGATGCTGCTGGCCATGGCCAGGCGTGATCTGGCCGACTATCCCGCCGCCTGCCGCGCCATCGAACAGTTTCTCCGGTTTTGTCCCGATGATCCCCAGGGACATTTTGAATACGCCCAGTTGCTCCTCTCTCTGGGGTGGTGTGATCGGGGGTTTGCCGAATATGAATGGCGATTCCGGAGAGCCACCTGTCCTCCCCGGGGCTATCTTCATCCCCGTTGGGACGGCGTCGTCAGCTCCGGGCTCAGATTGCTGATTCATGCCGAACAGGGATATGGCGATACCATTCAGTTCGCGCGGTTCATCCCGCAACTGGTCCGTGAGGGGGTGGATGTTACTCTCGCCTGCTACCCCGAACTGGTACGGTTAATGCATGGCATGCCTGAACCCTGTGCCGTCGTACCACTGGGGAGCGAACCGGAGGAGGCGGACGCGTACGTTCCGATCATGAGTCTCGGCCTGCGGGGCGCCGGGTCGTTGCGAGCGTCTCTGGAGGACGTACCGTACCTGTTCGCCGGCCATCCCCTACGGCCGGAGCTTCCCCGGATTTCCAACCGTGGGGGGAAACGGATCGGGTTCGTCTGGGGGGGGAGCCGCAAGCATAACAATGACGATGTCCGCTCAGTGGAATGGTCCATTTTTTCGCAGATCATGAGCCATAAAGAACATACGTTTTACAGCCTCCAGGTGGGGGGGGAGCGACCTCATCCCTGGCCGGAGTTACTGACGGATCTCTCCCCCCTGATCCATGACTATGCCGACAGCGCCGCGTTACTGGCTCAACTGGATCTGGTGATAACGGTTGACACCTCGGTGGCCCATCTGGCCGGCGCTATGGGGGTACCACTCTGGTTGCTTCTCCCCTTTGCACCGGATTGGCGCTGGCTGCTCCAGGAAAGGATCGGTCCCTGGTACCGGGAGCTCCGGATGTTTCGACAGGAGCGCGCCGGGGATTGGCGGGAAGTCATTGCCCAGGTTGTCAACGCCTTGACCTGTTTACGGCAAGGGGTGCTTTCCGGGGAGGAATCGGAATCGATGACATGAAAAGTTTCTGGTGGAGCCCTGTATGTACTTCATAGCCGGTTTTTTCGAGGCATCTCTCCTTCCGGACGCGGCCGGACATTCCCTGCGCGGTCGGTTCCCCCATCTCCGCCTCCTTCCGGTGGAGGATATCCCGCACCTGCCCGAGATCCTTTTATCGATCCCGTCTCACATCTCGGATATTGTCCTGAGTGCGACTCCCGCCACTCCTTCCGTGAACGTCCTCCTTTCGGGAGGCGTCATGCCGGTTCCCTCCTATCTGCACTGTCCCCAGCGGCAGGTCGTGACCTGGCGGGAGCTTGAGGGGGCCTATGGCGCCTGGATGGAGAACGTCTATCTCCCTGCCAATGCCCTGAGGATGACTTGGTCCCCCCTGGCGCTGAGGCCTGCCGGAGAGATTGTCACCCCGCTGGAGGTGGAGATCATCGGCGGGTGTGGCGCCCAGGAGCTGCAGCTCAAGTTCCGGGAGTTCGCGTTGGGGATGGGGTTCGACTCCCCTGCCGTTCTGACGGTGAGGAATGCCCCGCTCCCCCCGGAGAGTAGTCCGGTCACCACCGCGACTCCCCGGGGGGGGATCAGGGTGATCATCCCCCCTTTTCGCCATATGCATCCGGCGACCATGGATCTCTACTATTACGTGGCGGATCAGGAGCTCTTTTTCCGGGAAGCTCGGGATCATCTTCGGCTCTATCTACGGTCGCTCCTCCCCCCGGGGAACGTTATTCCCACCTTTGTGGTCGGGTTCATCGTGCCGCAGCAGGACCCCCTGGGACTGTTCATGGAGGAGGAAGGGGTGACCAACCTGCAGCGCTTCGTCGGGATGCTCAATGACGAGATCCGGCTCTGCTGCGCCGCTGACTCCTCCACATTTTTCGTGGATGGCGATGCCCTTGCCCAAGGGGTGGGGAAGGGGAGGGTGGATGATGGTCTGGTTAATTTCTTCGGTCACCGGGGGCTCCTCCTGGACTATGACGGGCCACTGGATGAAGAATTTCCCGTCACCGACCTTTCGGTAACCAAGAGTTTCGACATCGGTATCGATCTCTACCTGGAGCATCTCGTCCGGGAGGTTCTCCTCCGGCAGATCATCCTGACGTCGGAAGCCAAGATAAAGCTGGTCATTGTCGATCTGGACAATACCCTCTGGCGGGG
>CAIUUR010000478.1 GCA_903902345.1 uncultured Geobacteraceae bacterium | reverse complement strand
CCGCGATTATGGCCGGGTAGCTGAGCAGTTGACACGACTTCGGGAGGCGCTGCTGTACCAGTACGTGGTCACCCTTTCCTATCAGCCACGGGGGAAAACGGGGGGGGAGGCTTACGAGGTGGAGCCCTACACCCTCATCGTCTATAAAGGTGGTCTCTATCTGCTGGGGTACGCCCGGAACCGGAAGGGGCTGAGGACCTTTGCCTTGGAGCGGACCCTCACTGTAATGGTGGAAAAGGAGCGGTTCGAGATTCCCGAGGAGTTCAATCCGGAGGAGCAGCTTCGTCTGGCTTTCGGAATAGTCGCCGAACCGGTATTAAGCGTCAGGGTCAGATTCTCGCCGGAGGTCGCCCCCACGGTGCGTGAGCGGTGCTGGCACGGAAGTCAGGAGATTAGGCAAGAGCCGGGGGGGGGGATCGTTATCTCCTTTCAGGCAGGGGGGAAGATGGAGATCCTGGCCTGGGTCCTCTCCTTCGGCGCCCATGCCGAGGTGCTGGAGCCGTCCGGGTTGCGGGAGGAGGTCAGGAGAAGTGTTGCTTCGCTGGCCCGGATGTATGGAGATAAACCATAACCATCATACATAGTTTATGACTACCCTCCGTGTCTCTGTGTCTCAGTGGTGGACTGTTTTTTGTTTGTAGGGAGAAAGAAGTGACTGATTCTACTGTACGTGTATGCACCCTCTGCAACAAGGATTTCGATCCTGACGCCCCCTCGACACTGTATGCCGAGGCCGGGGAGTGGCTGGCCCGGGAGGTCTGGAGCGACGCCGGCGAGCTTTGCCCCCTCTGCCGGGAAAACCGGGCGAGGCTGACCATGATGTATTGCCAGGAGTATTACCGGTGACCATTGCCAAAGATGACGGCTACTGGATGGGCAGGGCGCTGCGTCAGGCCGACCTGGCAGGGAAACGGGGCGAGGTCCCCATCGGCGCCGTGATTGTCAGAGATGGCGCCATCATCGCTTCCGGTTACAACCTCCGCGAGTCCCACCACGATCCCACTGCCCACGCCGAGCTCATCGCCATCAGAAAAGCGGCGAGAAAGATCGGCGCCTGGCGGCTCACCGGTTGCACGGTTTACGTCACCCTGGAGCCGTGCGCCATGTGCATGGGAGCAATGGTTCTTGCGCGGGTAGCTGCGCTGGTTTATGGCTGCCGTGATCCCAAGGGAGGGGCTGCCGGGTCACTCTATGACCTTGCCTGTGATCAGCGCTTGAATCATCGTTTCCCTGTCATAGCGGGAGTACGGGAAGAAGAATGCTCCCGAAAACTTTCCGAATTCTTTGCGGCACTGCGGGCGAGGAAAAAGACGTGAAAGGCGGCGCCCTGAGCGAAGTCGAAGGGTGAATGGTGAAGGCGTCAATTATGCCGGAAATCTTGACAAGAGCATGAAATCCTCATAGAGTTTCAGGCATTGACAGCGAGGCCGATCATGCGTAAGAAACTCCCCATCGGTATTCAGACGTTCCGAGAGATTCGTGAGGAAGGTTATTATTACGTCGACAAGAGCAGTTTTGTCCTCTCCCTCATCAACCAGGGTAAATACTACTTCCTTTCACGCCCCCGACGCTTCGGTAAAAGCCTGTTTTTGGACACCCTGAAAGAACTGTTCGAGGGGAACAAGACGCTTTTCCAAGGACTTATAATCCATGATCAATGGGATTGGTCGGTAACCTATCCGGTCCTCAGTATCAGTCTGGGCGGTGGAGTGGTAAGGGATCGCGCGGATCTGGAGGCAACCCTCCATCAACAATTGAGCTATCATGAAGAGCGCTTTGGCCTCCACGCTGCCTTCCCTGAGATACGGAGTCGCTTTTTGGAACTGATTCGACGGGTGCACGCTCAAACCGGTCGGCGGGCGGTAATCCTTATCGATGAATACGATAAACCTCTACTGGACAGGATCGAAGAACCGGTTATCGCCAGCGAGATACGCGAGGGGTTGAAAGACTTCTATTCTGTCATTAAAGATTCCGATGCCCATGTCAAATTTGCCTTCCTTACGGGAGTCAGCAGGTTTTCCAAGGTAAGCATCTTCTCCGGGCTGAATAATCTGAAGGATATCACTCTTGACAAACGGTTCAGCGCTATCTGTGGCTATACCGACCATGATCTGGAAATGATCTTCGCCCCCGAGTTGGAGGGGTTGGATCGCGACGAAATCAGGCAATGGTACAACGGCTACAATTGGCTGGGGGATGCCGTTTACAACCCCTTTGACCTGTTGCTGCTCTTTGACCAACGCGAGTTCCGCCCGTGGTGGTTTGAGACCGGGACCCCCACTTTTCTGATCAAACTCATTTCCCAGCGACAACAGTTTACCCCGGATCTGGCCCGTATCATGGCTCCGGAATCGCTCCTCTCAACTTTTGATGTGGGAAATATGTCCGTAGAGGCGCTGTTGTTTCAGACGGGGTATCTCACTATAGATTCGTTCCGCTATCTCCCCGGTCGGCTGGAACTGACCCTGCGCTACCCCAACAAGGAAGTACAATCCAGCCTGAACGATGCCCTCTTGCAGGCATTATCCCAAGATACCATGGCGCCGACAACGAACGTCAGTCGGCTTTACGATATTCTCATGGCCAACGACCTTCCTGCTCTGCGCGAGTTATTTCACTCCTTCTACGCTTCCATCCCCCATGACTGGTATCGAAAAAACCAGCTTGCAGGCTACGAAGGATACTATGCCAGTATCTTCTATAGCTACTTTGCTGCACTGGGGTTAGATATAGTGGTTGAAGATGCCACAAACAAGGGCCGGATCGACATGACGGTGCGGTTTAACCACCGGATCTATCTGTTTGAATTCAAGGTGGTGGAGATGGTTCCGGAAGGTAAGGCTCTGGAGCAGTTGATGCGCAAAGGGTATGCGGATAAATATCGACAGTATGATGAGCCGATCAGCCTCATCGGCGTTGAGTTCAGCAGCAACAGTCGTAACATTGTAGGTTTCGAGATTGTATGCGTGTAACTATGATCGGAATCGCTGACACTACGAAGTTCCCTTGATTTGTTCTGAATGTCCGAATGTCAAGCCTGGTGCGCCGGTCAATTACTGAGTGCAGGAATAGGTTGACTCTGCTTTCCCCCCGGTGCCCTCAGTAATTTTCACCATCAGATTGACCAAAACTGGTTCAGAAGTGACTTTTCGCTTGGCATACGGTAGGCATCCGTGAACATCCTGTGCGCCCTCTATCTCTTCGCCACCGCAGTGGTCCTCCTGGCGCTGGCGGTCATCGGCTGGCGCCGGCGGTCGTCTCAGGCCTGCCGGGAGTTCTCCCTGCTCGCCGTGGTCAGCGCCTGCTATGTGGCAGGCTACGCCCTGGAACTGACCCAGGGGAGCCTGGAGCAGTTGCGGCTGGTTCTGCGTCTCGAGTGGTGTTTCGTTCCCTATATTCCCGCCTGCTGGCTGCTGTTCACCTGCGTCTGGTGCGGCTACGGCCATCAGGCAAAACGCTTCCTCCGCATCCCGCTCTTCCTCTTTTCCACCCTGATCATGCTCCTGGCTCAGACCAACGACCGGCACGGTCTCGTCTACACCGCCCTGTCGGTGGATACCACCGGTCCGTTTCCGCATCTCGTGGTGCGGCTCGGTCCCTGGCTCTATGTCGATGTCGCCTATCTGGCACTCTGCGTTCTGGTCGCCAACGCCCTGCTCGTCAGGCAGTTTCTCCTCGCCCACCCGCTCTACCGGAAGCAGGCCCTGATCATGGCCTGTTCCTCGACGATCCCCTCGCTTCTGGTCGTAGCCTACCTGCTGGATATCCAGCCGTACGGGGTCGAAATCGACCCCTTCGGCTTCTCCGCCTCCGCGCTTCTCCTGGGCTGGGGGGTGCTCCGGAAACATCTCCTGCATCTGGCGCCGGTGGCGCGGCACGGGCTGGTGGAGATGATGCAGGACCCGGTGCTGGTCTTTGACGATTCCGGGTGGCTGGTGGATCATAATCGCGCCGCCGGTCGGTTCATCCCGGCCATGGGGGAGTCCATGGGGGTCACCATGGCCGGGATTTCGTCCGGTTCCCCGGAGCTTGCCGCAGCGATCGAACTGGCGAAGCAGCAGGATCGGGCTGCCTTTCACTGTGACGGGCAGGTTTTTTCTCTGTCTCTGACGACTCTGCGACCGGCGGCGGGACAGATCCTCACGATCTGCTGCTGCCACGATATTACCGGACAGGCCCGCGCCACGGTCCTTGCAGAGGAGCGGACCCGCCAACTGGTGGCGCAGACTTCGGCCCTTGAAGCGGCTCTGGAGGAACGGCATCGCGCCTACGAGCAACAGAAGAAATTTCTGGACATGATCTCCCACGAATACCGGACCCCTCTGGCCATCATCGACGTCAATCTGTTGCTGCTGAAACAGTACAACTCCGGATATCCGCAAACCGGACCTCCCATGGCCAAGATTTCCCGCGCATCGGATCGGCTGCTGCATCTGTTCGAAGCTTCTCTGAAGCATTTTCAGATAGCCGAGGAAGCTCCCCAACCGGTCATGGCGCCGGTTGCGCCGGCTTCCCTGCTGACGGAACTGTACGCCGACGCCGTCCGTGAATGGCCGGACAGGCAATTTCTTCTGGAACAGCGGATTCACGTGGATACCATCATCGACGTGGACCCGGCCCTGCTCCGGATTGCTCTCTGGAATCTGGTGGTCAACGCGGCCAACTATGCGTTCATGGGGGCGCCCATCACAATTTCCGGTCGGGAAGCGCCCGATGGCATATATCTTGAAGTAGGAGATCACGGCCCCGGCATCCCCCCGGAAGAGCGGGAGCGGATATTCGACAAATATCATCGGGGAAGCAGCAGCGTGGGGACCTCCGGCAGCGGCCTGGGGCTCTGGCTGGTGCGCTGGATCGCCGATGAGCACGGCGGCAGCGTCATGCTCCGTGACAACGATCCCGTCGGCGCCGTGGTCGCCATCCACCTTCCGGCGCCGGAGTACTAAAAAAGGAACTTTCATGCATCATATCAAGGCATCCATCATCCTGGTGGAAGATGATCTGGACCTGCGCGAGGCCATGGTCGAATCGCTGGCCATTTACGGGATTGCGGCGACACCGGTTGCCAGTGGCCGCGAGTTTTACCAGGTATTTGATGAACGTCGCCACGCGGCAGCCATCATCGACCTGGGGCTGCCGGATCTGGACGGTAACGAGCTGATCGGCTATCTGCGGCAGAACACTCAGGTGAAAATTATTGTCGTGTCCGCCCGCACCGCCATGGCTGACCGGGTCAGGGGATATGCCAGCGGCGCCGACCTTTATCTCACCAAGCCGGTGCAGATGGAAGAGCTGGCCGCCGCAGTTCTGAGCATCGCCAGTCGGCGGCAGAAAGCGTCGGAGACGGAATGCTGGCATCTGGACCGCATCTCCATGAAGCTGCACGGACCGGATGGCCGGCACGTTCTCCTCTGGCCCCGGGAATTCCGCCTGATGGCGCTGTTGGTTGCCACCGGTGGTTCGGAGGTGCGCCGGAAAGCCGTGCTGACTGCGGTCTATGATTCCGCCGATGACGCCAAATCCCGGGCGCTGGACGTGCTCATCTCCCGCCTCCGCTCCCGCTGTCTGGACGCCGTCCGCATCCCACTGCCGCTGGTCACCATTCCCGGCGTCGGGTTCCGTTTTCCCGTGCCCCTCACAGCTAATTAACCGATCCCTCCCGTCATTTCGCTTCCGCCCCCTGTCGCCGTATCGCGCTCATGTTACATGGCCTTGCATGGGTGTAACGTCGTATGGGTCGTTCTCGGGGAGACGTGACGCCTCGCTTTCGTCGCTGGTTTTTCCATTGCCGTGGACAACGATCGTTCAAGGCCTCGGTTCTTGCCGGCATACCGTGCAGTTGGCAGGGGCGAGCGGCGCATTCCCCGAAACTCGTTGATTTTGTTGAATTCAGACAGGGGCGTATGCCAGGCGCTTCTGGGAAATCGGCGCAGCTGTACTTTCCGAGTCCCTTTGGATCGGTGTCGAACTATGCGGTTCAGAGCGTGTCTCACCGCGATTGCTGGCATCATAGTTGCTTTAGTGCAGGGGGAATTCAGAGACCCTAACGGTTTAAGAAACCTTTAGGGTCTACGTTGACGTCAGTGTCATTTTGAAGGCAACGACGAATTACCCACACGAACGGAGGTGACGAACAACTTCATCCGAACCGAAACCCGACCCATGGCCCCCGCTCGGGCCGCCACCGCACGCGCTGCCGGAGCGAACCGCGAGGAGTGCGCCAACCCGTTTTACCCGTTATTACCGATTATCCAAGGAGAATAACTATGAAATTCAGAATCATGCTTGCCGCAGCCATCGTAATGGCCCTGCTGGTTGGTGTAGGGGGTGCCTTCGCCGCATCGGCTGACCTGGTCCTTCCCTATCAGAAGCAGGTTGCAATCTCACCGGGTAACGGCAACGTTTCCCTTACCTTCAGCCTCTGGACCGATCCCACTGTCGGACTCGGAACCAAAGTCTGGTCCGAAGCCAAGCCGGTTACCTGCACAACGGCGACCCGGGCTCTTGCCACAAAGCTGGGTGATACCACCACCCTGAGCAGTGTCGATTTTTCCCAACAGTTATACGTGCAGATTTCGAAGACGTCCGATGGCGACGCGATTGCCCTGGGCGGAACCCGTGACAAGCTGGTTATGGCGCCCTATGCCCTCTGGAGCGCCACCTCCGGCGCACTGACCTGGAAAGGGTTCTATAACGTCCTTTCGACCTACGCCAAGCATGACGCTGTCTCCTACCTTGGGTCCAGCTACATCAGCACCGTGGACAATAACAACAATGTTCCCACCGGCTCAGGATGGGATGTCCTCTCCGTCAAGGGTGACATGGGGGCCACCGGTCCGGCTGGAGCGACCGGCACTACCGGCACTATCGGAGCGACTGGCGCTCAGGGTATTCAGGGCGCTACCGGCGCTACCGGAGCACAAGGTATTCAGGGGATTCAAGGAGCCGCTGGCGCACAGGGCGCTACCGGAGCCAGCCCGTTTGTCCTCAACGGTTCCGACACGGTCTACACAACTGGTAGCGTAGGTATCGGTTCGACTCTCGTCGGCACGCCTGCCGCGCCCGACGCGACGGCAGTTCTGGATATCGCCTCCACCACCAAGGGTTTGCTCCCACCGCGTCTGACCACCGTGCAGCGGACGGCAATTGCGACACCGGCCACCGGTCTCACTGTCTTTGATATCGACCTGAAAGACCTCATGCTCTACAACGGCACAAGTTGGGTCACTTCCGGCAGCACTCTGGGTCATGTTACCAGTGTCAGCGGCACGGCCCCCATTAGTGTGGCAACCGGCACGACCACTCCGGTGATCAGCATGCCTGCAGCGACCTCCAGCCAGGCCGGTTATCTCACCTCTGCCGACTGGACCGCCTTCAACGCCAAAGGCAGCGGAAACGGCACCGTTACCAACGTCTCCGCGACAGCGCCGCTCTCCGTCACCAACGGCGGCACCATACCCGCCATCACGCTCGGGACGGTTCCCGTGGCCAACGGCGGCACCGGCGCGACCACTCAGGCGGGCGCGGCCAACGCAATTCTGCCCGATCAGACCGGTAATACCGGCAAATACCTGACCACTGACGGGAGCAACGCTAGCTGGGCCACAGTAAGCAGCGGCGGTGTTTCCGACTACGTCATGGCGCAAAAAGGTACCTCTCAGACTCTGTCTGGTAGCGATGATCTGGTCTGGGCGAGCGGGTCCATGACATTACGTGGAGCGGTCACTTTTAATGGAACAACCTCTTTTACCCTTAAAGCCAACAAGAGCTACGAATTGGAAAGTTCTCTTTACGTCCATAGCGGACAATGGGCGACTTACCGGTGGGTAGATTCTTCTAACAACCCCGTCGGCACTACAAACGTCTACGGTGCGGCCATTACCTCTACCTGGACCACAAACGAAGGAGGGAATAGCATCGCCAAGGCATTTGTTACGCCGGTGACCGATATGACGGTCAAGGTCCGTATCCAGGGGCTTTCCGATGCCGGGACTATTTATGCCTCAGAAGGCAACGGTGGAGCCGGTGGCAGTTATGTCGTAATACGTGAAGTCAGGTAGTATGTATGGGGGTGCGCACGGGTTCATGGTGCGCACCCCCATACCCTCTCACGCAGATAAAATGTAGGGGCGGTTCGCGAACCGCCTTACGGAACCGCCTTACGGAACCGCCCTTAAACGACGACTGCTTGTGAATGACGTAACAATTGTACCTCCTGGAGAATTACATGAAAAAATTGCAGAAACTCTTGAGCGCCCTCATCCTCTGCCTGACTCTGGCTACGGCAGCCCACGCCGACGTGGTGTACAGTATCGCATCAGCCGGAAGCGACGCCAACTTCAGCTACTGGGACCTGACCTACACCGTGACGAATACCACCGGTACCGCAGCAGACGAAATTAACCTCTATTTCGACGCGGCCAATTACCCGTTCATTACGGCGAACAGCAAGGGCGGTTGGACCACGGGCTCCTTCGATTCCGTTTACGCCTCCGGCTCTCCCTTTCCCTCCACCGCGACGGTCCCCTATGACTACTATTTCTACAACGCCGTGGCAACCGGTTCCGGAATCGCCGCCAGCGGCGGAGTGGAAACGTTTAGCATTAATGTAACGTACAACGGAGAGCCTAACTTGGTAATGCAGAATCAGGTCTATGATCTTCGTAACAGCGGCACGATCATCTCCTCCAATCTCACCCAGGCCTCAACCGTCCCTGAACCGACCACGTATGCGCTCCTCGCCATGAGCCTAGGAGTAATCGCCTTGGCTCGGCGGAAAATGAATGTAAGTGCGTAGGTTGCGGTGATTCAAAAAAATAAACAGACCACGAATTCTTTTGTAGGGGCGCCCCTTGCGGGCGCCCATGGTTGTTGATTCAAGAACAGGATACCCGCAAGGGGTATCCCTACAGTATTACATTAAGTGGTCTCGTCTTTACCGCGAATCACCTTACCCGCACCGTGGCGGAGGCCATCCGGACGCTGAGTCAGCCGCGTCCGGAGGAACTGGGTGAGCCCTGCTTGAATTCACGCGTCGAGAAGAGTTGGAGCAATGGTTGAAGGGTAGGTATTAGGAGGGACGTTTATGCCGAACTGATCGCCGTCCGGAAGGCGGCGAAGAAGCTTGGCGCCTGGCGGCTGACCGGCTGCACGGTGTATGTCACCCTGGAGCCGTGCGCCATGTGCATGGGGGCCATGGTCCTCTCCCGGATCCATCGGCTGGTTTACGGCTGCCGGGACCCCAAGGGGGGGGGCGGCAGGAACCCTCTACGATCTCTCCTGCGACCCGCGGCTCAATCACCGTTTCCCGGTGGAGGCTGGGGTGCGGGAGGAGGAGTGCTCCCGGATCCTCTCCGACTTCCTTGCAGCCCTGAGGGCCAGGAACAAGAGGAAAGATATTTTGTCGACATGAACTACTACCCTGTCTGGCTTATTTTTTCGGTGTCTGCCGTAAAAGGTTGTCATTCCCGAGGGTGTAATCGGGAATCCAGACGTTGAAAACCATGGGTCCCCGATAGAAGATTT
>CAIUUR010000477.1 GCA_903902345.1 uncultured Geobacteraceae bacterium | reverse complement strand
CTCACCGAACGTGAAAAAGGGACCTATTTTGAAGAACTGATCCTTTCCTATCTGCGCACTGAAGCGGTCTACCGGGATCTGTACAGCGATGTCTGGAGCTATGCCGAGTGGGCGGGCTTGCAAGGGCTGGATCGGCGTGATGCGGGGATCGATCTGGTGGCTAAAACCGCCGGCACGGGTGAATACCACGCCATCCAGTGCAAGTTTTATGCGGAAGGGTACCGGATACAGAAGAGCGATATCGACAGCTTCTTTACCGCCTCGGGCAAGAGGCCGTTTACGCATCGGATCATCGTCAGCACGTCTGATAATTGGAGCGAGCACGCTGAAGAGGCCCTGCGCGACCAGCGCCCACCGGTCTGCAAGATCGAGCTGCGCGACCTGGAAAACAGCCAGATCGACTGGACTCTCCATGGCGCCGGGAGCACTGAGGTTCTCAAACCGAAAAAGCAGCTTCGTGAGCACCAGACAGTCGCCCTGAATGATGTGGTCCGCGGGCTGAAGGATGCCGACCGGGGCAAGCTGATCATGGCCTGCGGCACCGGCAAGACCTTCACCACCCTGAAGATCGCCGAAAGCATGGCCGGCGCGGGGAAACGAGTTCTGTTTCTGGTTCCCAGTCTCTCCCTCCTGTCGCAAGCGCTCACCGAATGGACCCAGGAGAGTGGTGTCCCCCTCCATAGTTTCGCCGTCTGTTCCGACAGTGACGTGGGGAAAAAACGAAAAAAAGACGACGACGCCGTCCGGACCTTTGTTCATGAATTGCGTTACCCCGCCACCACGGAACCGTCCCGCCTGGCGACGACCATGGCGCAACGCCACGATACCTCGCACATGAGCGTGGTATTCAGCACCTACCACTCCATTGACGTCATCAGCACCGCTCAACGTGACCACGGTTTGGCGGCTTTCGATCTGATCATCTGCGACGAGGCGCACCGCACCACCGGCGCGATCTTCGAGAATGAAGACGAGAGCGCTTTTGTCAAAGTCCACAACGCCGATTTCATCACCGCCGCCAAGCGGCTCTACATGACGGCCACCCCCCGCATTTACGGCGATAACGCCAAGGCCGGCGCCGAAAAAAACAACGTGGCGCTCTGTTCCATGGATGATGAAACGCTCTACGGCAAGGAGCTGCACGTCATTACCTTTTCGGAGGCCGTCAAACGGGGCCTGTTGGTGGATTACAAGGTGATCGTGCTGGCCATCGAAGAGAAACATGTCAGTCGCCGTCTGCAAAACCTGCTGAAAGACGAAGATAATCATCTGAAGGTGGACGATGCCGCCAAGATCATCGGCTGCTGGAAGGCGCTTTCCAAGCAGGGGTTGACCGATGAGTTGACGGGGGACGCCGGCGCCATGCGACGCGCCGTGGCCTTTTGTCAGGTTATCGAACGCCACACAAGCGCCAAGGGGCACAAGGTCAGCTCCAAGCAGATAGCGGGGATGTTTCGCACCGTGGTGGAAGCGTATCAGGAAACGGAACAGGGGAGCGAGCAAGCTTCCGTCTCCCTGGCGTGCGAGGCCGAGCATGTGGACGGGAGCATGAACGCCGGCGAGAAGGAAAGCAAACTCGACTGGCTCAAGGCCGATGTACGGGAAAACAGTTGTCGCATTTTGAGCAACGTTCGCTGTCTTTCCGAAGGGGTTGATGTCCCCGCCCTGGACGCCGTGCTCTTTCTCACCCCGCGCAACTCCCAGGTGGACGTGGTGCAATCCGTCGGCCGGGTCATGCGCACTGCTCCGGGAAAGAAGCGGGGCTACGTCATCATGCCGGTGGTTATTCCCGCCGGGATGGAATCCCACGAGGCGCTGAACGACAACAAGACTTACGCCGTCGTCTGGCAGGTGCTGCAGGCGCTCCGTTCCCATGATGACCGTTTCGACGCCATGGTGAACAAGCTGGAACTCACCGGCAGGGACACGAGTAAGATGGAAATCATCGCCATCACCGACAAGATTGAACGGCGGCGGACAAAGAGAGAGGGGAAAGATACCGGCAAGGGAACATTCGACCTTGGCAAGAAGGCCAAGCCGCGCGGCGATGATGGGCAATACTCCCTTGAATTTGAAATCGGCGAGATCGAGAAGGCCATCTACGCCAAACTGGTGCAAAAGTGCGGCAACCGTCACCATTGGGAAGAGTGGGCCAACGACATCGCCAAGATTGCCCGGACCCATGTGGACCGGATCAGCGGCATTCTGGAAAACAGCGGCAACATCAAGGAGTGGGAAGCCTTTGCCGCCTTTGCCTGCGTGCTGCGGGATGACCTGAACGACAAGATCAGCGATGACGAGATCATCGAGATGCTGGCCCAGCATCTCATCACCAAGCCGGTCTTTGACGCCCTGTTTGAAAACTACAGCTTCGCCCGCCACAATCCCATGTCACAGGCCATGCAGGGGGTGCTGGATGTGCTCCAGGAGCATCACCTGAACAAGGAAGCGGACACCCTGCAAGCGTTCTACGACAGCGTGAAGATGCGGGCCGAAGGGATCGACAACGCCGCCGGCAAGCAGAAGATCGTCGTGGAGTTGTACGATAAATTCTTTCGTAACGCCTTCCCCAAGATGACCGAGCGGCTGGGGATCGTCTACACCCCGGTGGAGGTGGTGGATTTCATTATTCACAGCGTCAATCACATCCTGCAAACCGAATTCGGCCAGACGTTGGGAAGCGAAGGGGTACATATCATCGACCCCTTCACCGGCACGGGGACCTTCATCACCCGTCTGTTGCAAAGTGGGCTGATTACCCCGGAGCAGTTGCCACACAAGTACCGGCACGAAATCCACGCCAACGAAATTGTCCTCTTGGCCTACTACATCGCCGCCATCAACATTGAGGCGGTCTATCACGACATCATGAAGGCACAACCCCATCCCCATCCCGCGAATTCCGTCATTGCGAGCGAAGCGAAGCAATCCAGAGAAACAACAACAGATCCTTCGCCTGTCATCCTGAGCAACGCGAAGGATCTGCTGGTGAATCAAGCAGAAGCAGATCCTTGTACTTCGCTGACGCTCAGGATGACAACAGTAGGGGAGGGCCGGGGTGGGGATGGGGTAGAAGGCCTGGATGGCGTAGATGTAGGAGTAGATCTTGAGTACACCCCCTTCCCCGGTATCTGTCTTGCCGACACCTTTCAGCTCTACGAAAAGGAAGATTTGTTCGACAAGATAGCAAAAAGCAATAGCGGCCGCCGCAAGCGGCAGAAAGAGCTGGACATTCGGGTCATCATGGGGAATCCGCCGTATTCCGCCGGGCAAGCCAGCGCCAATGATAACAACCAGAATGTGGCCTATCCCCATCTGGATAGCCGCATTCGGACCACTTACGCCGAACGTTCAACCGCCACCAACAAAAACGCTCTGTACGACAGCTACATCCGGGCTATCCGCTGGGCCAGTGACCGTATCGGCAACAGCGGCGTCATCGGTTTTGTCACCAATGCCGGATTTGTGGAGGCCAACACCGCTGATGGTCTGCGCCAATGTCTGGCTGAGGAGTTTTCCAGTATTTACGTGTTCCACTTGCGAGGCAATGCTCGTACTTCAGGAGAACTGCGAAGGAAAGAAAAGGACAACGTATTTGGTATGGGAACTCGTACTCCGATTGCCATTTCTTTGCTGGTTAAGAATCCCGACGCAGCCAAGCACGGCCGGATATATTTCCACGACATAGGTGATTATCTGAGCCAAGCGGATAAGCTGGAAAAGGTCAGCGCTTTTGCGAGTATAGCAGCAATCAGTGCAGCCGGTGGGTGGCAGACTATTGAACCGGACCAGCACGGCGATTGGCTAAAGCAGCGCAAAGATGGGTTTGAAAAATTCATTAGTATAGGCGTTAAAAATGACAACAACGTAGAAGGGATATTCCGAAGCTATTCAATGGGCATAAAAACAAATCGCGACGTCTGGGTTTTTAACTCTTCCCGTAAAGCTTTGGCTGCCAATATGCTGTCGACGATTGAATTTTTCAACAATGAATCTGAACGATATAGGAAGACATGTGAAGGACTAATCGGAAATAAATTACCTCTCGTCGAGGACTTTATTGATACAGATCCATCCAAGATGAGCTGGTCAAGGGCTTTACGGTATGACATACAAAAATTACGCAATAAAACGTATCTGAGTCAAGCGATTACGATCAGTCAGTTTAGGCCATTTATCAAGCAGCATCTCTACTTTGACAGGCAATTCATAAACGATGTGGCTTTGATACCAAAATACTTCCCGGACAGTCAAGCCGACAATCGACTCATTTGGGTTCTCGGGACAGGATCAACACTTGATTTTTCATGTTATATTAGCAACTTAATCCCTGACCTCCAAGGTCCTGCCAAAATTCAATGCTTCCCCCTCTACCTCTACGACGAACCGGAAGCCGCGATAACAGAACACCCCGACCTGTTTGCCTCTCCCACCCCGACCAAACCTGAACGAAAGCGCCGCGACGCCATCACCGACGAGGGGTTGAAGCATTTCCTGGCTGCCTATCCCGGCGAGTCCATCAGCAAGGAAGACCTTTTTTATTATGTGTATGGCCTGCTCCATTCACCTGACTACCGCGAACGCTACGCCGACAACCTGAGCAAGGAGCTGCCGCGCATCCCCTGCGTGAAAACCGCCGCCGACTTTTGGGCGTTCAGCAAGGCCGGGCGGGATCTGGCGGAGCTGCACCTGAATTATGAGTCCGTGGCGCCTTATCCGGTAAATATCGATTTCGGTGGCGGCAAGGGCGTCCGGCCGGTCGCCCCTACG
>CAIUUR010000476.1 GCA_903902345.1 uncultured Geobacteraceae bacterium | reverse complement strand
ATCCGGGTATCTGGATATTTTTTTAATAATAATTTCCGGCACGATCGAAAACCGCATTCCCCGGTATACCTGATGAATATTTACGTGTATACTTTTGACCAATTTTAATCTTAATGAGAATGTAACAGGCGGGGTATGGAGAAGCAGTTGTTTCTTTAACTCCTGCCGCATAAGGACACAAACCGCCTGCGGCAACGTTGCCTTTCCCACTCTTGGAAGAATAAACGCTAGACTCTGATCATCTTTCACTCCTTATCCAGAGGTTCGGCATGCACTACGGCAGTTACCGCTTCACCTGCACCCTCCTTGATAACGCTCTCCTCCCTTCCTTCCGCGGATCGACGTTTCGTGGCGCCTTTGGTGTCGCTCTCAAAAATGTTGTCTGCGCCCTGCGTCGTAACAGCTGCGATGGCTGTCTCCTGTTCGGTCGGTGCATCTATGCCCGGACCTTCGAGATTCAACGACACGCCCCCGAGGCTCAGCGGACCAGGGTCGTGACGCCGCCACATCCCTACATCATCCGTTCTCCCTTTGTCGAGCCGACTCGCATGAGCGCGGGCGATGAGTTCAGCTTCGACCTGATCCTCCTGGGTGAGGCCAACGAGTGGCTCCCCTACTTTATCTGCGCTTTCGACGCCATGGAAAACAGTGGCATCGGCAAGAAAATCGAGAGACATCGCTCCCGCTTTGCGGTGACGTCAGTCACCGTTGGCGATACCACCGTTTACGATGCCATGGGAAAGACGATCCGGCCCGGCAGATTAAGCCATGACGTCCCACCGCCCACGGAGGGTGCCGCAGGCGATGGAACCCTTACCGTGACCTTTACTACTCCTCTACGTCTTAAAAACGATAACCGCTTCTCCGGCACTCTTCCCTTCGAGCTGTTGCAGCGGGCAGTGCTCCGGCGTGTTTCGGCCCTGCATGCCGCGTTCGGCGACGGAGATCCACCTCTGGATTATCGGGGGCTTGTAGCGGCGGCCGGCAAGGTCGACATCCTTTCCTCCACACTACAGTGGCAGGATTGGCGGCGGTGGTCCAACCGGCAGGATGATGAAATGTCCCTGGGGGGGCTGATCGGCGTTATTACGTACAGAGGGGCCGTCGGGCGGTTCCTGCCGCTCATGGAGCAGGCCCGGCTGTTTCACCTGGGGAAACAGACCAGTTTTGGCCTTGGCGCCTTCGACTACGGTTGGCTCCCGACGGAAGGGGCATGAAACGGTACTTGCTGGCCGTGTGCGGCCTGTCACCCCAAGTCATCACCGAGACTCTCTATGCCCTGCACCAGGAAGGGCGGATGGTGGACGGCATCCGCATCATCACCACCCGGATCGGCAAGGCGGAAATCAATGCCCATCTGATGAGTCCCGAAGATGGCGCCTACCATCGATTTCTCAAAGAGTATGGCGTTGCCGACGCAACAGTCGAATTCTCCGCCCGCCACATCATTGCCGTCAGTGACGACCATGGCGCCGAACTTGACGACATCGTCACCCAGGATGACAGTGAAAAGGTGCTGCTGGCCTGTATGGAGCAGGCTTTCCAGCTGACCCGGGAGCCGGATACCACGGTCTACTTTTCCATCGCCGGCGGTCGCAAGAGTATGGGGGCCTGCCTCGCCGTGGCGGCTCAGTGTTACGGTCGCTCCCAGGACCGGATGTATCATGTTCTTGTCTCCCCCGAATTCGAGAGCAATCGCAACTTTTTTTATCCGCCGAGGGAATCGCGGCTCATCGAATTGCGGCACCCGGTCACCAGGGAGCCTTACCGGAAGGAGACGAAATACGCCCGGATCACCCTGGCGCCGGTCCCTTTTTTCTCCATCCGTTCCCAATTGACCGACAGGATGCTCAAGAGCCCCGAGACCCCCCAGGTACTCATGCTCTCCCTGGTCCGGGACGAACGCCCCGAACTGGTCATAAACCTGCGGGAGCGCAAACTGGTCTGGAAAGGGCGAGAAGTGGACCTGCGTCCCGCCTGGATTGCCCTCTATGCCTTCTTCGGTTCTCTGAAAAAACAGTCAGAGTGCAGCCGGAAAGAGTGCCGGGAGTGCGCCGCCTGTTACCGCTCTTTTGCGGAGGTGGCCGGACAAAACGCTGATATCGCCAAACTGTATCGTCAGACCGGGACCAGTCGGGAGATCGAAGATATGGATGAAGGGGGAATCAACGACCTCTCCCAGGAAAACTTCCGGGGTTACCGATCCAAAATCAACAAGGAGCTGGAGCGTTCCTACGGCAACCACGATCTGGCGCAGCTGCAGATCATCGCCCATGGGCTCCGACCCAACAAAAAGTACGGTATTTCCCTGGATAGGGATCGAATACGCCTCATTCTGTAGCCGGCAACGTTGCCGTTGCTGCCAAGAAAGGAACATTTTGCCATGATGACCTCGAATTTTCAGGAGGAATACCGATGATCGAAGCCGAACAACGAACCCAGTTTGCCGTAACCCTCGCGGCCTTACTCCATGACATCGGCAAATTTGCCGAACGTGCCGGCATGGAGGTCAGTCGCCAGTATGCGACGGACAATGCCGGGTTGTACCAAAAATACAACAGCGAGCAGAAACGACATACCCATCAGCATGCGCTCTATACCGCGGCCTTTATTGAACGTTTTGCCAATCTGCTCCCCCTGGTGGACGAACCAGGCGCGGCAAAATCGGGGAATTCGCTCATCAACCTGGCGGGCATGCACCACAAGCCGGAAACACCTCTGCAGGCAATCGTTACCGAGGCCGATCGGCTGTCAAGCGGTATTGACCGCCAGGTTTTCGAGGGAGACGAGCAGGGTATCGCCATCAAGTCTTTTCGGCGCACCCGCTTGATCCCCATTGCCGAGGAGATGTTGCGAGGAGAAGAGTTTCACCAGGGAGCCACTAACGACAGCTATCTGTTCCGTTATCCGTTGACGGAATTGTCCCCGAACCGGATTTTCCCGCTGCTCCGCACCGAGACGGAGCCTACCGACGACACCACTGCCCGGGGAGAGTATACCGCCCTGT
>CAIUUR010000475.1 GCA_903902345.1 uncultured Geobacteraceae bacterium | reverse complement strand
CCAATATGAGCCATGAAATCCGCACCCCCATGAATGCCATCATGGGGATGACGCAACTGGCTCTCCGCCTGGAAAACAGCCCGAAGCAGCAGGATTACCTGACCAAGATCGACAACGCCTCCCAATCGCTCCTGGAAATCATCAACGACATCCTGGATTTTTCGCGAATCGAAGCGGGAAAACTGGAGCTGGAACAGGCGGCGTTCTCCCTGGATGAACTGCTGGGAAATCTGAAGGTCATGGTGGGGCTGAAGGCCGAGCATAAAGGAGTGGGATTGCTCTTCCGGATCACCCCGGACACCCCGCGCCATCTCATGGGTGATGCCCTGCGATTGGGCCAAATTCTTATCAACCTGACAGCCAATGCGGTCAAATTCACCGAAACCGGAGAAATAGTTGTCTCCGTGCTCCCGGAAGAGATGAACGGTGAGTCGGTCGGACTCCGGTTTTCCATCAGGGATACAGGAATAGGAATGACCCCGGAGGAGTTGCAGCGGCTGTTTCACTCCTTCTCCCAGGTGGATTCGTCCATAACCCGCAGATTCGGCGGCACCGGGCTGGGTCTCGCCATCAGCAAGAAGCTCACCGAGCTTATGGGGGGGCGGATAGAAGTGGAGAGTACTCCCGGCAGCGGCAGCACCTTCACGATCCTTCTTACGCTGGGCATTGCCCGGGAGGACGCTGGGAACTGCGTCGGCAGGAGCGGACAGCCGCCGGAACCCCGACGACAGGAGCTAAAGGATACTGCTCCCCCCCCGGAATTCACCTCCCGACAGCGGAAACGGCCCACAAACTCCGGAAACGGAGGAGAAGATGCTCCTCCCCTGCTGTTGTCGGGGCGGCGACTGCTGCTGGTGGAAGACAACGCCATCAACCGCTATCTGGCCACCGCCCTCCTCACCGATCTGGGCGCCCTCGTGGAGCAGGCGGAAAACGGCATTGAAGGGGTAAAACGGGCCACCACCGAACCGTTCGACCTGGTACTCATGGATATCCAGATGCCGGAACTGGACGGCCTCACCGCCACCGAACAGATCCGGAACCTCGGTTTTTCGGAGCTACCCATCATTGCCATGACCGCCCACGCCATGAACGGCGACCGGGAGAAAAGTCTGGCGGCAGGTATGAACGACCACCTCACCAAACCGATCAACCCGGAAAAACTGGCGGAGATCCTCTGCCGGTGGCTTCCGCCGAGAAGTCCACTCCCGCCACCCCGGGAGTTTCCGACTTGTCTCCAGGTCAGGAAAGATGTCGCTTCAGGGGAGCTGGAGGATACCGAAGAGGGTGCTCTTCCCGAAAGCCTTCCCCCTTTCGATCTCCCGGCGGCGCTCATCCGGGTCAACGGCAAGCCCCAACTCCTCAGAAAGCTCCTCCTGAGATTTCATGAAACCTATTGGAATGCTGCGGAGGAGTTACGCCGACTACTGGCCGATAGACGGGATGAGGAGGGAGAAAGGTTGGCCCACTCCCTGAAGGGGACGGCGGGAACCCTGGAGGCCGGAGAGTTGGCCGCAGCGGCAGCGGCGGTGGAACTGGCGTACCGGGAAGGGAGGATAAAGGAGATCCCCCCCCTCGTTGCTCGGCTTGAACGAGCACTCCCGCCCGCCCTTGACGCGGCAGATTCTCTGGTCCGGAGTGACGCAGCGCCCCTCCCCCACCCTTCGGCACGACTGGAGCAGCAGGATCTTGCCGCGACCCTGGCCGAACTCCGAAACCTCATCGTCGGCAATAACCTGAAGGCGCGCAAGCTCTTCGCCGTGGTGAGCGGAAACCTGCAGGGAGCCGATGTCATCGGATCAACCACCGAGCTGGGAAAAAAACTGGACCACCTGGATTTCCCGGAAGCATTGACGGTGCTGGATCATCTCACCGCCCAGCTTGGTCTGGAGGAGAACCGGTCATGACTGTAGAAAGGCAACCCCGCATCCTGCTGGTGGACGACGAACCGGGTTCCATCGAGCTGCTGGCCGGTATCTTCGGCGATGAGTACGAGATCCTGTTCGCCACTGAAGGGGAAAAAGCGGTGGGACTCGCCCTGACGGAGGAACCGGACGTGATCCTGCTGGATGTGATGATGCCGGGGATCGACGGCTATGAGGTCTGCCGACGGCTGAAAGCGGAGGAGCGAACCGCCGACATCCCCGTCATCTTCATCACCGCCTGCGGGGATCTGGAGGCGGAAAGCCGCGGCCTGGAGTCGGGGGCCATGGACTATATCCATAAACCGTTCACCTCCTCCGTGGTCAAGGTTCGGACCAGCAACCAGATAGAGCTCAAACGCGCCCGGGAAGCGTTGACCCGACTCTCCATCACCGATGGCCTGACGCAGCTGGCGAACCGCCGCCGCTTTGACGAGGTCATCCGCCGGGAGCATGCCCGGCTTGCCCGCTCCGACGGCCAACTCTCCCTGCTCATGCTGGATCTGGATCACTTCAAGGGGTACAACGATACCTATGGACACCTGCAGGGGGACGACTGTCTGCGGCGGGTGGCGGCCGTTATCAGCGGGGTCATCCGGCGGCCGGCCGACCTGGCGGCCCGGTACGGTGGGGAGGAGTTCGTCTGCATCCTGCCGGAGACCACCCATGAAGGGGCCGTGAGGATAGCCGAAAAGATCCGACGTAACGTTGAAGAGCTGGCCATACCTCACGGCAATTCCGGCGTCACCGACCACGTCACCGTCAGCTTGGGGGTCATCACGGCTCGCTGTACGGCGGAGATGGGGGTGTCTGCGATCATCGCCCAGGCCGACGAACAGCTCTACGCAGCCAAGGCCGGCGGACGGAACCGGGTCAGCGCCGGACAATCTCCTGCCTAGAACAACGCGTCGATCTCCTGGAAGTTTATATAGCTCTCCGCCGAGGAGCGGAGCAGATCGAGTTTTTCGGTGTCTTCCGCCGTGATCTTGGAGACGTGGTCCAGGAGGGCGGAATAAACCTCCGCCGTGGAGTTATGGATCCGGATGTAGGGGATGCCGCTCTCATCCAGGATGCTCTGGGTGATGGCCGACACGGGCGAATGCCCCGGGATGACGAGACCGGCGATCTTGTCGCGGTATGTGGGGATATTGTAGAGGGACGAAGCGGTGACCAGGAGCTCATCCCGGGAGCTGGTGGTGATGAGGAGGGTGGAATCCATGAGGTGATCGATGACCGTCTGGGACGAGGCCGCACCCAGGTGGATATTATGCACGATCCGGTTCCGTCCTTCCGAATTGCCATGCAGGGGGTGTGTCAGGAGCCGGGAGATGCTCTGCAGGGTCGGATTGGCCAGAATGCGGGAGTAGTCGAAGGCGCCGGATACCTTCAGGGCAGAACTGCTAAACGCTTTTTGGAGATACCCCAGCGTCGATGTCCGCATTTCCGGCACCAGTTTGTTCACCAGCAGCATCCGGACATCGGCCTGATGTTTTTCGTAGAGAGCCAGATTCAACTCCACCGAGTCCACTACGTTACCGATCCCGCCGTTGGTGACCATGAGGACCGGAGAATCGGCAAGTTTGGCAACCTGGGCATTGTTCAACCCCAGGATCGAACCGACACCGCCGTGGCCGGACCCTTCTATGATCAGCAGGTCGTAACGCTGCTCCAATTCACGGATGGCGACCACCAGCAGCTCCTTCTGAACGTCGGAAGAGAGCTCCCGGTCCAGATATCTCTTGGTTGTCCCGCGGGGCAGGACCACCGGCGACATATACCGGATATCCCGATTGAGGCCGTAGATACTGGCCATGAGGGCAGCATCAGTGTCCATGATCACCCCGTGATAGGGTACACATTTGGGTCCGATGGGTTTTATAAAACCGACCCGCGGATACTTCTTCCGCGCCAGGTGCATGAGAGAGATGCTGATGGTGGTCTTGCCGGTATGCTGCCCGGTGGCCGCAATAAATATTTTTTTACACATGATAGTGCCCCGTTATGAAATTCACTTGCGACTCGCCCCTCTCCTCAGCAGTTCCCACCCCTTGAGAAGATCACCCCCCCGCAGAAGCTGATAATCCCGTCTCGCCTCGTCGTCGCTCCTGGCCGGGGGGGAGCTGTCGTTCACGGTTTTCTTTTTCACCTCACCAGGCAAAGGAAGCGGAGGAGAGGCCGCAGGCTTGGCGCCGCCATCGGTTATATGATTGTCCAGATCCTTCTCCCGGTAGGTTGCCGTTTCCGGCTTGCTCTTCCCGTTGAGCAACAACTCTTCCACCACGATATCGGGAGTAATCCCCTTGGCCTGGATGGAACGCCCCTTGGGGGTATAGTATTTGGCCGTGGTGAGGAGGAGTCCGGCATTATTGGGGAGTCCCATAACGCTCTGGACAGAGCCCTTGCCGAAGCTCTGGGTTCCCATGATCACGGCCCGGCCATGGTCCTGAAGACAACCGGCGATGATCTCCGAGGCGCTGGCGCTCCCCCCGTTGATGAGCACCACCAGGGGATAGGGAGGCTCCTTGTCACCGATGGACGCCACAAAGTCGTGACGGGACGCTTCTTCCCTCCCCCGGGTATAGACGATGAGGGAGTTGTCAGGGCGATCGCCGACGAAATGGTTGGCGACGCTCACCGCCTGATCCAGGAGTCCTCCCGGGTTGTTCCGCAGATCAAGGATCAATCCCTGGAGTGTTCCGCCGTTCTCCTTCCTGAGGCTCTCCAGAGCGGAGGAGAGTTCCGCACCGGTGCGGGCCTGAAACTGCATGATCCGGAGGTAGCCGTACCCCGGCTCCAGGGTCCGAAAACGGAGGCTCTTGACCTGGATGATCTCCCGGACGAGGGGAAGAACGAGGGGCTTGTCGGCCCCCTTCCGGAGAAGCGTCAGGGTTACCCGGGTATCCTTGGGCCCACGCATCCGCTTCACCGCGTCACTGATGGTCATGTCACCGGTGGGGACGCCATCAATAAGGGCAATATGATCTCCCGCCTTGATGCCGGCCCTCTGGGCAGGAGTCCCCTCGATGGGGGCAATGACCGTCAACCTCCCCTCCTTCACCGATATCTCCAGACCGAGACCGCCGAAGGAGCCGGAGGTGCTGATCTCCATCTCCTTGAACGAGTCGGCGGGGAGATAGGCGCTGTGGGGGTCCAGTGAGGCAAGCATTCCGCTGATGGCTCCCTTGACCAGTTTTTTCTCATCCACCGGCTCCACATATCTCTTACTGATGATCCCCATGACCTGCCTGAGGAGGGTAAGGTACTCCCGGTCGCTCCTCACCCGGCGGGGAGAGCTTCCCGGAAGGAGTTGCAGCGCCAGGATCGCGGCAACCAGGATGACGACCGCACAACCAAAGATGATCTTGAAGAAGTTACGTTTCATGGTGACGTCTCGAATGAAAGGAGTTATTTCAAGTAGGTTGCCACGGCACGATTGTGCTCCACCAGAGTGGTGGAGAAATGATGCGTCCCGTCCTTTTTTGCCACAAAATAGAGGTAAGGGGTCCGGGCGGGGTTAAGCGCCGCCTCCAGAGCCTGGTCACCGGGGTTGCCGATGGGTCCCGGGGGAAGCCCCGGGATGTGGTACGTGTTGTAAGGGGAAGGGGTGAGGATATCCGCCCTGGTTACCTTGCCGGAAAAAGCCCGGACACCGTACAGGGCGGTGGGATCGCTCTGCAACCGCATCCCCGCAGCGAGACGGTTCCGAAAAACCGAAGCAATGACCGGACGCTCCGCCGGGGCCACCGCCTCCTTGTCGATCATGGAGGCCACCGTCAGAATTTCGTGCCAGCTATTCCCCGAACTTTTCACCTGCGCACCGTACTTGGCCAGACGGCTGCCGAAGAACTGCCCCGCCATGGCGGCCACAAGGCCGGCTTCATTCATATCCGGCTCCAGGTTATAGGTGCCGGGGACAAGGTACCCCTCCAGAGATTCTCCCGGAACGTCCAGCTTCCGGAGCAGTTCCGGGTTCCGACAGGACGCCAGGAACCGTTTCCCGTCAAGGAGCTTACGTTGCCCCAGCAATTCGGCGGCCTGATAGGTAGAGTACCCCTCGGGAAGGACAAAGGGACGAAGGTACACCTCCCCGGCCACCAGTTTCCGGAGGATCTCCCGGGGTGGCATCCCGTCGTTGAGCTGGTAGAAACCGGCCTTCACCTTGCCGTCTTCCCCCCGGAGGCGACCATACAGGGTAAAAAGGAGCGGACTCGCCACGATCTGCTTTTCCGCCAACTCGCGGGCAATCTGATGAAAGGTCACTCCCCCCTTAAAATTGAAGATGACGTCATCCCCTCCACTTCCGGGGGCGCTCCGGATGAACGTAGTGAACCTCAGGACCGGCAGCAGAAGCAGCAGGAGAAGGATGAGGAGCGTGCGCCCTTTGGTGAGCGGGGGGAAGAGCATCATCAGACGGTATCCGGAGAACTATGGGCGGCCAAGTCAAGGTTTTACGTCTAGGGCATCTTGCCGGAGATGTCAAGGGCAAATCCCCCGATTCTTGACACTATTACTGTTTACTGTTACAAGATGATGGAGATGGACGACCATCGGAGGAAGGAGAAACAGATGAGCCTGGATACCCTGCAGGAGATCCTCGATTTTGCCCTGGACAAGGAAGACGCGTCCTACCGCCTTTACCATGAGGCGGCGGAGAAAGCCGGGAGCATCTCGGGGCGAAAGATGTTTCAGGAGATGGCGGAAGAAGAAGCCGGTCACCAGCGACTCATCGCCAGGCTCGACCGGGAAATCGTCGCCCGTTATACTTTTCCCAGGGTTCCCGACCTGAAGATCGGCGACTATCTCCACGAGGTGACCTACCGCCCGGATATGACCTTTCAGGAGATCCTTATCTTCGCCATGAAGGAGGAGGAGCGGGCCTTCCGACTGTACCGGCAGGCGGAGACGATGACCAGTGATCCCGAACTCAAGAGGATGCTCCTCATGCTGGCCAACGAAGAAAAGCGCCACAAGTTCGCGCTTGAGGCGCTCTACGACGACAAGGTGCTGACGGAGGGGTAGGGGCGGTTCGCGAACCGCCCCTAAAAACATCCCCCCCTCCCCTGATTATTTCGACAGTTTCATTCGCCCCTCCCTTGACATGACACCCCTCCAGGTATATTCATAAAAACTAATCGTATACGTTTTATCATTTCCACGGTAAGGAACACCTGAGAAATATCTCTGCCGTGACCTGGGGGGAGATTCGCCATGACGGAACAGGCCGGATTCGGATATCTTCATGTTGTCCCCCTCGTCGCTGCCCTTCTGCTGCTCCCTTTCCCGGACGGCAATTGCCTGGCCGCCGCCCCTCCCGTTTCCTGCGACACCAAGGGGTATATTTCCACCATCGGGCTGGAATGGATTACCGATACCTGTGTTGCAAAGGATCTGACGGACAACACCCCCCTTCACTATCTCAACAATATGCTCCAGTGCCAGGGAGGAAACGTGGCACTCTATGCTCCCTACGGCGACAGCACCATGACTCCCGCAGCCCTCGTCAGCTATATCCGGAGCCAGGGGTACAGAGCCTTTCGCAACGGGGAAGGAACCCACATTCTCATGGTTCACCCCTCCTACAAGGGGCTCATCCAGGGGAAGGATATGACGCAGTATGCCGCTGGCCAGGTGTACAGCGATGTCTTCTCACGGGGGCTAATCCTCCCCACTGCGCCGATCTGCACAGACCGCCCGGAATGCGGCAACTGTCCCTGCCCGGAAAAAGAGATGGGGTCATCGGTAAACCTCATCTCCGGACGCCTGTCCCACAGCCAGGAGCTGTTTGCCACCAAAGGGGGCATATCTCCCCTTTCCGTGACCCTGAACTATCGCAGCATGAACCCTGCGCCCAGCGCCATGGGGAGCGGCTGGAGTCACGGCTACGAACAATCGCTTCAGCTTTTGAGCAACGGCTCCGTCACCTTCTGGAATGAAGGCACGGGGCGCGATTTTCGATTCTATCAGGGAAGTTATACGGCGCTCCAGGGGGATTATGCCACCCTGGTCAAAAACAGTGACGGCAGCTATCTGCTGACCGAGAAAGGCGGACTGCTCCGCGCCTTCGACTCCACCGGCCGGATCACCTCACTGGCGGATCTCAACGGGAATACAACGCTACTCACTTATGCCGCCGGCAAGCTGAACAGGGTAACCGACCCCTCCGGGAGAAGCGCCGATTTTTTGTACGACTCCAGCGGCAAACTCGAGAAGGTTACCAACCCCCAGGGGAACGCATACACCCTACTCTATGCCGGCGGGATGCTCTCTGCAGTGCAGTTCCCCGATGGCGGGACCTGGAGCTACAGCTATGCCAACGGGGTGCTGGCCACCAGATCCGATCCCGCCGGCAATGTCACCTCATACCGCTACGACCCGAACAACCGGCTCCTTTCGTCCGTGGACCCCCAAGGACTGACACGCGGCGTGACCTATCCCCTCCGGGCCGGTAACGCCGGTAAGGTTCCCGATGCCTATCCCCGGTGCGGCGCCGTAACAAATGGCATCTGCTACAATACGACCGATTACGTCGTCATGCCGGTGGTCGAAAAAAACAATGGTGCGTGGCAGTACACCTATGATCCGGCCAACGGCGCCCTGGTGGCGGTTACCGACCCCTACGGCAATGTCACCAGCTACAGCCATGATCAGAAGGGGAATCTGCTGAGCAGAAGAGAACCCAACGGCGCCACCACCCGCTACTCCTATGACAATTCCGGCAACGTCATTCTGCAAACGGATCCTCTGGGCAACAGTACCCACCTCACCTATAATTCCTTGGGGCAGCTCTTGACCAGCTCCGGTCCCCAGGGGGTGACCAGTAATTCCTATGATCCCCGGGGCAACCTGCTGACTTCCACTGATCCGGCGGGGGCGACCACGACCTATGAGCATGACAACAGGGGGAACATCACCAAAATCACCACCGCATCAGGTTCGGACACCACCATGTCGTACACCACTGAGGGGTTACTCCAGTCTCGAACCGATCCGACAGGGCTGACCACCGGTTTCACCTATGACGCCAACGGCAATATGCTGACCAGCACCGATGGCCCGGGACGCACGACATCCATGAGTTATGACGCCATGAGCCACTTGATCCGGGTGGTGGATCCATCTGGCGCCGTCACCGCCTATTCCTATGACAAACAGGGGAACCGAAATTCCCAGACCGATGCCAACGGGCAGACGACAACCTACAGCTACAATTTCCGTGGCGAGGTTACGGAAAGCAGGGACGCCTTGGGAGGGACCACCGGCTACGCCTACGAGACTGCATCCTGCGGCGGTTGCGGCGGTGTGGACAAGATGACTCGTCTCACCGACGCCAGGAGCAACAGCACACGGTTCGAGTACGATCTTGTCAGTCGCCTACTCCGGGAGACCGATCCCTTGGGTAAGGTAGTTGCCCATACCTACGACAGTGTGGGTAATCCGGCGACTCATACCACCGCCAACGGCGCCGTGGTCACCTACGCCCATGATCTCCTTCGAAGGCTCACCAGTAAAAGTTATCCCGATGGAACCGGTGAAACCTACAGCTACGACGCCGCCGGCCGACTCCTATCCGCCACCGGCAAGGATCTCGGGTACGGATACGGTTACGATAACGCCGGACGGATGATCAGTATCACCGACAGTCGCGGCTACCATCTGACCTACGACTATGACGTTTCGGGCAATCGCACCGGCATGACCCTGCAACCGGGAACGCCGGACCAGCGCCGGATCTCCTACGGTTACGACAGCGCCAACCGTACCACAAGCATCACCTCCGGCGCCGGAACATTCACCTATGATTACGACCTCCTCGGTCGCCGGAGCAGCAGCAGTTATCCCCACGGCGTCACCGCAACCTATCAGTATGACAACCTCAACCGCCTGACCAGCCTGGCTCACAGGGCGGGAGAGAAGAGCATCACTTTTGCCAATTACAGTGGTTTCGACAAGGTGGGGAACCGGATGGGTAAAAACAGTCCTGCCGGCCCGGAGCGTTACCGCTATGATGAAGTCTACCGATTGAGACAGGCGACAGCGCCGGACAGGACGGAAAACTTCAGCTACGATGCACTGGGAAACCGGCTCGCCGGCCCCGGTCCCAAGGACATCAAGTATCTCTATGACGCCGCCAACCGAATGCTGGTGGGGCGGATCTTCGGTCACGACTATGACGACGCCGGAAACCAGATCACCCGAACGACCCCGGCGGCGCCGGACAAGGGGTGGACATTCTCCTGGGATTACGAAAACCGCTTGACCCGCTTGGAGAAGGTCAAAGGGATCACGGAAAGGAGCACTGTTACCTTCAAATACGACCCCCAGGGGCGACGAATTGAAAAGCAGGTGACGGTTCTG
>CAIUUR010000474.1 GCA_903902345.1 uncultured Geobacteraceae bacterium | reverse complement strand
TGGGGGGAATATCCCCCTTGGAGATCCGGTCCACATACTCGGCGGCCACGTTCAGGGGGCCGATGACGGAATCCAGGGTCTCGTTGACTCCGGCGACGATCTTTCGGAAATCGCCTCGATGCTTGGAGGAGTCGGCCCTCGTCGCCAGTTTGCCGGCCACGGCGGCCTGGACCAGGGTCCCCGTATCGGACACCAGGAGCTCAACGGCGTCGATGCAGGTGTTGAGGTTGTTCTTGATCTCGTTGAAGTCGCCGTTGTAGCTGTCGGAGATTCGGGGAGGGATATCCCCCTTGGAGATCCTGTCCACGTACTCGGCCGCCACGTTCAGGGGGCCGATGACGGCGTCCAGGGTCTCGTTGACCCCGGCCACGATCTTTTTGAAGCCTCCCTGATGTTTCGATGCGTCGGCGCGGGTGGCCAGTTTACCGGCCACGGAGGCCTTGATCAGGGTGTCGGTATCGGTTGTCAGAAGGTTTATGGCGTCGATGCAGGTGTTGAGATTGTTTTTGATGTCGTTGAAGTCGCCGTTATAGCTGTCGGTGATCCGGGGGGGGATGTCCCCCTTGGAGATCCGGTCCACGTACTCGGCGGCCACGTTCAGGGGGCCGATGACGGAATCCAGGGTCTCGTTGACTCCGGCCACGATTTTTCGGAAATCTCCCTGATGCCGGGTGGCGTCGGCTCGCGTGGCCAGTTTGCCGGCCACGGCGGCTTGAACCAGAGCGCCTGAGTCTGTCACCAGGGTGTTGACGGCGTCGATGCAGGTGTTGAGGTTGAGTTTGATCTCGTTGAAGTCGCCGTTGTAGGTGTCGGTGATCCGGGGGGGGATGTCCCCCTTGGAGATCCTGTCCACGTATTCGGCCGCCACGTTCAGGGGGCCGATGACGGCGTCCAGGGTCTCGTTGACCCCCTGGACTGTTTTCCGGAAATCCCCCTGGTGGCGGGACGCGTCGGCCCGGGTGGCCAGTTTTCCCGCCAGCGCCGCCTGGGAGAGCATCCCGGCGTCGGCCACCAGCGCCCTGATCGCCTCGGACATCTTGTACATGGCGGTCATGATACTGCTTGGGTCCTGGCCGGTGATGTCTATCTGGGTGGAGAGATCTCCCACGGCAACCATGCCGGCCAGTTCGGCCACGAAGGTCGGTTCACCCCCCAGTTGTCGTTTGATGCCCCGGGTAATGAACCAGCCGAGGCCGAGACCCAGCAGAATGGCCAATGCCGTGAACCCCCCCATGATCGACCGGGAGTGGTTGGCCAGTTGCGTGTTGCCCTCGGAACTCAGCTTGGCCTGCTTGATCTTGGAGTCCACGAGCTTTTCAAGGGAATCATACGCAATGGTGCCGTATTTGGCCAGGTCTCCCCGGAGCAGGGCTGTCAGCGCCTTGTCGTTGTCCTGCTCCCCCAACTCCAGGGCTTTTTCCAGCACAATCTTGTAATCTTTCCAGGCCTCGGCAAACTCCTTGAAGAGTTTCTTTCCCTCATCGGTGAGGATGGTCTTTTCGAACTCGACCGAATCCTTGTCAATGGCATCCTTCAACGCATGGGCTTTTTTGACATAGACCATGTTTTTCGTCGTATCCGGATCCAGCACCATGTCACGCAGGATGACCCGTATCTGGAGGTACGACGAGATCATGTCCTGAAGCTGCCCCAGGGGGACGGTGACCTTTTCGTAAAGCCTGGTGTCGGCATCGTCGATGGTCTTGATGTTGATCATCCCGATCCCGCCGACGATGGCGGCGAAGAACGACACGAGCAGGAAGCCGCCGATCAATTTCACTCCGATCTTCATGTTCTGCATGGTGAACCTCCTTGAACTGTTTGTCTTTTCCCGGTTAAGGGTAGAACCACTTCCGCGACGACTCCCGGAACGTCAGCGCGATTATAGATACGGAAACTCCCGCCGCTCTCCCAGGCCAGCGCCGCCACCAGGGGGAGGCCGCGCCCCCTGGTTGAATCCTCACCGGTGGGTCCCTCCGCCCCCTGCAGCCAGGGGGCCAGGTTCTGCTTGCCATGGAGGCAGGATCCGTCGTCGGTCACCCGAACCGCCACCCGTTCGTCGTCTTGCAACGCTACCGTCACCACGACTGACGGGTCCTGCTCCGGATGAAATTTTTTTGCATTTTTCAGCAACTCGGCCAGGATGGTCTCCACGGCCATGAAGGAGGAGGTCAGCGACAGGTTGGCCGTCGTTCTCGTGCCGGTGAGCGTCACCCGCCGGAGCTGAAATATCGTTGTCAGGCGATCCAGCAGATCGGGCAGTTCCGCCAGACGGAAGGGGGAACCGCCGGGTGATGCCAGCTGTTCACCACCCTGCTCTATCTCGGTGACGTCCAGCTGGAGCCGATTGAGGCTCAGTCGAGAAAGGTCAACCAACTCCTGCATCTCCGGAGGGAGGAGGTTCCGGTCGAGATTCATTATCTCCAGGCAGGTGTTGAGGGTGGTGAGAGGGTTCTTGAGCTTGCGGGAGATCATCCCCTGCAGAATCCAGGCTCTACGGGTGGCGGTTACCGCTTCGCTGACATCATGAAGCCGGATCAGTCGCTGGTAGGGTATTTCAGGAGATTGGGGGGTGAGTTCAACCTGGAGCCAGGAGGAGGGGGCATCGGGAGTTTCCGGGCGGATGAGGTAACGAACTTCCTCGCTCCGTTCCTGTTGGGCAGGCCAGCCCGCCCAGGCGTCCTCGGGTTCACATCGGTAGTGGCGGATGGCGGTATCCCTGAACCGTACCTGTGTCAAGAGGACCCCGGCGGAAAGTCCCAGGAAACGCCGCGCCCAGGAATCCGCACGCAGGATGGTATCATCGGGCGCCGTTACCAGATAACCATTATCCTTATGGGTATTCTTCCAGTCAAATTCCATACTGTCGCCCGCCTGACGGAATGGGAACTACTCGTTATGTAGTATATCGACTGTTTCGGACAATACTCCATACAGGGAAAGCCTTGGGAGGTGCGCCAAAGGAGTGGGTTTTTGCGGCAGGGCGAGGGAAAGGAGTGGCGCGGGTATCGGAGAGCCGTCAGGCGGAGGTGAGCCCTTCCCTGATGGCGAATTTGGTCAGTTCGGCGATACTGCAGAGGTTCAGCTTTTTCATGAGTTCACGTCGCCGCGCCTCGATGGTCTTGATGCTGACGCCGAGACCGAAGGCGATCTCCTTGCTGTTGTTGCCGTTGGCGATCAGTTGCAGGAGTTCCAGTTCCCGCGATGACAGCTGTTCCGGGGGCGCAGCCGGATTGGGGGAGGTCCGGAGGTAATCCTTGAGGACCATGGTGGTGATGCGTGAACTGAGGTAATTTTCACCATTCATGACCTCCCGGATGGCGTCGAGCAGCTCATCGGCGGCGGACTCCTTGAGGACATAGCCGCAGGCGCCCGCCTTGAGGGTCTCCACGACGGACTCCCGGTCCAGGACCATGGAGAGGGCGACGACTCTCACCGACGGATCCGCTGTGGTGATCAGTCGGGTGGCTTCGATGCCGCTCATCCGCGGCATGTTCAGGTCCATGACGATGACGTGGGGAGCGGTTTCCGCCGCTTTCCTGACGGCCTCCTCCCCATCCCCCGCCTCGGCCACCACCGTGATCTCCGCCGTCCTTTCCAACAGCGCTCTCAGGCCGTCACGGAGTATTTTGTGATCATCCGCCAGCAGGACTCTGATGTTCATGCTCCACTCCTTGCACTCTCGTGCGGTAGGTGGTCATGGGAAGTCAGTGGAAAACGGAGGGTCACCCTGGTGCCGCGACCCGGTTCCGAGACCACGTTCATCTCCCCGCCGAAATGCTCCATGTTCCGTTTAATGAAATGCAGGCCGTAGCCGTCACCGGGGGGCGTTCCCGGTTTTGCCGTGGAGATGCAACCGGAGCCGCCATCGGCAACGACGACGACCAGTTGTTCCCCCGCCCTGTGCATGGTCAACTCCGCCTGCTCCGTATGGGCGTGCTTGGTTACGTTCATGAGGAGTTCGCGGATTGCCTGATAGACCACCTCGCGCCGTTCCTGGTCCAGGGGTTTGGGCGTGCCGTCATCGGTCACCGCGACCTGAAGATTATAGTCCGACTTGAATTTTTTGCCCAGCCATTCCACGGCGGCGGTCAGTCCCAGGGTGGCGAGAATGGGCGGGCAGAGTTGCACGGTGAGGGAGCGGACTCCGGCAATGGATTCATCCAGAAGTTCGCGGATTTCTGAGAGCATTTGCAACTCCGGCGGAGTGCTCGTGGTGTCTTCCAGCATCCGGAGTTTGAGCTTTTGCAGGAGGAGGTTCTGACCGATCTGGTCGTGGAGCACGGCGGAAACCCGGCGCCGCTCCCTGGCTCCGGCCAGTACCAGTTCCATGTTGAGGTGGTCATGGTGCTTCTGCTCCGCGAACAGCTCCTCGGCCTGTTTACGGTCGGTGATGTCGCGGGCGATGCCGATGAGGCCGATAACCCGGCCTTCCGTATCAAAGCGGGGGGTCTTGGTGGTCAGGAAGGAGCGAACGCCCGCCGCCGTGGGAAGTACCTCTTCGATCATCTCCGCACGGCCGGTTTCCATAAGCTGCTGATTGTAGCGTGCGATGGCCCGGCCGGTGGCGGCATCCGGAAAGCAGTCGGCCACTGCTTTGCCGATCAAATCGGAGGATTCGATTCCCAGTACCTGATAAATGGCCGGGTTTGCAAACACCAGGCGTCCCTCCCGATCCAGAACGAAAATGGCGTCGGCGGCCCCGTCGGTTACCGAGCGGAGCAGAGATTCGCTGCGCTGTATCCTTTCCTCATTTTCCTGCAAAATCTTCATGGTTCTTTCCCGGTCGAGGAGTTCCCGGACCAGGAGTTTGTTGGCCAGGGTCAGTTCCAGGGTCCGCTCCTCGATCCGCATGGCCAGGAGGCTCCGCTCCTCCCGAAGCTCTTCCTCCACCTTTTTCCTCAGAGTGATGTCATTGGCCATCCCGTCAACGATCATCTCGCCATCCTCGTGAAGGTGGCTGATGGATTGGTCATGAAACCAGCGCCACGTACCGTTACGATGGCGAATCCGGTACTCCAGATCGAATCCCTTGCCGCACTGGAGGGAGGCGACGGCCGTATTCACTGCCGGGAGGTCGTCGGGGTGGATGGAATCATGCCAGAGGGTGGCGTTGGCCAGGAGGTGTTGCGGGGGGTAGCCAAGATACTCCTCAACCCGGGGGGAATAATAAAGGCCGCCCCGTCGTTGGGAGTAGCGGTAGAGGATGGCGGGGGTGTTGTTGAGGAGTGACAGGTTCTGTTGTTGGCTCTGTTGCAGCTCTTCCTCCGCCTGTTTCAGGGGAGTAATGTCGGTGATGAGAGCCACGATTCCCTTCACCTTGCCGGAAGCGTCACGATGGGGGGTATAGCTGGCCCGTATCCAGCGGGGGGGGGAGCTCTTGTAGTGGAGCTTTCTTTCGAAGGAAAGCAGCTCACCGGACAACGCCCGATCGACGAAGGGGTGCACCTCGGCCCAGGCCTCCTCTCCGATCACCTCCCGGAGTTGCCGTCCAATGATCTGCTCCGGGCAGGCTCCGAACCAGCGGAGATAACTTTCGTTGGCGAAGCGGAGGCGGTATCAGTAATCTATGTAGGAAATGAGGGAGGGTACCGCATCGGTGATCAGCGTATTCTGTGCATCCCTCCGGAGCAGTTCCTCTTCGGACTCATGTTGCAGGGTGATGTCGCGGGCTGCGCCCATGACCCCAGTCAGGGTACCCTCGTCATCATAAAGGGGGCTTCTGAAAATATCGAAAAGCCTCTTCTCACTTCCGGTGGCGAGGGAGAGCCACTCTTCATGGCGACAGGGGCTCCCGGTGGTCATGGCGTTCAGATCATGGGTCCGGTGCAACTCCGCCTCGGAGCCGGGGACGAAATCGTAATCCGTCTTCCCCACGAGGAGTGATCCTTCAACCCCGAACAACTCCTCGTAACGGGCGTTTACCGCAAGATAGACGCCATGGGGATCTTTCAGCCAGACCGGGTCGGGGAGCATCCGGAACAGTGCTGCGATCTGTTTGCATGATATCATCCGATGCCCTGCTTTGCGTACGTCAAGAATTTTTCACCCCGCGTGGAGGGACGCAGTGAAATCTTTACCGCAAAGCCGGGAAGGATGCAAAGGAAATGAGCGTCAGGAGTCCGTTTCGGACGTATCATCATTGCGGGGGAGCTTCACCGTGAAGACTGACCCTTCATCCGGATGACTCTCCACCAGAATCTCCCCACGATGTTTGCTGACGATGTCGTGGGAGATGCTGAGTCCCAACCCTGCCCCTTTTCCCACTGCCCTGGTGGTAAAAAACGGTTGGAAGATCCGGTGCCTCGACTGCTCGGGGATCCCTCGCCCGTTGTCGCTCACCGAGGCGTAGACGAATTCATCGTCGTGCCAGCTTCTCAGGGTGATCTTCCCCGGAGGGGTAACGGCCTGGGCTGCGTTGAGGAGCAGATTCATGAACACCAGGTTTATCTGCCCGGTGTGGCAGGTAATCCAGGGGAGATCCGCGTACTCCTTCGAGACGGTTGCCACATTCTTCAGCTCATGAGTCATGACGGATGATGCGTGTTCCAGGCAGAGGGTGAGATCGGTGAAATCAAGTTCCGGGGCGTCCACCCGGGAGAAGCTCTTCAGGTCACGCACAAGATGTGAAACCCGCTCCACCCCATCCATTGCTTCGGAGATGAGAGCCGGGCCATCCTCCCGTATCAGGGAGATCTCCAGCTTCTTTGCCGCGGCAGCCAGTACGTTTCGTTGTTCTGCATCCGCCGTCGTGTTCAGAATTTCCTGTTGCAGGGTCACGTAGGTGCAGATCTGGCTGAAATAGTCGGAGAAGAGTCTGATGTTATTGAGGGCGAACCCCAGGGGGGTGTTCATCTCGTGGGCTACGCCGGCGGCAAGTTGGCCCAGCGACGCCAACTTTTCCTCCCGGATGACCAGGAGATCCCTGGCTCTGCTCCGGGCAAGCTCTCCGGCGATCCGCTCCTCCAGATGGCTGTTCAGCACCTCCAGTTCTCGCTGATGCTGCTGGAGCAGCGCCTCGTTTTGTTTCCGTTTCGTGATATTGCGGGCGATGCCGGTGGTCCCCACTACCAGACCGTCGGCGTCGGTGACGGGAGCCTTGAAGGCCTCGAACCATGCCTCGCCACGTACGTGAGCCAGCAGTTCCTCAACCTGTCTGCTCTCCTTCGTGGCGATGATCTCCTCATCGATGGCGTGGTAATGTTCCGCCAGGGGAAGGGGCCAGATGTCGAAGGAGGTGAGGCCGAGGATCTCCCCGCGGGGGCGCCCGGCTGCCTGGGCGAACTGCTCATTAATCATGAGGAAATGCCCCTCCCTGTCCTTGAGCCAGGCGGTCATGGGGAGGTTGTCCAGCATGATCTGCAGGTGCCTGCGGGATTGGTCAAGTTCCTGCTTTGCCTGCACCAGTTGAGAAATATCATGGGCCACATGGACCGATCCCACGATCTTTCCACCGTCGTCGTGGAGTGGGGTGACGCTGACGGCGAAGTGGCCCCCCAGGGAGTGAAAATAGCTCTCCTGATACTGTTTCCGGCCTTCCCGGAGCAGGAGCTGGTGCGGGCAGGAAGTCGGTGGGGCTGTGGTGTCGTGCAGTACGGCATAGCATTGTTTGCCGATCAGCTCCGCCGGTGAACAGCCCACCCGCTCAGCCTGGGCCCGATTGACCCGGATGATCCGGTACTCCCGGTCCAGGAGCATGATCAGGTCCGGTACGCTGTCGAAGGTCCGCTCCCATTCCGTCTTGGCGCGGGCAAGTTGGGCTGTGCGGGTGACGACTTCACCCTCTATCTCTGCTTGGGTGGAAGCCAGTTGGCGGAGATACAGGTAGCTCAGGCGGGTGATCAGCAGTCCCAGCGGCAGGATGAGGAGGAAGGTGAGGGTGGGGGTCTCGGCGTGATACCCCCTGGTGGCGGCGGTGCTGATCTGCCGGCGCCGTCCGGCGAAGGAGAACTCCACGTTCCGGGTGGGGAGGGCAAAGAGGAGATCGTCCAGGCCTGGCGACCGTGGCGCCTGACTCATGGAGAGCAGAAACTGCTGCGGGGGACGTCGGTCGCCGGGGGGGGAGAGGTCGGTGAGGGTTGTGTCCAGCGCCAGGGAGGAGGTGCTCGCCACCGCAGCCTCCACAATGCTCCGTATTCCCGCCTCCCCCTGGGGACTTCTCTGCAGAGCATCGATGATCACCCTGCTCCTGAGGGTCGCATCGCTGACGAACTGGCGGCGATAACCATGCCAGGCTGCGTAATAACCGCCGGCAAATAGAAGCAGCGTCATTGCCGCGCCGAACCAGGCTCCGCGCCGAGGATTCATCCACCGTGCGAATTCGGAGGAAGGCGCCATACGCTTGCTTTCGTTAACCCAGCAGTCGTTTCACTACGGAGGTGAGCTGCGCCGGCTGGAACGGTTTTACGATCCACCCCGTGGCGCCGGCGGCCTTTCCTTCCTGCTTCTTGTTATCCTGGGATTCGGTGGTCAGCATGACGATGGGGATGAAACGGCAATCCGGCAGCGACCGGGCTCCCTTGATCATGGCAATGCCGTCAACGATGGGCATATTCAGGTCGGTGATGACCATGTCGACCTTCCGGCTTCCCAGTAAATCCAGCGCCTCCTGGCCGTCGGCTGCTTCCAGGACATCGAATCCCTGTTCCCGCAGGGTAAAGCCGACCATCTGGCGTACGGATCTCGAATCGTCAACGGTTAATATCGTTCTGGCCATGGTGCGGACCTCCGTGTTGAGCTAGGTATCACTTGTTACGGCTAGCAGGAAACGTGCCAAGAGCTTTACTGCCTCTGTTGTTTGTATCGTACCGTTTTTACGCAATAAAATATAAGGGGGGGAGATTCGGTATGGAGGGGAAAAACAATATGCTGCTGCCGGTTGTGGTATGTTGTTTTTTTTGCTCGAGAGGGTGGCGGGAGGAGATACTGCAAGACCTTTGAGGTGGTGAAAACCTCAAAGGCCTTGTGGGGGTAAAATTGCATTATTAGCCGGCATGGATGGCCGTCCGGCTGTGACTCAGAGCAGCCCGTAGACCATCTCCAGCGCTTCGCCCAGCCGGGCCGGGTCGCTGCCGCCGGCTTGGGCCAGCTCCGGTTTTCCGCCGCCGCTCCCGCCGATGGTGGGGGCCAGTTTCTTGATGATATCGCCGGCCTTGTGGCGACCCGTGAGCTCTTTGCTCACCGCCACGAGGAGGGCGGCCTTGCCGTCGATCTCGCTCCCCAGGACCAGGATGCCGGAGCCGAGCCTATCCTTGAGGGTGTCGGCCAGATCCCGCAGCGCCCTGGGGTCGGCGGCGTCGACCTTGACGGCCAGCACTCTGATACCGTTCACCTCCCGGGCTCCGGCCAGGAGGTCACTGGAATTGGCGGCGTTGAGCCGCCCCTGGAGGGTCTCGATTTCTCGCTGGAGCTCTTTCTGGCGTGACAGGAGTCTCTCCACCTTCTCCACCTGATCTCCCCCCTCGGCCTTGACGAGGGTGGCGATCTTTCTCCGTTCATCCTCCAGACGCCGGACAAAGGCCAGAGCCCCGGCGCCGGTCTGGGCTTCGATCCGCCGGACCCCGGCGGCAATGCCGGTCTCGGAGACGATCTTGAAAAAGCCGATGTCGCCGGCGGCCTGGACGTGGGTGCCGCCGCAAAGTTCCGAACTGACCTCTCCCACCCGGACCACCCGGACCCGGTCACCGTACTTTTCACCGAAGAGGGCGGTGGCGCCACTCCCCATCGCCTCCTGGACCGCCATCTCCACGGCATGGACGTCATCGTTTTGCATGACGAAGGTGTTAACGATCTCCTCCACCCGGCGGAGCTCGTCATCGGTCATGGCGGAGAAGTGGGTGAAATCGAAGCGGAGCCGCTCCGGCGCCACCAGCGACCCCGCCTGCTTCACATGGTCCCCCAGGATCTCCCGGAGGGCCGCCTGGAGGAGGTGGGTGGCGGTATGGTTTCTGGAGGTGGCGTTACGCTCTGCCACCGCCACCTTCAGATCGGCCGCCTCTCCTACGGTCACCGTACCCTCCACCACCGTGGCCCGGTGGACGATGAGGTCGGGGAAGGGGCGGAGCGTCGCCGTCACCGTCAGATGGGCGCAAGGGGTGGAGATGGTTCCGGTGTCGCCGGTCTGGCCGCCGGAGTCGCCGTAGAAGGGGGTGCTCGCGGTAATGAGCTCCACATTTTCCCCCGCCGTGGCGGAATTCACCTCTACCCCCCCCTTGAGAATGACGGATACGGGTGAGGAGGAGTTCCGCTCCGTATAGCCATTGAAGCTGCTTCGGATGCCGCGGTTGTGGAGCGCCTTGTGAATGGCGGCGATTCCCTCTTCGCCGGACCCTTTCCAGTGCTCCCGCGCCTGTTCCCGCTGCCGCTCCATGCAGCGATCGAATCCCGCCTCATCCACGGTAAATCCTTCCGCCGCCACGATGTCGGCGGTGAGGTCCGTGGGGAAGCCGTAGGTATCGTACAGCTTGAAGAGGGTCTCGCCGGGAATGGTACTGTTTCCGCCCCGCCGGAGGCTCGCCACCTCGTCGTTAAGGATCCGGAGCCCATTGTCCAGGGTTTCCATGAAACGTTCTTCCTCGGCCAGGACCACTTTTTTGATGTAGGATTTGCGTTCCAGGAGTTCCGGATAGGCATCGGCCATCATCTCGGTCACCGCGTCCACGGCCCGGTGGAGCATGGGCTGGGCGAAGCCGAGCATCTTGGCATGGCGGGCGGCCCGGCGCATGATCCTGCGGAGCACATACCCCCGTCCCTCGTTGCTGGGAAGCGCCCCGTCGCAGATGAGGAAGGTGGTGGCCCGGACATGGTCGGCAATGACCCTCATGGAGACATCGTCCCGGTCGTTGGCGCCGTATCTCTTCCCCGAGAGTTTTTCGATATGCCGGATGATCCCCTGGAAGAGGTCGGTGTTGTAGTTGGTCTGCTGTCCCTGCATGACCGTGGAGATCCGTTCCAGCCCCATTCCCGTGTCCACGGCGGGTTTGGGGAGGGGGGTCAACGTTCCGTCGGCGGAGCGGTCGAACTGCATGAAGACGTTGTTCCAGATCTCCATGTACCGGTCGCAGTCGCAGCCCACCGCGCAATCGGCGGAGCCGCACCCCACATCCGGGCCGTTGTCCCAGAAGATCTCGGTACAGGGGCCGCAGGGGCCGGTGTCCCCCATGGACCAGAAGTTATCCTTTTCGCCGAAACGGTAGATCCGTTCCAGGGGGACCCCCTCCTGCTTGTGCCAGAGGTCGGCGGCTTCGTCGTCATCGGTGTAGACGGTGACGTAGAGGCGTCCCTTGTCCAGTCCCAGTTCCACGGTAAGGAATTCCCAGGCGTAGGCGATGGCCTCCTTTTTGAAGTAGTCGCCGAAGGAGAAATTCCCCAGCATTTCGAAAAAGGTATGGTGGCGGGCGGTGCGCCCCACGTTCTCCAGATCGTTGTGCTTTCCCCCGGCCCGGACGCACTTTTGGGAGGAGGTAGCCCGGTAGAAGCCCCGGTCCTCCAGCCCCAGGAAGCAGTCCTTGAACTGGTTCATCCCGGCGTTGGTAAAGAGGAGCGTCGGGTCGTTGACGGGGATGAGGGAGGAGCTGGCGACCACGGTGTGGCCCCGGTCGGCGAAGTAAGTGAGAAAACGGGCGCGAATTTCTTTTCCGGTCATGTAAACCTCTTTACGAGCGTATCCACTGATTTCACTGAGAACACTGAAAAAACCTTATGCTGCTGTCGGCCCAGTATCGATAAGTGTCATCAGAGAATAGATGCTTGGTATTTTAATTTCAGTGTTAATCTGTGTCCTCAGTGGACAGATTTCTCATCGCCTCAAACACGACGGAGCGGGAAAAGCCTCTCCGGAGCAGGAAATTCATGGTTCGCATCTTTTCCCGGTTGTCGGCCAGATCGGGTTGAAAGGCCGGGAACTTCCTTCTCAGGAGCTCCCGCACCAGCTCTCCCTCGTCATGTCGGGCGGTGATCTCCGTCAAGGTCTCGTCGGCGATCTGACGGGGAATTCCCTTCCGGGCAAGATCCAGCGCCAGCCGGATGCCGTATCCTCTTCCGGCGGCCACTGCCGCTGATGCCAACCGCTCCGCCAGCAGCCGGTCGTCCAGATAGTTCAGCTCCTTCAGCCGGGCGATGGCAACGTCCACTTCCTGGGGGGGAATCTCCTTGGCCAGGAGCTTTTTTCGCAGCTCCGCTTCGCTCCGGTCACGGCGGGAGAGGAGATCCAGGGCTACTGTCAGCCCCCGCTTGCCGGTGGACATCAGAATCTTTCCACGGGAGGGGGCTCCGGTTCCTCGTCGGTGACGAACTTGTCCCAACGGGAGTCGGAGGTTGAGGAGATGCCGGAAATCTTCAGGGCGAAATCGTCGGGATTGGTGGACTGGCGAAGGGCCTCTTCGTAGGTGATGAGCTGCTTGGTATACAGCGACATGAGCGACTGGTCGAATGTCTGCATTCCGTAGGAGATGAACCCCTGGGCGATGGCGTCATGAATCAGCTTGGTCTTCTCCTCGTCGTCGATACATTCGCGCACCCGGGCCGTGGCGATCATGACCTCCACGGCCGGGACCCGTCCGACATCGTTGGCCTTGGGCATCAGCCGCTGGGAAATCACCCCCTTGAGGACCGCCGAAAGCTGGAGCCGGATCTGGCGCTGCTGGTGCGGGGGGAAGGCTCCGATGATCCGGTTGACGGTCTCGGGGGCGTCCAGGGTATGGAGGGTGGAGAGGACCAGGTGCCCGGTTTCGGCAGCGGTGAGGGCGGTCTCGATGGTCTCCATATCCCGCATCTCTCCCACGAGGATGACGTCCGGGTCCTGCCGGAGTGCTCCACGGAGGGCGTTGGCGAAGGAAAGGGTGTCAAAACCGATCTCCCGCTGACTGATGATGCTACTCTTGTCCCGATGGAGGTACTCCACCGGGTCTTCCACGGTGATGATGTTACAGGTGCGGTGTTCGTTGATGTAGTTGATCATGGAGGCCAGGGTGGTGGACTTGCCGCTTCCCGTGGTTCCGGTGACCAGGATCAGCCCCCGTTCTTCCATGGCCAGTTTCTTCAGTGCGGAGGGTAGGTTCAAGCTCTCCAGTGAAGGGATGTTGAAGGGGATGACGCGGAAGACCATGCCGATGGTCCCCCGTTGCAGGTAGATGCTCACCCGGAAGCGTCCCAGTTCCGGCACGGCGTAGGAGAGGTCCAGTTCCAACTTTTCCCCGAAAGACTTCTTCTGCTTTTCACTCATGATCCCCCCGGCAATACCCTGCATCTCCTCCGAGGTTAAGCGTGGAGCATTGGGGATGGGGACGAGTCTGCCGTCGATCCGGACGACCGGCGGCAGACCAGACTTGAGATGAATATCCGAGCCGTGGGCGCGAACGGCGGCAGTGAGTATTTCGTCGAGTTCCATGGTCGGTCTCCCGTATTACGGTTCCTGTTTGGGGCCGAGGCCGCACTGCTCCAGGAGTTTTGCTTCGATCTCGGCCAGCATGACGGGGTGCTCGTTGAGGAACGTTCGGGAATTTTCTCTCCCCTGGCCGATCCGGTCGCCGCAGTAGGAGAACCAGGCGCCGCTTTTGTCCACGATATTTTTGTCCACGGCAAGATCCAGGACGTCTCCGGTGCGGGAGATCCCCTCTCCGTAAAGGATGTCGAACTCCACCTCTTTGAAGGGGGGGGCGACCTTGTTTTTTACGACCTTCACCCGGGTGCGGGATCCGATGACGTCGTTCCCCTGTTTCAGCGCCGCGATTTTTCGGATATCCATCCGGACCGAGGCGTAGAACTTGAGGGCGTTACCCCCCGTGGTGGTCTCCGGGTTGCCGAACATGACGCCGATCTTCATCCGGATCTGGTTGATGAAGATGACGGCCGTGTGGGATTTGCTGATGATTCCTGTCAGCTTCCGCAGTGCCTGGGACATGAGGCGAGCCTGGAGTCCCATGTGGGAATCTCCCATGTCCCCTTCGATCTCCGCCTTGGGGACCAGGGCTGCCACTGAGTCGACCACGAGGACGTCGATGGCGCCGCTCCGGACCAGCATCTCGGCGATCTCCAGGGCTTGTTCCCCGGTGTCGGGTTGGGAGACGAGGAGGTCATCGGTCTTTACCCCCAGTTTGCGGGCATAGCCGATATCCAGGGCGTGCTCGGCGTCGATGAAGGCGGCGATCCCCCCTTTCTTCATAGCTTCGGCGATGATGTGCAGCGCCAGGGTCGTTTTGCCTGACGATTCAGGGCCGTAGATCTCGGTAATTCGTCCCCGGGGGACTCCCCCCACGCCAAGGGCCAGATCCAGGGAGAGCGCTCCGGTGGAGATGGCGGCGACGTCGGGAAGTGGTTCATCACTGCCCAGGCGCATGATGGCCCCTTTGCCGAACTGCTTTTCAATCTGGCTGAGCGCCAGGTCAATCGCCTTCTCACGATCCTGCATGTATATTCTCCTCTTGGGTTGGTCTGACGATGATAGTATCAAGCATGGATACCATATTTCCCCCCTGGCTTCAAGCGTGTCGTTGATTCCTTTCTCTTGACGCGGCGGCGGGCAATCCGCTACCGTACCTATCTCCATGGGGTCGCCACCGGGTATCAGTATGCTCCCCGGGACAGGAGGGGGAACTGCTCGACCCCGGCGCCGGCACGAATCCGGTCCCATGACCCTTGATGTCCGGCTCGGATTGTTTTCCCCACCGATTCCACGGCGCGTTGTGTTGTTGGAGCAGGCGCCGCCTCCCTGGTCAGATCCTTCAGAAGGTCGATGACGGTCAGGTAGCCGGAGTAAAGTACCAGGATGGAGCAGAAGATGAAAAATGGTTCCATGGGGAGCCTCCTCGTGAAGTATGGGGAGAGCATAGCAGAGGTGTGTGACAGAATACGTCGCAAAGTCCGGACGGCAAGGCCGGAAAAGGAAAATTATGTGTAACCGTTTCATGCACCCCCTGCGGGTAGCCGTTCAGTGGCTCTTTCTCTTCTTCACCTGCTCCCTGGGGGTTGAATTTTACCGTTTTGTCCTGCATTGTCGGGGGGAGTCGGCGGTATTTGTTCCTCGGCCGGAGGGGATCGAAGGGTTTCTTCCCATTTCCGCGCTGGTCAGCCTACGGGGATGGATTCTCAGCGGGGAGATCAATCCGATTCATCCGGCCGGCCTGGTCATCTTTCTGACGATCATCGGGATCTCTTTTTTGCTGAAACGCTCCTTCTGTTCCTGGCTCTGTCCGGTGGGGACTCTTGCCGAACTCTGCTGGAAGGTGGGCTTCAGGTTGTTCCGGCGCAATTTTCGTCCACCATCCTGGCTGGATATCGCCCTGCGGGGGATCAAGTATCTGCTGCTCCTCTTTTTTCTCGGGTCGATCATGGTCCTCATGGCCCCCGGATCGGTGCTCTCCTTCATTTCGTCCGACTACAACAAGATCGCCGACATCCGGATGCTGGATTTTTTTCTCCACCCGTCGCTTCTTTCCCTGATCATCATGGGGATACTGGTTCTCCTGTCGTTTCCGGTAAAAAATGTTTTTTGCAGATTTCTTTGTCCTTACGGTGCTCTTCTGGGAATTGTCTCCAGCTGCTCGCCGGTGAAGGTGACCCGTAACAAGAGCCTCTGCATTTCCTGCGGGGTTTGCAGCGGGACCTGTCCGTCGTATCTGCCGGTCATGGAGTTGGAGCGGGTCCATTCGCCGGAGTGTCTTGGCTGCTGGCGTTGTATCGCTCATTGTCCGGTTCATGGCGCATTGGAGATGAAGCTTCCCGGTGGTCGGTACGCCGTTCCCGGGCTCCTTTTCGCCCTGTTGGTGGTGCTGTTGTTCTGGGGGGGGAGTGTGGTGGGGAAGGTGACGGGGGTGTGGCATACGGCGATCCCGCTTCAGGAGTATGTCATTCTTTCCCGGGACCCGGCGGTGCGCCACTAACTTTGATGGACTGGCAGGGGGGGATATGCTAGAGTTTCGTGAAGCGGGTAGATAACCAAAAAAAGGAATTGAAAATGAAAAAAACAGCGCTGGTTCTGTTGTGCATCGTCGTCGGGGCTCTTTCGGGTTGCGGGAATTTCGAATGGTTTCCCAGCGCCCCCTCCGTTAATAACCCCAGTCAGTTTACCTTTAGCCCGGCAACAAAGCAGGATGTTCTTCCCTATGTGTCCGCTATTCAACCTTTCAGTGTAATTTCGTCGGGTACGATAACTGTAGCTGGACTTACTACGGGTACAACCTCATCTGCAAGTGTTACAACTGTTCCATCCGGCGCCGTAAGCCAATTTTCAATTAACGGTGCTTGGAACCCAACTAGCACAACCGTTCAAAATGGTGATATTGTAAAAATTAGACACAATGCCGCTACTTCAGTCAATTCAACAATAACGACTACTCTATCAATAGGCCTGATTAGCAGTACCTTTTCAAGTACGACAGAGCCTATTTTATTTGCACAAAATCCGGTGACAGGGACGGGATCTGTTCCTTCTGTCGGTGGTTTTATGTATTCGACCCAACAACCGATATTGTCGTCAGGTGAAACATCGTGGATAACGACCTTTCCCACCACGGCTACACTGGATAATAGCGCTACTTATGCCATAAATACGTCTTCTACCACTGCATTTTCCAGCCCACCCATAACTCAGTCCACTGATGCGATAATGATACGCGTGCCGGTTGATGCCTCTACCCCCGTGAACACGCCGGTTACAACCACGATAGCTATTCCTACAGGTAGTGGCACACGAAATTCATATTTCACATTCACATGGAACGGGCAATAAAAATAAATAGTTGTAGGGTGTGCACCGGGTTCATGGTGCGCACCATAACCCGTGCGCACCCTACAATTCATTTATCCGGAGCTGACTGTAATAAGAAAGGGAGGACGGTTTTCCGTCCTCCCTTTCTCTTTAATATCTCTCCACTGTACCGTTAGTTTCGGGGCCTCCGAGCGAGTTCCCTAACAGGTGGGATACTTTAATGTCGCTTTAGGCAAATCCCGCGCAATGGGGCAGCACACCACGACTTGAAAAGTCTCCCGTTTTTTCAGTATTCCGCCTGGGCTGTGTAAACATCACGAGCACAGTAGAGAGAACCTGTAAGCTGTTTTTGATTCTATTCTTACCGGGAGAAGAAATCAAGATAGTTTTTCGCCTGCTCTGAAATAAATTTCATTCTGCCAGTAATCCCCAGAACATCTTTGTGCCGATAATGATGAGGAGAAAGGCGAAGATCTTCTTCAACCGCGAGACCGGTAACCGGTGGGCCCAGCGGGCGCCCAGAGGGGCGGTGAAGAAACTGGCGGCGGCTATCCCCGTGAAGGCGGGGAGGTAGACGAAGCCGACACTGCCTGGAGGGAGCCCCCCCACCAGGAGACCGTTGGCCACGTAGCCAATGGCCCCCGACAGGGCAATGGGGAAACCGATGGCAGCGGAGGTGCCGATGGCGTTATGCATTCTCACGTTGCACCAGACGAGAAAAGGTACCGACATACTGCCGCCGCCGATCCCCACGAGGCTGGAGACCAGACCGATGCCTCCGCCCACCAGGGAGAAGCCCGAAGGTCCCGGGAGCTGCCGGTGAGGTTTCGGCTTGATGTCCAGAAGCATCTGCGTCGCCACATAGTAGGTGAAGATGATGAAAAAGAGTCTGAGAATGGAGGAGGGGAGTTGGGATGCCACCCAGCTGCCGAAAAGGGTCCCGATGATGATCCCCGGCGTGATCAGACGGACACTTCTCCACACCACCGCCCGGTGCCGGTGGTGGGCGCGAACACTTGACAAGGCGGTGACGACGATGGTGGCCAGGGAGGTCCCCAGCGCCAGATGCTGGATGTGAGGTGGTGGTAGCCCCTGCCAGGTAAAGGTAAAGATGAGCATGGGGACGATGATGAGCCCCCCGCCCACTCCCAGCAGTCCGGCCAGCAGCCCGGCGGACAAACCGACCCCGAGATAGATCAGCCAGATGGATATCATGCTAAATCTCCTTGCTTCTCCTGCGGGGCACGGCGCGCCGTGCCCCTTCCGGTGTATACCACACCCCGGGAGAAATCTCCATGACGGATTCCCGCAGGGGCACGGCGCGCCGTGCCCCTACAGTACCGATAACGGATCTATTCTGTTGATTTTTTCGGGGAATGTCGCTACAAGCAATCAAAGAGTGGAGGGGACCAATGAAGATGATCCGTAGACCGGCATGGCTGCAGAAAAAAATACGACCGGGCGCCCACGCCGAGATGGAGCGGCTTGTGGGGGACCTCAAGCTCAATACCGTCTGCCGGGAGGCGTGCTGCCCCAACATTACCGAATGCTTCAGCCGGAAACAGGCGACCTTTTTGATCCTGGGAACGGCCTGCACCCGCCTCTGCTCGTTCTGCTCGGTGACCAAGGTGGCGCCGCTCCCTCCTGATCCCGACGAACCGGCGCGGGTTGCGGAGGCGGTAAGCCGTCTGGGGCTCCGTCATCTGGTGGTTACCAGCCCGACCCGGGACGACCTTCCCGACGGTGGTGCGGCTCACTACGTCGCCACCGTGACAGCCATCCGGGCCGCCTCGCCTGCCACGACGGTGGAACTGCTGATTCCCGACCTGGGGGGGAGCCGGGAACCGCTGGCCATGATCGTCGGAGTCCATCCTGATATATTGGGGCACAACGTGGAAACCGTTCCCCGGCTCTACGCCATCCGTCAGGGGGCGGAGTATCGCCGGTCGATGGGGGTGCTCGCCCTGGCCCACGAACTGGCGCCGGAACTGAAGACCAAGTCGGGGATCATGGTGGGGTTGGGGGAGATGGAAGAAGAGCTGCTGGCTGTTTGTGGCGATTTGCGGTGTGCGGGCTGCTCCTATCTGAGTATCGGACAGTATCTTGCGCCGAGCAGGAATCATGAGCCGGTACGGGAATTCATCACTCCGGAGCAGTTCGATCTGTACCGGGAGAAGGCGCTTGCTCTTGGCTTCGCCCATGTGGAGAGCGGTCCCTATGTCCGGAGTTCCTATCTGGCGGAGCAGTATCTGGAAGAATCTGTTCGTCATTGACTCCCGGCGGGTTATGCTTCACAATACTGTGTCTTTCTCCGTCTTCCGGGCGGCGGTCATTTTGTCACGGAGCATATCATGCTTTGTTCTCCCCACCTTCTGGAAACCGGCAGCGGGGTCACGCGGGACGGATCTTCCTTTGACTCCGGACGTCGGGCCGCCGCTCAGGCTGTCTCGGGCATTACTACCCCTCTCTCTCTGGTCATGGTATTCGCCTCCGTGGGGGATGACCTGGAGGAACTCCTCCGGGGTGTTCGTAGCGTCACCGGTACTACTCCTACCATCGGCAGCACCGTAGCCGGAAAAAACGGCGCCGGCGTGGCTGAGGGGTGCATCTCCGTCACCGTGCTGGCGTCTCCTCATCTTGAGCTCCGCTCCGCCGTCGGTTCCCTGGTGGCGGAACAGTGGCGTGACGCCGTGGGGGAGGTGATGGACAATCCCGGCCTTGTCCCTTATTTTTCTCCCGATGGAGAGACTGTGACGGAATTGACCCGGCAGGGGAAGGGTGCCTTCGGTCTCATTCTTTCATCAGGCGTACTACCTTCCCGGGATGAAATCCCGGAGCTTCTCACCCGACGTTCACAAGGTCGTATCCCGTTCTTCTCTGTTTCTCCCTCCCTTGACCGGCGGGTGGCGTCCCCCTTCATCTTTGCCGGCGATGAGGTTCTGTCCGATGCCCTGCTGGTGGTACTCTTCGAGACCAGGCTGCGGATCGCCCTTGCTTCTCCGGCGGAGATTTCCGGTATCAGTTCTCTCCTGAATGGTTTTCCCCTGGCCGGCTTTTGCGGCGTCGGCAGGGACGGGGAGGCGGATCGTACTCTGATCCTGGGGCGGGAACTCTCACCGGTGGCACTGGTGGCCCAGGAAAACGATCGGCTGCGGCGGGAACTGCAGGGTGTCCCGTTGCTCCGGAGTTCCGACGAGTTAGTTCGCTCCACCCTGGACAGTTTCCCTTCGGAAATCTGCGTGCTGGATGAGGACGGGATCATCGTGGCCACCAACAGCTCCTGGCGTAATTTCGCCCTTGCCAATGGCCTCGCGCCGCCGCAGGGGGGGGAAGGGGATAATTACCTTGCCGTCTGCGACCGTGCCAGGGGGGATTCGTTGGATGGCGCAGAGGATTTTGGCCGGGGGATCCGCCGGGTCATGAAAGGCGAGTTGCCCGGATTCAGAAGGGAATACTCCTGCGATTCCCCCACCCAGCGACGCTGGTTCGTCGGCACGGTGGTCAGACTTCAGGGACTATCCCCGACCCGGGTGATGATCGTTCATGAAGACATCACCACCCTCAAGCTGACGGAAGAGTCGCTGCGGGAAAGCCGGGACAATTACCACCTCTTTTTCGAAACCATGGATGACCTGATAGTTATCGGCGCCCCCGACGGTTCCATCCTCTACGCCAACCCGGCGGTTTCCCGCAAGCTGGGGTATACCCTGCAGGAGCTGCTTGCCATGGGGCTCCTTGACCTGTATCCGTATTCATGCCGCAGGGAGGGGGAGGAGATCCTGGCCGCTCTGTTTCGGAGAGAACGAGACTCCTGCCCGTTGCCGCTGCGGAAAAAGGATGGAAGCGAACTGCCGGTGGAGAGCCGGATCTGGATGGGGCGATGGGACGGAGGGGAGGTCACCTTCTGCATCAGCAAGGACTTGTCTACTCTCCAGGCAGCGCTGGATATGTTTCAGGAAATCTTCGAGCACAACCCCTCTCCCCTGGCGCTCTGCAGGGCTGAAACCGGCGAATTCGTCAGGGTGAACGAGGCGTTCCTGAGAACCTTGGAGTACGCCCCCCATGAGCTGATAGGGCGGACTTCCGGAGAGCTGGGACTCTTCCCCGATGTCGCGGCAGAGAAAGAGTCGACACGGGTGCTCCTGGAAACAGGGCGGCTGGATGGTTGCGAACTGAGTGTCAGGACCAAGGGTGACGGGATCCTGACCGGGATCTTCAGCGGTGCGAGCATTCCCAACCAGGGGGACCGGCTCTTACTCACGGTGATGTCGGACATAACCGAGCGGAAGCGGTTCGAAGAGGAGCTCCTTCTCTCCCGGACTCTTGCCGAGTCGGCCAATCGGGCCAAGAGCGTTTTTCTCGCCACCATGAGCCATGAATTGAGGACGCCCCTGAACTCGATCCTCGGTATGTGCGAGGTTCTTGGGGAGCAGTCGTGCGGCAGTATTAACGACGAACAGCGCCACTATGTTACGGTCATCGATGAAAGCGGCCGGCACCTCCTTTCCCTCATCAACGATATCCTTGACCTCTCCCGGATCGAGGCCGACAAGCTGGAGCCGGAGATCGGTCTCATTTTTCTGGAGGAACTCTGTCGCTCCAGCCTGACGTTCATCAGGGAAACGGCGATCAAGAAGCAGGTTACCCTGACGTTGTCACTGAACGAGACCCCGGAGCGATTCCATTCGGATCCGCGCCGGCTGAAACAGATCCTCATCAACCTCCTGGGTAATGCCGTCAAGTTCACCCCCGAAGGGGGAGGGGTTGATCTGCAGGTCAGGGGAGATCTCCAGCGGCAGGAGCTCCGGTTCACCGTGCAAGATACGGGGATCGGTATCGCTCCCGAAGACTTGAAAAAACTCTTTCATCCCTTCGTTCAGGTGGACAGCTCTTTGGCCCGCCGCTACGAGGGGACCGGACTCGGCCTGGCGTTGGTTGCCCGCCTGGCTGAACTCCTGGGGGGTGGGGTGGGGGTGGAAAGCCGGCCGGGTGAGGGGAGCCGGTTCACGGTTACTCTCCCCTGGTGCGACCACGAAGCGGAACCGGATAACGAGACTCCACGTTCCCCCGAACTGCCGCTTTTCGCTGAACCCCCCGGATTCTTCGCCGATCCGCCGCTCATTCTCCTGGCCGAGGATAATCCGGCATCCCGGGAGATGGTCTCCGACTATCTCCGGAGGAAAGGGTATCTGGTGATGAGCTGTGGTACCGGCGTCGAGGCGTTGATCCTGACCGGAGAGCGACGGCCGGACCTCATCCTCATGGATGTTCAGATGGCGGTTCTGGACGGTCTGGCCGCGATCAGGGCCATCAGAACGTTTCCCGCACCGGGGAGCGCGGTTCCCATCATTGCCCTTACCGCCTTGGCCATGCCGGGGGACAGGGAGCGCTGTCTGGAGGCTGGCGCCGACGCCTATCTGGATAAGCCGGTATCATTGAAGAAACTTTCGGAACGGATCATGGAACTGCTACAAAATAAGTGTTCAACGTTCCAGGTTCAAGGTTTAAACCCTGAACCTGGAACCTAGAACTTCGAACCTGGAACCTCTGTATTTCGTACCCGGTTCTTAAGGGGATTTATGACACAAACCCAACGACAGATAATGGCTGGCATCGCCTTCGGCCTGCTCGGTTTTGTCGTCAATGGGGCGAAGCTGGAGCTCTTCTTCGGGGTCGATCTCCTCTTCGGCTCCATTTTCGTAATGCTCGCCCTGCTCCTTTATGGCGGAATCGCCGGGGTCATCGCCGGGACCATGGCCGCCACCTGTACCTGGTTCCACTGGTCCCATCCCTGGGCCATCATCAGCTTTGCCGGGGAGTCCTTCTTCATCGCCTGGTGGCTCAGGAGCAGGTCCCGGGACCTCCTCGCCCCTGCCATCATCTACTGGATCTGCCTGGGGGGACCCTTTGTCTGGTGTTCCTACCACTATCTGCTGGGGCTTCCGGTACACGCCACGCTCCTCGTCATGCTCAAGCAGGCCGTTAACGGAGTCATGAACGCTCTGACGGCTACCATGGTGGTCCAGGTTGTCCGCCTCCGTACCCGCGGCTCCGATGAACTCCTCTCCCTTCGACAGCTCTTTGCCACGACGATCATGTCCTTCGTCCTCTTCCCGGCGCAGATCTATCTGGGCATCGAGGCCTGGGGACGCCTGCATGAGGAAGAATCCCGTATCGTTCATCTGACGGCGTACACGGCGAAGCAGTCAGGGGAGGCGGTGAGGAACTGGGTGGAGAGCCATTATCGGAACGTCATCACTCTGGCGGAGCTGGCGGGAGACCCGGCCACCACCTCCACGGCGCTCCTGCAACAGCGGACCGACGCCATCAAGGCCGGCTCCCACGATTTCCTCCGGCTGGGGATTCTGGACGGGAACGCCTTCTCCGTGGTGGTCTCTCCCTTCGGAAGGAGCACCGAGGCCTACCGCGGGATAAACATGTCGGATCGACCGTTTATCCGGGTGGTACGCGATACGAAAAAACCCACCGTTTCCGATCCCGTCATCGGGCGACTGGGGGCGCCTGCCCTGATCCTTCCCATGGCGGCTCCCATCATGAGTAACGGACAACTCAAGGGCTTTGCCACCGGCGCGCTGGACCCCTCCGTCCTTCGGACACCCCTGGAGAGCCTCTCGGACTCGGCCAGACAGAGGATTTTCCTGGTGGACCGCTCCCGGCGGGTTATCGTCTCTTCCCTGCTGGAAATCAAGAGCATGGAACCGTATGAACGTCCTGCGGGGTGGAGTCAACGCTTCCTGACGGAGGGGGTCTCCCAGTGGATCCCCCGTCCGAACCAGGCCTCCAGCTCCATCCAGCGCTGGCGTTCCTCCCGCTATGTCAAGGAGCTTCCCCTGGGCTCCGGCCTCCCCTGGACAATCATCGTCGAGACCTCCCCCCTGCCGATGATGGATAACCTGTTGCGGTTGTCCACCATGAGCTTTTCTCTCATGCTGCTGCTGATGGTCATCACGGTGGCCTTTTCCCGGCTGATCAGCGACAGGCTCGTCTGGCCGTTACTGCGGCTGCAGGAGGTGGGGATCGATCTGCCGCGGCAACTGGCCCAGGGTAGTACGGCCGTAGCGTGGCCGGAGAGCGGTATCAGCGAAGTCGGAGGGCTGATCGCCAATTTTCGGGAGATGGCCGTGGAGATGGCCCGGTACGTTCAGGAACTCCGGAGCCTCAACGAGAATCTGGAGGCGCAGGTCGCCCGGCGAACCGCCTCCCTGGGGGAAAAGAGCGCTCTCCTGACGGCGCTCCTGGCGTCCCTCCCCGATCTGGTTTTTTTCAAGGATTGCCAGGGGGTCTATCTGGGGACGAACGTTACCCACGCCCAGGCGTTCGGACGAACCCAGGAGGAGATGGTCGGGGCCAGCGATGTGGATTTCTTCACTCCTCGGGTGGTGGAGATGCTCCGGAACAACGATGAAATCGTCTTGGCAACGGGGACGGTGCAAACATTTCTGGAGACGGTTACGCTTCTGGATGGCCGAACGTTGCAGGCGGAATCCGTCAAGGCGCCCCTCACCCTCCCCACGGGGGAGATCATCGGTCTCGTGGGGGTAGCCAGAGACATCAGCCAGCGTCTCCATCACGAAGAGGAGTTGATCCAAGCCCGCACCGCCGCCGAGGCCGCCAACCGGGCCAAGAGCATGTTCCTGGCCACCATGAGTCACGAACTTCGGACCCCCCTGAACGCCATTCTCGGTCTTTCCGAGATGCTGCAAGAGGGAATCATGGGGGGGGTCACCGCGGGACAGCAGCGTTCTCTGGCAACCATCGAGGAGAGCGGTCGTCACCTCCTGGCGATCATCTCCGATATTCTCGACCTGACGCAGATCGAGGCCGACCGGATGGAGCTGACGATGACCCGGATTCCGGTGGAGGATATCTGCCGGTCGACTCTTTCCCAGGTCAGGGAGGAGGCTCAGGAAAAGCGGGTCTCCGTCTCGCTCACCCTGCTGCAGCCGCCGGTGGCGGTGGAGACCGATCCGCGCCGGCTGAAGCAGGTTCTTCTCAACCTTCTTCGAAACGCCGTCAAGTTTACCCCGGAGGGGGGGAGTGTGGGGGTGGAGGCCTTCGGTGATGTTGCCCGGAGGCGGTTCGGGTTTACCGTCTGGGATACGGGGATCGGCATCGCCCCCGACGACCTGAAAAAGCTCTTCCGCCCCTTCGTTCAGGTGGATAATCGGCTGGCGCGACAGTATGAGGGGAGCGGCCTTGGTCTGGCGCTGGTCGGCCGCCTAGCGGAACTCCTGGGCGGAGAGGTTGCGGTGACCAGCGAACCGGGAAAAGGGAGCCGGTTTACCGTCACCTTCCCCTGGGGAGAAGAAGAATGACCTCCTCCCGGCGGGTGACGCCGCTGGGATATACGGGAGATCAGGCGCTCTCCACGTCCGGATAGCGGAGTTCCCATCATCGCCCTCACCGCCCTGGTCATGCCGGGGGACAAGGAACGTTGTCTGGATGCCGGCGTCAACGAGTACATGGGCAAACCGTTCAGGCTCCGGGAGCTGCAGGGGATGATTTCCGAATTGCTGAAGAGGGGGAGCGGGGAGCGGGGTCGTTAGGCAGGTCGTGCGTACGTATTCGCCACAAAGTCCTTGTTCTGGAATTATGTTGGTTAGTGTGTTACGTTGTTGCGGGGTTATTGCGGTCGTCGTGCCGTAGCTGTCAGGGGGAAGGGATGAACGGAAAGGGTGTCGATCCGGGGGGATTTCCGGGAAGTCGGTGGGAGAAGATCATCGGGGAGTTGTTGTGCGAAATGGGTGATTACCTCCACCTCCTTGACGCCGACGGCGCCATTCTCTACTCTTCGCCGGGGGTGGTTTTGACGACGGGGTATCACCCCGAAGAGCTCAGCGGACGGTGCGGGTTCGCCCACATTCACCCCGACGACCTCCCCCAGACCCGTCGCCGGTTCTGCCGGATACTGGAGGGAGGCTCCGGGGCGGAGGAGGGGGAATACCGGATCCGCACTGCGTCGGGTGAGTATCGGTGGCTGGAGGGACGGGTGAAAAACTGTCTTCTTGATCCGGAGCTGAATGCGGTGGTACTCCTCTGCCGCGACATAACCCGGCGCAAGGAAGATGAGGAACTCCTGGTTCATCGCAGCCGGGAGCTGGATTGCGCCAACGTGGCGCTGGAGCAGGCCCTTCGGCTGAAGGACAAATTTCTCACTAATATGAGTCACGAGCTCCGGACGCCACTCACCGTCATCATTGGCCAGTCAGAAATTCTCCGGGACGAGATCCACGGGACGCTCAACGGACCACAGCAGAAGGCGGTACGGAGCGTGGAAAACAGCGGTCGCTACCTTCTGGCGCTGATCAACGATATTCTCGATCTCTCCCGTATCGAAGCCTCCATGCTGGAGCTCTACCCCGAGATGGTGGACGTGGGTGAGCTCTGCTCCTCCTGCCTCAGTTTCGTAAAGCAGGAACTGCATCACAAACAGCAGGTGGTCAGTATGACCCTTGACCCGTTCGCCTCCTCACTACGGGCCGATCCCCGGCGGATCAAGCAGATCCTCGTTAATCTGCTGGTCAATGCCGTCAAGTTCACCCCCCCGGGGGGGAGGGTGGAACTGGAGGTGATCGGCTACCAGGAAGAGGGGCGGATCTGTTTTTCCGTCAGGGATACCGGGATCGGGATTTCCGCTGTCGATCTGGAGCGACTCTTCACCCCTTTCGTTCAGGTGGAGAGCTCTCCGGCCCATCGGTATGAAGGTTCCGGCCTGGGGTTGGCCCTGGTAAAGCAGCTGGCCCGACTCCATGGCGGGAGCGTTGCCGTGACCAGCGAGGTGGGGGGTGGGAGCCGGTTTACCGTGACTCTCCCCTGGGAAAAGGGGAGCCATGACAGGAGCACTCTTCCGGCGTCACCCTCCGAAGCCGTCACCCTCACTCCCCTTTCCGATGCACCGCTCATCCTCGTCGTGGATGACTCGTCGGCGACCATCGAAATGATGCAACAGTATCTCACCCACAGTACGTACCGGGTCATCGTCGCCTCCGGTGGCGCCGAGGGGGTTGCCGCGGCTCAAAACGACTCCCCCGCGCTGATCCTCATGGATATCCAAATGCCGGGAATGGATGGTTTGGAGGCCATCAGCCGGATCAGGAGCCTCCCCGGTAACAGGGGGACGGTTCCCATCATCGCCCTGACGGCCCTGGCCATGAGGGGGGATCGGGAACGGTGTCTTGCCGCCGGGGCTGACGACTATCTGAGCAAACCGGTGAGCATGAAGAACCTCAATATCCGGATTCGTAACCTGCTGGCTGAAGTGGGTGAAAGGAGCAAGAATGAGTGAGAGCGCCGGCACCATTCTGATTGTGGACGACACGACCTCGGCTCGCGATACCCTGAACGCTCTTCTTTCCACCGGGTCCTACAAGCTCATGGAGGCGGCCTCCGGAGCCGAGGCCCTGAGGATGGCGCGGGAAACCCAGCCGGACCTGGTACTGTTGGATGTGATGATGCCGGAGATGGACGGCTATGAGGTCTGCCGCCGGCTCCGTGCCGATCCCCTGCTGGGGGAGGTGCCGGTCATCATGGTCACCGCGCTGGAAGATCGCTCCTCTCGACTGCGGGGGCTGGATGCGGGGGCGGATGATTTTATCTCCAAACCCTATGACACGGCGGAACTCCGGGCTCGGGTCCGATCCGTCACTCGGCTCAACCGGTACCGGCGACTCAATGCCCAGCGGGAGCGATTTGAGTGGGTGGTGGCCCACACTGACGTGGGGTATCTGATCACCGCCCCCGACGACACGATCCGCTATGCCAATGTCCGGGCCCGCCACCTCCTGGAGCTTCCACCCGGAGAGGAACAGCTGGATGACCTCCGTTTTCTGGAGGTGGCGGAGCGCCGTTTCCGCGGCGAGCCGGAAGCTGCCTGGAGCGACTGGCCCGCCGTGATTGAGCGGGACGCCGTGGTGATCCGATGGCTCGTCCGGCCGGAGAGCCCCGTGGCTCCCCCCTGCTGGCTCCAGGTGGATTCCTGCGAGAATCTCTCCGGGGATACCCGCGATCGGCTCATCCGCCTGCAGGATGTCACCGAGTCACTGGCGGCCAGACGGGGGAACTGGACCTTCCAGACCATGATCTCCCACAAACTCCGGACCCCGCTCAACGGCCTGTTGAGCTGTCTGGAGATGCTCAACCACGATCTGGGACGGATACCGCCGGACCTGCGGGAGCTGGTGGAGATGTCTATGACCAGCGTCCACCGGTTGCACCGGGACGTACTGGAAGTCCTGAGACTTTCCGACCGGAAGGCCCATCAGGGTGGACCCCGTTTTTGTCTGGATGATCTCCCGGAGGTGGTGGGGCGTCTCAGCGGTGAGCTGTTGTCGGATCGCGCCGTCATCTGCGACATGAGCCCGTTCTCCGGCAGGACGCTGACCCTGATGGTTGCCTCTCTGGAAATCATCCTGACGGAGCTCTTCCACAATGCCCGGAAGTTTCATCCCCGGAAGAGTCCGCGGGTGTCGGTGGTTGTGACTCCCGCCGGGAGCGACGGGATCACCCTCACGGTGGGGGACGACGGGATCACCCTGACCCCCTCCCAGTTGGATCAGGCCTGGGTCCCCTATTACCAGGGGGAGAAATACTTCACCGGAGAGGTCCCCGGCATGGGGCTCGGACTACCTCTGGTGGCATCGTTGGTCCTGGAGGCCGGCGGGAGCTACCGTCTGGGGAACCGGGATGGGAGCCCTGGGGTCGTGGCATACCTGACTCTGCCGCTGGCGGAAGAGGTTTGGGAGGAACGGGAAGGGTAGTTTCTTCCGTGAATGTAGTTGCTGAGCGTGGCGCTGACCTCCTGCTTGCCGGGGGGAGAAGAACATAAGGAGAATGGAATGGACGATCAGACAAAAAAAATTCTTATTATCGAGGATGATCGGGAGCTGGCCGAGATGGTGTCTTCATACCTGGAAGCGGAAGGCGGTTTTCAACCCCTTATCTGCCATGACGGTGAATCGGGGTTGGAGACGGCGTTTCGGTGCCTGCCGAACCTGGTTCTGCTGGACCTGCGGCTTCCGGGGATGAAAGGGACTGAGTTCTGCCGGCAGCTCAGGAAAAACCCCCATACCGAGGCGATGCCGGTCATCATGCTCTCGGCCTGTTCGGAAGAGATCGACCGGATCGTCAGCCTGGAGGTGGGCGCCGACGACTACGTCACGAAGCCGTTTTCGCCCCGGGAGCTGCTCCTGAGGATACAGGCTATTCTCCGCAGGGTTCCCTCCCAAACCAGGGCGAGGACCTTCACCATCGGTCATATCAGGATCGACCGGGAGCAGCATTCCGTGAAGGTGGATGGGCGTAATGTTTCCCTGTCTCTCACCGAGTTCAGGCTGTTAACGACCCTGGTGGAACATGCCGGCCGGGTCCTGAGCCGCAAGGAACTGATGGAGATGGTCCGGCAGGATGTCACCGCCGCCACCACCCGCGCCATTGATGTCCATATCACCCGGCTTCGCGCCAAGCTTGGGGAGGCGGGAGGGCAGATCAGAACCGTCAGCGGCTTCGGCTACACGATGGATCCGGAGTCCGGCTCATTCCCTGCCGCTGCCTGATCCGGAGGGGAGCGGTTCATCCCCGATTTCGGCCATGCCGGAGGAGTTATTCATGACTCATGCTGTACCTTGCGTTCTCATCGTCGACGATACGCCGGCGGCCCGGAAGACCCTGGAGTCGTTGCTCAAGACTGAAGGGTATCGGCTGGCGTTTGCCTCCTCCGGAGTCGAGGCGCTGGAGGTCGCCGCCCAGCTCAAACCGGACCTGATCCTGCTGGACGTCATGATGCCGGAGATGGACGGGTATGAGGTCTGTCGTCGGCTGCGGGGCGCTCCGGAGACCTCGCAGGTTCCCATCATCATGGTGACGGCCCTGGACGACCGCGCCTCGCGTCTCAGGGGGTTGGAGGTGGGCGCCGATGATTTTCTCACCAAACCCATCGATTGGGCGGAGTTGCGAGCACGGACCCGGACCATTATCCGGCTCAACCGGTATCGTCTTCTCTACGCCCAGCGGAGCCGCTACGAACTCCTTATCCGGCTTTCCCCCGACGGCATCGTCATGGTGAGCGCCGCCGGGAGGATCCTGTTGACCAATGAGGCGGCGGAGGCGCTCCTGATCCCTGCGGGGGAGGGAACGCTTTCGGGAGCCCCTCTCCAGGGGTTCCTCCTGGAGGCGGAAAGCGCCCGTTTTTTTGATGCCTTCGTTCGGGTAATATCCGGCCAGTGCCCTCTGGAGCGGTTGGAAACCTGGTTGCAGGGGAGGGGCGACGCTCCGCCGGTGCCGGTGGAGATCTCCCTGGGACGCCACGAGTGGGAAGAGCTCCCCGCAGTGCAGTGCCTCATCCGGGATATCACCTGGCGCAAAGAGGCTGAGCTGGAGCGGAGCCGCCTTTTTCGGGAAGTTACCGACGCCTATGACGTCACCATCGAGACCCTGGCTCTGGCCCTGGAACTGCGGGGGCGGGACATGGGGGGGCATGGCCGGCGGGTGGCGGAGATGACCGTGAAAGTCGCCAGGGGGATGGGGGTCAACGAAGATGAGATCGTCAATATCCGTCGTGGGGCCTTCTTGCACGATATCGGTAAAATAGCCATTCCCGACTCCATCCTCCACAAGCCGGGACCCCTTTCCGCCGAGGAATGGACGATCATGCGCCGTCATCCCGATGTTGCCTGTGACCTTCTTTCCCAGATCAGTTTTCTTCGCCCGGCCACGGTCATCCCCTGCTTCCATCATGAAAAGTGGGACGGCAGCGGTTACCCCAGAGGTCTCCGGGGGGAGGAGATCCCGCTCCCCGCGAGGATTTTTTCCGTGGTGGATGTGTGGGATGCTCTCAGTTCGGAGCGGGTCTACGAACCCGCCTGGCCGGAGGAAAAAGTTATTGCCTATTGCCGTGATCATTCGGGGAGTCATTTCGATCCCCGGGTGGTTGCCGTGTTCCTGGATATTCTGGAAAAGGAGTCGTTTCCTCCCAGGGGCTGACGATTGTTGCAGAAAGGAGATTGGTCATGGACCATTTTGAACCCCGCAGGGTCTACGTCGCTGCGTCATGGATGCTTCCGGTGGGGCGCTACACCGGTAAGGACAAGGAAAAGCTGTCATTTCTCGAACTGGCGGAGCGGGCGGGAGAGATCTTCTCCGGCAGTCCGGTGCGGCGACAGGAGATCGAATCCGTCATCGTGGGGAGCCAGAATCCCTTTGCCTTTTCCGGGGTGGATAACATCGCAGCCAAGATCGCCGGGAGGCTGGGGATCTCCGGGGCTTCGTCGGTGCTCCTGGACACCGCTTCGTCGTCAGGGGCCACCGCCTTCGAAGACGCCTATCTGAAGGTCGCTTCCGGAGCCTGTGACCATGTTCTGGCCATGGGGATACAGAAGATGAGCGATGTGGACACTGCTGCCGCCACCAGGATCGTGGCCGGGGTCATCGACCGGGACGAGGCGGAGTTCGGTCTCTCCATGCCTGCCTGCGGTGCGCTGGTGGCCGGGGCGCTCATGCGGCGGCTGCGGCTTTCCGAGGAGGAGTGGACCGCTTTTTCCGCCTCGTTGACCCAGCGGGCCCAG
>CAIUUR010000473.1 GCA_903902345.1 uncultured Geobacteraceae bacterium | reverse complement strand
GGCGTTACCGGCACGAATCCGGTGGTGGCAAGGCAGAATACCCTTGCCAAATCGATGATGCACAACAGCCAGAACCTCAACTCCGGTAAATGGAGCCAGGGGTGGGGTGTTGACGGCGCGAAATACGGCGCATTCACCTGCTCCACCTGTCACAGCGAAAACACCATCAACAGCAAGATGATTGCCGGTTCCATTCAGACCCCCTCCCTGGAAAACTGGAGTTCAGCGGGAAGCAGCACCGTTGCTCCCGTTGTCTTTACCAAGGTCGGGGGGGGAGATGGTCCCCATGCCACCTCCGACAAGGTCTGCGAAGTCTGCCACAGTCGCACGAGCCACAACCTTTACAACAACCCCGCGGTTAATCACGAAGGGACCAGGGCCTGTACCGACTGCCACAGCCACAAGCAGGGGTTCCTGACCAACTGCATCGACTGCCACTCCGTCGCGCAGAATAACCGCCGTCAGGTCGTGGGTAACGGTGGGGACTTCTTCACCAACATGACTGCTCATGTGAAGAGTTCCAGCATCAGCTCCCTCTCCTGCATGGCCTGCCACGATTCGGTTGGTCACAAAACTCAGAGTGACGGCGTCAGCGTCAAACTGAGGAACGCCGACGGCGGACCCTCCGTAATCTACGACGGCACATCTGCCACCGCTTCGGCGGTGAAGGACATCTGCATCTCCTGCCATGACGCCAACGGCGCGTCCACCTTCGGCGCCAACGCCCGGACCCCCTTCGCCCCCTCCGGCGACGCCAATTCCCCCGCTAATATCGGCCAGTACTGGCCGGCAACGGGTGGAGCTCACAACGTCAACATGGTCTGCTTCAACTGCCATGGCAACTCCAAAGGGGTCGACGGCAGCACCTCCAATCCGAAATATAACGGCCACGCCTCCGGCACCAAGCATATCCTCCAGGATATGGCGTACGATGTCGTCAACCCGAATAACTACTGCTTCAACTGTCACAATTCGGCTTCCACCGATCCCAACAAGTCATCTAAAAATATCGCCGGGCAAATGGCGCTGGCCAGCAAGCATACCACCGCCAAATGCTTTGATTGCCATGGCGATGAGGGGAACAGTATCAACAGCATGCATTCCCTGCGCGCCGGTTCACAGGTGAACGCCACAACCATAGCCAATAACGTATCCAATGCCACCGGCCGGAACATGACCTGGTCCGGAACCAAGTGGAACGGGGCTGCCGCGTCCACCCCTCTTGCTTCGGGGACGGTAACCGCGGAGTACCAGATCTGCTTCAAATGCCACGCCGCCACCGGCACCGGCACGGCTCCCGATGTTCCCGGTGCCGGCACTGCCGCGGCATCGCTCACCAACCTGGCTCTTGAGTTTAATCCCAACAACGCTTCGGGACACCCGGTTGTCGCTGGACTGAACAACTATCCCAACTCCCTTGCGCCCAAGGCGCTGTCCGCTGCCAAGTTGGCGTCCCCGTGGAACGTCAATATGGGAACCCAGCTCATGAGCTGTACTGACTGCCACGCCACCAACTCCACCGCCTCCAAGGGACCGCACGGTTCCTCGGTCAAGTGGATGCTTACCGGTGTCAACAAGGCATGGCCGTATACATCCGCGGCAAACAATGGCACATCCACGGGCACCTACTTTGCGATGAGCAACAAGTCAACGGGTCTTGGTACCGATAATGGTCTTTTCTGCATGAATTGCCATACCGTCACCAACAGCAACGGTTTCCACACGGCCGTCAATGGTTTCACAACCCATCAGAGCTTTGCCATGAACTGTGTCAGCTGTCATATCCGTGTGCCTCACGGCGGCAAGATCTCCCGCCTTCTGAACACGGTTACCAACGTCCCGGCACGGTACATGGGTGACGGTAACGGCACCAATGTCTCCGGCTCCAGGACCATTACCAAATTCTCCAAGGGGGGAGCCACGGCGGGGGGCAACTTCACCTGCTCAAATGGCGAGCACTCCGGCGGTACCGAAGCCTGGTAGCACTTTAGCGGCACTCTGTTTAACAGGAAAGCCGGGGAAACCCGGCTTTCTTGTTTCTCGTGCATCCGCAGCCTGGGATATGATATATTTCAACTGTCTGTTTCATGCTTTGTAACAGGTGCGCCTTCCTCGGGCAGAGCACTTCAGGGAACAACCCTTGTTCAAGAATCTCAAAAAAGTCCTGACCGGCAGAAAATCCGTACTGACCGTATTTCTCCTGGTGGCGCTTTCCATTGTCTTCGTAAACATCATTCCCCAGGCGGGCAGCCGCGGCGCCGGCGGGCATCCTTGGTACGAAGGGGCGCCTCTTGTCGCTACCCTGATTCAGGCCGTCGGGCTCAACCATATCTTCGCCACCTGGTGGTTCCTTGCTCTTGCCGTCTATTTCGTCACCCTCCTGCTCCTCTCAACCTGGGATCAGGGGATGAAAGCTCTGAACCGCTGCCGGACTCCGGCTGCCGGTTCCGGTGGGGAATGGCATGAACTCCGGATTCCGCTGGAGAGCTTCGAAACTGCACTCCGGTCCCACGGATACCGTCCGGGGCGCCGGGACGGCGTCTCCCGGCAGTACCGGAAATGCAGGGCGGGAAACTGGGGGAATTGTCTGCTGCACCTGGGGATGACGGTTTCCATACTGTTCGCTTTTGTGTATCTCCTTTCGGAACAGCGCTCCTTGGTCCGACTCCTCCAGGGAGAGACAAGACCACGTCATGACGTCACCCTCTCGGAAACCACCGGATTGCTGGCCGCCCCTCTTGAGTATCCCGCGCTGCTCCGTCTGGAGAGGGTGATTCCCGAATACTGGGAAAATGACGTGCTCAAGACGATGACCGCTCATCTGTCGTTTGCCGATTCCTCGGGGCGCGAGGAACAGGTGAAGGTAGAGGCCAATTACAAAAAACCATTTCGGAACAAGCTGGTCTATCTCAGTCCTACCTTCGGCAACGCCTTCCAGCTCGTATTTCTGCGCAAGGATGGACAGTATGTTAATCAGACTCTTTTCATGGCCACACCGGCGCGCAGGGACATCGCCGATTACGCCACCGTGCCACTATCCGGCGAGGGTATAACCGTCAAAGCGAAATATTACGCCGACGAAAAGCACTCCTCACTGATCTCGAATAATCCTCTCCTGACGCTGCGTCTCTTTGACGGCAACAGGTTCCTTGGTGAACGGCAGTTTCATACGGGTGACTCCGGAGTCATCGGTCCCTACGTCATTCTGTTACGGAGCACGAAAACATGGGTAGACCTCATGTTCGAAGGAAGCTTCGGCACCATGGGTATTTTTACCGGTTTCTTCATAATCCTTACCGGGGCCCTGTTCATCTATTTCCTTACTCCTCGCAGTATCGACCTGCGCCGACGTGGAGAGGAGTGGGAGATGATCTGGAGCGCGGCCCGCTTCAAGGATATGTACCGCGAGGAGAAAGAGATGATTGTTTTACTGACTAACGGCAAGGAGTTGTCATGACCGATCAGTTTAAGCTGGTAATAGGGCTGCACTGGGCTGCCGTTCTTTTCTATGTGGCTGCGACTTGTTTCTTCCTGTACGGCACCTTTTTTGCCAAGGAACGTGCAGTCCGTCGAGGAACTGTTGCGTCGCTCCCCGGCCTGCTCCTGCACGGGACGGCTCTCCTGATCTGGTGGCGCATTGTGGGACATGGTCCGTACATGGACCGTTTCGAGGTGCTCTCTTCCAATTCATGGGTGTTGCTGGCCACCTTTCTGGTTTTTACCCGATTTTATCCCCGCCTCAAGCCGGCGGGGGTCATCGTGTTTCCCGCGGCATTTCTGATGGTGGCGCTGGGGATATTCATGCGACCGGAAATACGGAGGGCGACCCCCATCTTTCGCGGCATATGGCTGGCCCTGCATATCCTGTTTTACAAGATCGCCCTGGCATCCATTATTATCGCCATGGCCTTTTCTATATTCTATCTCATGAAAAATAGAAACCGGCTCCAGGAAGCGACTTGGCTGCCGGAACTTCCCGTCATCGATCTTTACGCCTATCGGTTCGCCGGTTTCGGCTTTACGTTCTGGGCCATCGGCATGATAGCCGGTTCCATCTGGGCCTATCAATCATGGAACTCCTTCTGGAGCTGGGACCCGGTGCAGACCTGGTCACTGGTAACCTGGATCATTTTCGGACTGTATCTCCATTTACGGCGTTTTTTCTCCTGGTCCGGTGATCGGGCTGCCTGGCTGTACGTGGTCTGCTTCTCTCTGGCCATTGTGTCGCTCTTTATTACGCCGTTCATGAAATCATCGATACATTCGGTTTACTTTAAATAGCAGACAACTGTCCGGAAATGAACAGGAGGGATCTATGTTCAGAAATTTAGTGGTGATCTTGGTTTTGCTCATTGCGGCAGGATGCACGGGGAAAGGTCCCGAGGATGTGAAAAAAGCCGGCGGCGGGGCGGGTACACCCTCAGTTCCCCCATCGGTGGGCAACTCTCCGGAGGAGACCGTCAAGCGGTATAACCAGTTGCTGGCCGACGGATACAAAAGTCTCAACATGACCCAGTTGCAGGAGGTAGCCAGCACCGATCAGGCCGAAAAAGCCTATATACATATGGCGGCCATCGGCGAGGGTAAGGTGCGGATGGTTTCCCGCCTGAAAAAGATCGACTTTCAGCCGGAGCAGACCCCCAAGTCGGGCCAGTGCCGTCTGACCTCTCATGAGGTGTGGGATTTTGCCTATGAGGATATCACCTCCGGTGCGAAGTCCGGCGAAGAGAAGGACTACGCCTACGACGTCACCTATCTTCTCCAAATGAATAATGGTCGGTGGCAGGTCATCGACGTGAAGGCGACCGGAGAAGATCGTAACAGCTCCGTAAAGGAACCGCGTCGGATAAAGGCGCTCCACTAAGTGCAACCGGATAAGCGTAAATACTCGACATGGCGGATCTGAACGCACAAGGAAGCGGAATGAGAAAAAGTTACGCGCTCCCGGTTTTTTTTGCCCTCCTGCTGCTCTGTGGCGCAGTGCCGGCAATGGACCGTTACGGCAAGCAGTGTCGCAGGTATGCAGGTCCCGTCACCGGCATCAACGATCCGCGCCTACCACGGTTGCTGGTTGATACCCCCTTGGACGTATATCATGCCTGGAAAAAGCTTGGAGTTCATGGGCGGACTATCCTTCTGGTGACGGATCGCTGGAAAAAACTTTCCACCAGCGAACTCTTTCCGGAAATACCGATGTACCGGCGCTATCCGCTGAGTTTGTACCGTATCCCTTCGGTCATGGAGGAGAATTATCTTACATCAGATAATTATCTCTACGTGGCTGCGCTGAACGGCATCACCCGGAGGGTTGTGGCGCTTCTCCCCGCTCAGGGGTATGCCGAAATGACGCATGCGGCGCACAGTGCAAAAAACAGCAGGATCGAACCTGACTCCGTCTACCTCACCCATCAGGGGTTTCCCCGTTGGTTTACCACGGGGGGATATCTGCGCCACGAGCATGAGCCGGTACTCCTGTATGTGGAGGCCGCCTATTTCCTGGAGGAAGAACCGGAGCATCTTTACCGCATGCTTCTGGATGCCGGTATTCGCACCGATTCCCTGATCCTCTGCAGAGGAAAAGGAGACATCCGTATCACCCCCCGGGAAATCGGCAGGCTGGAGCGCTTCGCCACGCTGGCGGGATTTGCCGCCGGAGCGCGTAGTTCGCTGGATAGGAGCCCGGAGGTTAGTCGCTCCCCGGGGGGTAACCAATGAGGGCTCACGTTCCCCCCTCCCGTTTTTTTATCATCGCGACGGTTGCCGTCAGTTGTTGGGCGTTGCTGCTTCGCTGTTTCCTCCTGCCGTCGCAACCGATTACCACCGATGATTTTTCCGTGGGACTCACCGCCATCAACTACATGGAGTCGGGCAATCTCGGCCCGGTGATGTGGAATCACCCTGACCTGTGCAACATCCTTGTTTATGGAACTCTGAAATGTTTCGGGAGTGGCGTCTGGGGATTGAAGATCTGGAGTGTTCTGTTCGGCACACTGTCGGTCACCTTCGTGGCGCTGCTGGGCCGCAGGTTGCTGGTCAACGAAGCCGCTGCCCTGCTGGCCGCTACCCTCTGGTCTCTGGATTCCCTTTCCATCGATCTTTCGCGCCAGGCGGTCCATGAAGTATACCAATCATTTTTTCCCCTGGCAGCCATCTGGCTTGCCCTGAATTTTCGCCATACGTCACGCTTTCGCTGGCTGGTCGCCGGCGGTCTGCTGTTCGGGGCCGGTCTTGCCTGCAAATGGAGCGCCCTGTTCCCCTGTGTCGCAACCGTCGGACTCCTGCTCCTTGATATCCGGCGGAGTGACGACGGGGTAGGGGGGCGATTGACACGCTGCGCCGCGATTACAGCCTCACTCCTGATAATCCCGGCAGTTGTCTATCTTCTGACCTTCGCTCCCTGGTTCGGAAGGGGCTATTCACTATCCGAGTGGTTTGACCTGCAGAAAAGTATGTATCGCGAAACCAAGTTGCACACCGGATACACTCCGGTTGTCAACCGCGATCACAGCGCCCATGCCTGGTTTATCTATCCGGTCGCCTGGCAGGACCTGAATCTGAACGTCGCCGAAACGGGCACCGACGCATCAGCCATGACCGTGGAAAAGAACGTTACCGTCCTCCTGGCGGTATCAAACCCCTTGGTCTGGTTGCTGGTTCTGCCGGGGCTGATTGCCGTCATCCGGGTAGGGTTCCGGGATAGGAACAGGGAGATGCTCTTTCTGGCGGTGCTGTTTGCTTCCGCCTACCTTCCCCTGGTGTTGACCTTCAGTAGGCCTATTTTTATGAATACGGCGCTCACCGTCATGCCCTATGGCGTCATGATGGTCGGGTATCTGGTGGTGACGCTGACGTCGGCCACCTCTCAGCGGAAAACGGCGCTCTTCGCGTATCTCTTCACGGTGCTGCTGCTCTCGGTTCCTCTTTATCTGCTGGCCATCGGCAAGGGGAACGAGAGTCCGCTGCTGCAACGCTATCTGGTGGGTCGTTTCGTTAACAACTCTCAGAAGGTACTTCCGTGAGCGATATATCTACGGTCTCTCCCCCCGCCGAACTTCTCGGAACAGCCACGTTGTCCGGGGGGAGCACTGTTCTTGTGACCGGTGGTGCGGGTTTTTTCGGAGAACTGCTGATTAAGGCCCTGCTGGAGCGCTCTATCCGTTGCGTCTCCATCGACCTTGAGACAAATTACGTCACGCATCCCTTCTTGACCTCCATTCGTGGTGATATCCGGGACACACAATTGCTGGATCAGCTTGCGTCCCGGGATCGGTTCGATGCGATATTTCATCTGGCGGCTATTCAGGCCCACGACGCCCGTGACAAAAACTTTCTCTGGGGTAGCAATGTTCAGGGAACGGTTGCCATCGCCGAAATGGCGAGGAAGTTCGGGATACCACGGGTGGTATACACCTCCACCAACTGTCTCTGGGGCAAGGGGATGAACCGACCGGTGACTGAAGAGGATTTGCCTGAACCGGTGGAGATTTACGGCAGATCCAAGTGGGAAGGGGAAAAGATTCTCCTTGCGTATAAGGAACATTTTCACTGCATTATCTTCCGCTGCCCGACCATTATCGATTCGGGGCGCTTGGGGTTGCTGGCTATTTTGTTCGAGTTTATCGACGAAGGGCGCAGAGTCTGGGTCGTCGACGGAGGAAAAAACCGTTATCAGTTCATATATGCCCCCGACCTGGTGGATGCCTGTCTGAAAGGAATGGAGTATGACGACAGCGGACTCTTCAACATCGGTTCCGACGGGGTCACGACCTTCGCTGAAACCTACCAGTACGTCATCGATAAGGCTGGGACCGGGGCGCACCTGGCCAGCATACCCGGCGCTCTGATCCTGCCACTGATGAAGCTCGCCCATATCTGCAACCTCTCCCCCCTTGGTCCGTATCAGTACAAGATGATCGCAGCGGAGTTCGAGTTCGACACGGATAAAATTAAAAAGTCCCTTTCATGGCTGCCGACTCTCACCAATGGGGAAATGCTCTTCAAGGCCTACGCCTATTATCACGAACATCGGCAAGAGATCCAACGGCGCAGTGGTGTTTCCGCTCACAAGCGCTCTCCACGCATGGGGGTGATCCGCCTCCTCAAATGGCTATCGTGATGTATCGTAACTGCCGCAAGGGAACTGACAAAAACGTGCCCGGGGTACCTGCCTCGGATGAAGTGGGTCGTTCCCGCTCCATCCTTGTTTGGCTGCTGATCACCGCCGGCACCATCTTCCCCTATGCAGGAATCTGGCTTTCCGGCCGGACAATTGTACACAGGGATACTCTCTGGATGTACGCTCCGACACGCTGGATGATAGGGGAGGCGTTGCGCGGCGGTAGATTGCCGCTTTGGAACCCCTACAACGCAACGGGAATGCCCTATTTTGCCGAACTGCTGCATGGCACGCTTCACCCCCTGTCAGTTGCCGCCGCATTCCTCTGTCCCGCCGATTCCGTGGAACCGCTTCTTGGTGCGTACCTGGTGTCGGGAGCAGTGGGCGCGGCTCTCTTTGCCCGGACTCTTGGTGTCTCCCTTCCAGCAACCGCGCTGGCGGCTTTTGCCTATGGCCTTGCGGGATATCCGTTGTCCATGGGAAACAATCTTTGCTACCTTGCCGGGGCATCCGGAGTTCCCTGGATACTGGCGGGATTACGGGTGGCGGGGCGCGACCGGACCGCGGTATCCTTCGCCCTGGCCTCACTGGCCGTGGCGGCCGGGGCGTTGTCCGGCGAGGTCCAGGCTCTGCTGGTGACGGTGCCGTGTGGCCTGGTGCTTGCACTGGACGCCGGAAGATGGCGAGGTCTCCTCCTGGCATCTGCCGCCTGCTGCGTCGGCTCTCTCCTTGCCGGAATTCAGCTGGCCCCTGCCTGGAGTTTTTTTCCGTTGTCCAATAGAATCCTTCCGCTGCCGGGGTTCGACCTGAACCAGTGGGACCTTTCTCCCTGGCGTCTCATTGAATTTATTGTACCCGGTTTTTTCTGGTCACCCGAAGAAGGGTACCCCGTCGCGCCGGTCTTCAAACTGCTGGGGTATCCAACCTGGTTCAACGTGCCGTTCACGGAAAGTGTTTATCTCGGCGCCGGAACGATGCTGCTCGCCTTCGCCGGTTTGCGCAGTTCACGCACGACCAGGATTCTCGCCACGTTATCCATCCTCGTACTCTGGATGGCACTGGGAAGGCATTTCGGATTTCGCTCTCTGCAAAACCTTCTGCCGGTTGCCAAGGGTTTCCGCTACGGTGAAAAATTCCTGCCGTTCTTTCTGGCTGCAGTCTCTGCCCTCGCCGCAGTCGGCATGGACCGGGTGACCCGTGGAATCACTGCGGCGCGCAGCTGTTCGGTCTGGTTTGGTTTCACTGCACTGATTCTCGCGGCGTTGTTCCTG
>CAIUUR010000472.1 GCA_903902345.1 uncultured Geobacteraceae bacterium | reverse complement strand
GAGAATGATTGTCAAGGTTGCATAGTATCCTAAACACGAAAATAGGACAGGGAAAAAGCGGATAACATCAGATGTAAGCGGTAAATGCGATAGGACTACGGCGTTTCGCGCCGGCTTGTCTGCACCGGATGATCACTCCTACTGATTATTTGGGAGCGAACTGTCTGACGGCTACCCTACCTCGCCCTGTGCATGATCCCGGGGAGTTTTACCGTGAACGTCGTCCCGTGCCCCACCCGGCTGGTGAGCAGAAACTCTCCATGATGTTTGGCAATAATATCCTGGGAGATGCTGAGCCCCAGTCCGGTTCCCACGCCTATCTCCTTGGTGGTATAGAAGGGGTCGAAGATCCGCTCCTGCTGCTCAAGTGGTATCCCCATGCCGCTGTCACTCACCGAAGCGTAGACATGAGTATCGTCATGCCAGCTCCGGAGAACGATCTCTCCCATCGGTTTGTTGATGGCCTGACCGGCATTGACCAGCAGATTCAGGAAAACCTGGCTTAGTTGGCCCGGGTGGCAGAGGACGTCCGACGTGGAGAGGTACTCCTTCCGGATTACGGCCACATACTTCAACTCATTACTGCAGATGGTCAGGGCGCTTTCCATGCAGCTGATCAGCGCCACCGCTCTCTGCTCCAGAGAGTCCAGTCGGGAAAAATTTTTCAGTTCCATGACGATGGTGGCGATCCGTTCCGTCCCCTCCAGTGATTCGTTGATGAGGTTAATACCGTCATCAAGTACCTGTTTGACAACGTTGGCATCCCTGCTCCCCCAGAACTGCTCCGGCGGCAGCAGTTCGGTGTTTTCCCGGAGGTTTTTGTGAAACGCGACAATCTTGTCGAAATACTCCACCAGTATGTGGAGATTGCCGGAGAGGTAGCAGATGGGGGTGTTGATCTCATGGGCTACTCCGGCCGCAAGTTGTCCCAGGGAAGCCATTTTTACGTTTTGCATCCGGTTCTGTGCCAGAGCGTCTTCCAGCGCCCCCTTTTGCCGGCGGATTTCCAGATGGGTGCCGATGCGGGCCATGAGTTCCTGAACGGAAGCCCCCTTCAGGACGTAATCCTTCCCTCCCGCCTGGAAACCTCGTAAAATATCGCCATGTTCGTCATGCCGGGTGAGGAATATGACCGGAATGTCGCGGGTAACGGGTTTCTCCTGCAGACGTTGGCAGACCTCATAGCCGTCAATATCCGGTAATCCCACATCCAGGAGGATCAGCTCCGGGGGATCAGCTGAAGCCAGTTCCAGGGCTTCCAGACCGGTACAGGCCCACTGGACGATATAGTGACTTTTTAACACATTATGGAGCATTCTGATGCTGAGTGTTTCGTCATCAACAACGAGAATTCTGGACCGTATGGTGGCCGCTTCGGTCATGGTGGGACTCCTTAGAGTTTCTGCTGCAGCAGTCGCATCAACTCCTCCATGAGCGGGGAAAGCTCTCCGGTCGGGGAAGGGAGCAGAGTGGGCCCCGTTTTTGAAGTGTCGGATCTTTCTTGATGAGCAGGGTCACGTTCCTCAGTTCCGTCAGGGCATCCATCAAGCGGAGAAGGTAGCGGTCAACGAGTTCATGTTGATCACTCAGCAGGGCGCCCTCCAGCACATATGCAGCCAGGAATACCCCATCCGCAGCCAGGTTCCCGGCCACTCCCTTGAGGGCATGGGCCATCTCTGCCGCTTTATGAAGGTTTCCCGCGATGACGGCGCCCCGTATCCGGGCTGCGTCATCCCCTTATTGAGACATTATCATGGTTTCAGCTTCACCGGTGGCTGTTCATGCCACCCCAAACCGTTCCAAGGTGCTGTATTTTTGTCGGGTACGTCTGAAATAATTCGAACCAATCCTTTTTTATAACGGAGTTCATCTGTAATGTCTGTAGGGGAAACTTGATTTTTTGAGAAAAAAGTAGATTGATCCTGAAAAAGCAGAGCTTCACTACGTTAAGAATGATAATAAGCAGTTTCAAATGCGCCAGGTTGGAGGTTATGAGTTGATTTTTCGCCCGGAGAAGAGTAACGGGTAATGGTTCAGCATCAGTCTTCATAAGGAAGGTTCCCTTGGCACGACTTCTCAAAAGCAGGCGGCACAAACGGGGGGCGTCACCGGGGACGCTGGTTCACATCGGTCAGCGCCGGAGTGCCGATACGGTGGTATCCCTCATCACCTATGACCAACACTCCTTTACCCATCAGATCCTGGCGCCGGAGGATCCCTGCGGGGCGCCGGCGGCGGGGGAGGGGGTGTCATGGCTCAATCTGGAGGGAGTCTCCCAGGTTGAGCTCCTCAGGGGGGTCGGTGACTGTTATGGGCTCCACCCCCTGGTGATGGAAGATATCGTCAATACCGATCAGCGCCCCAAGATGGAGGATTATGGCGATTATCTCTTCATCGTGGCGAAGATGTTGGACACCGCAGACAACGGAACGATCTTTGTGGAGCAGGTGAGTCTGATTTTGGGTGATGGGTGGCTGTTGTCCTTCCAGGAGGGGCTTGATGGCGATCCCTTCGGCTCGGTGCGGGAGCGGCTCCGTACCGCCAAGGGGAGAATTCGGGGTTTGGGCGCCGATTATCTTGCCTACTCTCTTCTTGACGCCATGGTCGACCAGTATTTCGTCGTCCTGGAAAAGCTGGCCGAGAGGGTGGAGCTTCTGGAGGAGGAGGTCGTGGCGGCTCCCACCCGGGCGACCATCCGCAAGATTCACCATCTCAAGCAGGAGATGATCCTCATCCGGAGAGCGGTCTGGCCCTTGCGGGAGCTGATCAACACTCTTCAGCGGCGCGATTGCGAGCTCATGGGGGAGGCGACACTTCTCTATCTTCGGGATCTCTACGATCACACCGTGCAGATTATCGATACGGTGGAGACCTCACGGGAGATGCTCTCAGGGATGCTGGATATCTACCTTTCCAGCGAGGCTAACCGGACCAATGAGGTCATGAAGGTGCTCACTGTTTACGCCACCATCTTCATGCCGCTCACCTTCATCGTCGGGCTCTACGGGATGAACTTCAAAAACATGCCGGAGCTGGGATTGGAGTGGGGATACCCCGCGGTTCTTGCTGTCATGGCGCTTCTTGCCTTGGGGATGATGATCTATTTCCGGAAAAAAGGATGGCTCGGGAGGAGCCCGTTATGATTTCTGCACCTTTTCTCATCGACACCCACGCCCATATCTATGGTCACGAATTCCGGGATGATTTCGACGCCATGCTCCAACGGGCGGATGACGCCGGGGTTGGTCATATAGTAGTAGTTGGGGCCGACATGGAATCCAGCATAGCCGCCTGTGAACTGGCCGGGCGCCACGACAACATGAGCTGCGTCGTCGGTGTTCACCCCCACGACGCCGGACGGGTCACGGAAGGATGCTATGACGTCATCCGTTCCCTGGCCTTGAAGAATCCCACGGTGCGGGCCATCGGCGAGATCGGGCTGGATTTCTATCGGGACCGGTCCCCCCGGGATGATCAGGAACGGGTTTTTCGGCGTTTCATCGGCCTCGCCCGGGAGCTCTCCCTTCCGGTGGTCATCCACGACCGGGACGCCCACCAGCGGGTCATGGCCATCCTCCGGGAGGAGAAGGCAGGGGAGGTGGGTGGAGTGCTCCACTGCTTCTCCGGCGACCTGGCCATGGCCCGGGAGTGCGTGGAGATGGGGTTTTACCTCTCGGTTCCCGGCACGGTCACCTTTCCCAACAACGAGGCGCTGCGGGAGGTGGTGCGGGGGGTGAAGATCGAGCATCTCCTCCTGGAGACCGACGCCCCCTACCTGTCGCCGGTTCCTCATCGCGGCAAGCGGAACGAGCCGGCTTACGTCCGGCTCACCGCCGAAAAAGTGGCTCAGGTGAAGGGGCTCTCCCTGGAAGACGTGGCGCGGATCACGACTCTCAACGCCCGGCGACTCTTCGGTCTGGGTGTGGAGCAGTCGGCCAGCATCGCCTATCGTATCAGAAACTCCCTTTACCTGAACATCACCAATCGCTGCTCCAACCACTGTTCCTTCTGCGCCAAATTCGACGATTTCACGGTGAAGGGGCACCTGCTCCAGCTGGAGCACGAACCCGACGCCGCCGAGGTGCTGGCCGCCGTCCGGGAACATGCCGGCTATGATGAGGTAGTGTTCTGCGGCTACGGCGAGCCGCTGATCCGACTACATCTGGTGAAGGAGGTGGCGGCGGCGCTGAAAGGGGAGGAGATGAAGATCCGGATCAATACCGATGGCCAGGCCAACCTGGTTCATGGCCGAAACATCCTCCCGGAGCTGGCGGGAATCGTGGACACCGTTTCGGTGAGTCTCAACGCCGCCGATGCCGCCACCTATGGCCGGCTCTGCAACACCCCCTTCGGGGAGCAGGGGTTCCAGGCGGTCTGCGACTTCCTGACCCTGGCCAAGGCGCATATCCCCACCGTGGTTGCCAGCGCGGTCACGGTGCCGGGGCTGGATGTGGGGGCGGTGCGGGATCTGGCGCTATCACTGGGGGTGGCGTTTCGGGAGCGGGAGTATGAAGAGGTGGGGTAGGCCAGGGGCTGGGCGCAGGACTCCGGGCTCTGGGAAAAGCACGTTACGGGAGAGTTGAGAGGCGGAATTCGATGAATAATGTCGATACCATCACGGCGATTGTCGTGGAGCATTACCCCCATGTTCAGGGGATCTACCTGTTCGGTTCGTATCTGACGGAAAATGAATGGCCGGACAGTGACGTTGACTTGGCCCTTCTCTTCCACCCACGGGAAGCGGCGGGAGTGCGTCATCTTGCCATGAGTGAATGCCGCCTCGCTCTGTCCCGGGTTCTTTGTAAGGAGGTCGACCTGCTCAATGCCCGAATGGTTTCAACCGTGGTCCGGAAGGAAATTGTCACGAAGGGCAGGGTCATCTACTGCGCCGACCGGTATGCCGTTGATGAAT
>CAIUUR010000471.1 GCA_903902345.1 uncultured Geobacteraceae bacterium | reverse complement strand
TAACTGTCAACTGAAGGGAATTAACCATGATCTGCCTGACGAGACTTCACGGGAGTGCGATTTACATCAACCCTGACCAGATTCAATCCATCGAGGAGACCCCGGATACCCATATCACCCTCATGAACGGCAACCGGTTCATCGTCGTGGAAAAGACCGCGACCATCGTGGAAAAAATGCTCTCCCTCAAGGCCGCCGTTCTCCGGCGAGCGGGAGAGAGCTCTCCCAAAAAATATCTCCGTAAACGGCACCTCGCGGGATACCTTCCCCGGCGGATAGACTCCACGGAAGAATGATGACAGTTCACCAGGCTCAACAACAGCAGTCAAGGGGATCTTGAGTATATTATGGATATAGCAACTATCATCGGAATAGTGCTGGGCTTCGGCGCGATCATCGGCGGACAGGTCCTGGAAGGGGGACATGTATCGGCCCTCATACAGCCCACGGCGGCGATTATCGTTCTGGGAGGGACCTTCGGCGCCACCATCGTCAGCTTTCCCATGCACAGCCTCGTGCAGGCGGTGAAAGATATCCGCATCGTCATCATGCCGCCGCACTCAAGCCCCAAGCCGCTGATCAAGGACATCATGGGCTTCGCCGCCAAGGCCAGGAAGAACGGCCTGATCTCCCTGGAACCCGAGGTGGTTAAGACAAAAGACCGCTTCCTCCGAAAAGGGCTCTCCCTGGTGGTGGACGGCATCGACCCCCAGAAGCTCAGGGAGACCATGGAGATCGAACTGAACAGCTACGAAGAGCACGCCAAGGGGAGCGCCGAGGTCTTCGAGGCTGCCGGCGGTTTCGCCCCCACCATCGGCATCATCGGCGCCGTTCTGGGATTGATCCACGTCATGAACAACCTCAGTGACAGCTCCAAGCTGGGGGCAGGGATCGCCGTCGCCTTCGTTGCCACCATCTACGGCCTCATGACCGCCAACCTCGTCTGTATCCCCTTCGGCACCAAGTTGAAGCACCGCCTGAAGGAAGAGGTGCTGCAAAAGGAGATGATCATCGAAGGACTCATGGCCATCCAGAATGGCGACAATCCCCACTTCATAGAACAACGGCTCAACTCCTTCGTGCAATCGGAAGGGGACGACAAGAAGGGAGCATCACGTGGCTCGAAAGCAGAAGCATGAGAAAGAGGGAAACCATGAACGGTGGCTGGTCTCCTATGCCGACTTCATTACCCTGCTGTTCGCCGTGTTCGTCTGCCTCTACGCCATGTCCCAGACGGACAAGGCCAAGGTGGAATCCCTCGTATCCTCCATTCGGGACTCCTTCGGGCATGTGAAGGGGGGGGGGACGGCGGAGCGGGTCAACTTCGTGGAAAGCTCCGATGTGAGAAAAATACCCGCCATCAAGGTGGAATCGCTCTCTCCGGGGAGAGGGGGGGACGATCGGAAGAGTGGGGCGAAAGGACGGACTCGGGCGGAGATCAAGGACTTCTACGCGGCAAAGGCCGCCATCGAAAACGCTCTCAAAAACAGTGGAAACATGGACAAGGTGAGTGTGCAGGTGACCAAGCGAGGTTTAGTGGTCTCCCTGAACGAGGCCGGCTTTTTCGACTCGGGGAGCTCCGAGGTCAAGCGGAGCTCCTACGAGCTCATGGATGCGGTAGCCACGGCCCTTGCCACCTTCAGTAATCCCATCAGGGTGGAGGGGCACACCGATAATGTTCCCATCAGATCCTCGGCATTCAAATCCAACTGGGAACTCTCCACCTCACGGGCGACCAACGTGGTCAGGACCCTGACTGAAGGGTATGGTTTTCAGCCTCAGACCATCTCGGCGGTGGGATACGGCGAATTTCGTCCCATTGCCGACAACGACAGCGCGGACGGGCGAATGAAAAACAGAAGGGTCGACATCGTCCTCCTCACCAGGGAAAGCGAAGGGGGCGAGGCATAGGCGAGCTACGGGAACCGCCAGAGTCAAAACCGGGACGCGGATCAACACGGATCTTTACGGATAAAAGCGGATCAACCTCTTTGGGTCAACCTAAGCCGGACAAACCGGAACATAATAGGACGCGGATAAACGCCGATTAACGCGGATCCAAAACATAAAAAAGAAACCTCTGCAATCCTTCAGGTGATTCGCAACAAAGAGTATACCGTTCGATTGTCATCCTGAACGAAGTGAAGGAACTGTTTCTGATTGATTCAACATCTGAGTGAACAAAGAGCTTGATCCGCGTCAATCCGCCTTTATCCGTGTCATCCGTGTGGTACGGTTTTCTTTTTTTTGTGACGAGTCACGTCCCGGGGGAATTGAGGAGCCGGAGGAGCTCCCCCATCCTGCGCTCGTAGGTATGCTCCGCAAGCACCCTCCGCCGCGCCTTTGCTGTTATCTTTTCCCTTACCGCCGGTCGCGCCAGATAGTAGAGCGCCTTCTCCGCCAGATCATCCACCCCCTCGTACTGCGCCACCTCATCATCCCGGAACAGTTCCCAAAGGGCCTCCTGCCGGTCGGTGAGGAGGAAGCCGCCGCAGAGCGGCACATCAAAAACCCGCTGGTTCACCGCCTGCGGCATCTGCAGACTGGTAGCGTTGAAATTGAGTTCCGATGAAGCATAGACCGCCGGGGTCTCGGCAAAATAGTGAACATCCGCCCTCGCGTCTATTCCCTCGCCGAAAATAGCCCGCCATCCGGGAGGATCGCCGAAGAACGTCAGTCCATGGGGGAGAAGCCGTTCCAACAACATGGTCCGATACCGGGTGGTGGCGCTATGGACGGCATAAGCCCGAAAGAAGAGAAGCTCCTCCCGGGAAAAGGGGATGCCACTCCCGGCAATGACCTTCTCCAGGGCAGCCAACTGATTCCCCCGCTGCGCCAGGATTGCACCTACCCCCGCCGCCATCAACTCCCGGGTGGCGACGGTATGGGGAAATTTTTCCGCCAATCGGGCAAGAAAATCGCTGACCAGGGAATTTCCCACAAAGGAGATCCGGGAACGGAAACCGGCGACCGGTTGCGCCGCCTCAACCAGGGTCGGATCGGCGGCAAGAGGGAGAGAGAAGGAGCGGTACCCCAACGCCTCCACCTGGGGGAGGTAGCTTTGGTCCCAGAGGAAGAACGTTGTGGCCGCAGGAGGGGGTAACGTCCCCCCCGAGAGTATGAATTCCGGGGAATCCACGAACCAGACGGCCAGAGGGATCCCTGTCCGTACCATCATCTCCCCCACAACCCCCCGGTGATCCAGACCCCGCATATTCACCGAGAAGAGAAGATCGGGGCGCTCCCGGACAAGGGAGTTTTGCAGCACCGAGATGGTTCCCACCTCACCGTTGCGGTAATCCACACTGATGACGCGATGTCCCAGAGCCTGAAGCCCCCGGATACACTCCCTCTGCCCGTAATAGCCGCCATAAAGGAACAGGATGGTCAGCGCCTTCCCCCCGGCAGGCTCAGAGCGCCGTCGCTCCCTCCCTGCGGTGGCGACGGCGGCATGGTACCCGGCGTACCAGGCAGGGTTGGCGCGAAGGGAAGGTGGGTGGGGAACAATCCGGAGGAAGGCGCTGTCCAGGTCGGGTGGTAAGGTTTCCGCCGGTGGAAGGTCCGAAAGCCCCGTCACAATCTCAACTCTGACTGCCGTATCCGTTATTCCGGCAGCGGCCGCAGCGGCCAGTTCGGGATAACGCTCCACCAGGACCAGTCGTTTGACCCCCGGGTTCGCCGCCAGGGTAAGGGGGATGTGGTACCCCAGTCCGCTCCCCAGAAAGACCAGGGTAGCCTCCTCCACGCAGGTCGGAACGTGGGATTGCGCCTCACGGAAGGGATCGTAGAGGGAGTGGAGGTAGAGCTCCGCGCCATCCTCCCCCACCACCGTAGCCGTCAGGAAACCTCTCTTCCCGGGGAGAATCTCGCAATCTTTCCGGCTCAGTTCCACATTTCACCACGTATCCTGCAAACGGCGCTTGAAACACTGAGAACACAGAGGAATAAGATGACCGACACGGATAAAAATGGATTTTACTCTGTGCCCTCTGTGGCTCTGTGTTGAACCGCTTTTCCCAGGATTAATTCAGGAGCTGATACCCGCACGAGCTCTCATGAGTTTGCGTTGTTCCTCAAAAATATAGGCGACGATCAGCGCCCGGTCCTTCTCATTAATCAACCGGAACCGTGCGGCGGTATTGTGATTCCCCCCTCGCAATCGGCTGGTCTGAATCTCGGCGCAACGGAGGACTTCCGCCACCAGGAGGACGGTCTGGGGGTTTTGCAGAGGGAGAAACAGATGAACGGAGATATAGGTCCCCGGGTTGAGATACTGGGAGCTCTTGAACCCCATACCGTCCGGGCTCAGGTTTACCTTGGTCGCCTCGATTTCCGTCACGTCCCGCCAGCTGACAAGAGTTGCCCCCGCCAGCCCCGGTTTCATCACCGGCGGAGGGAGGAGCGCTATCGCTTCCCGGGCTGTCAGCCACTCCTTGCTCACGATGTTCCAGCTCTGTTTATCGGGCACGGAAAAGCTTATGGGGAGCACAACATCCATACGAAAATGTTCCCGATTCTGTTTTTCGTTCACCGGCCCGTTAAGCCTGACAAGGAGCTCCCGATGCTGAATGGCGCCCGCAACGGACGCCTTGCAGCGACAGATAGACCAACCGGTGAAGATGGTCAGGGAGACTTCATTGCCGACTTCCACCAGCCGTTCGTCGGAAACCGTGGGGCCCAGGAGTTCCAGAGTCAGCAGATCTTTTTTGAGCTGCGTTATCTGCCCGTCAAAAGCCAGGTTACGGCTATCAGGGAAAGTGATGGCTCCCTTGGCCTGCTGCTCTTCCTTGAAAAAATCCGAATAGTTCGTCGATAACTCCGCCATTGAACCTACCCGCCTATGTGGTGATGGTCTGCTGCAGTACACCCAGGAGATCCCGGCACCGCTCCATCTGCGGTTCCAGCTCGTACTCCAGGAGGTCACCCAACAGCACCCAGTCCCGTCGTTCCTGGGCGCCGACAATATCCAGGAGTATCCGATTCATCCCCTCCACCTCTTCCGAAAGGGGAGTCCCGTCCATGAGGGTCGTAGCAAAATCCACCCCCATGATATCCCCCACCGACCTGACCGTCGTCACGAACCACTCCAGCCGGGAAACAAGATCAATGAAGAGCTTCATCCCTTTCTGATCATTTCCGGAGCGGAAAAGCTCCACACTCTGCAGCAGCGTGCGTTGCAGTTCGTCCAGACAACGATCTCCCTGCTGGAGGGCATCGGACGCCAGTTGCCGGGAGAGGCCGGTAGTCACTTCGATCCGCCGGATCCCCTCCAGCTTTCGGGGTTGGTACCATTCGGAACTGGGATACAGCTCCCGGCCATCTATGGCGAGAGTGGCGATGAACCGCCCCTGAACTCCCACTTCACAGCTCAGCGCGTCAATGAACATAGCCAGTTCATCCATATCACCCGCGGGAACGGCGTGCTCGTGGCCGTCCACCATACATTGAATCATTATTGCCTCCTTATCCGAATCGCCCCCGCATAACATTAATTAGAGTTGACATTCTATGGGTATAGGTATGCTCCGCCAGAACCCGTTTCCTCGCCGCACCGGCGATCTTCTCACGCTGCCTCGTTCTCCCCAGATAATACCGGGCAAGCTCCACGGCCTCTTCCACCGACTCATAGCAGACGGCTTCACTCCCGATCTCGAAATACTCCTCCAGATCCGGCATCCCATCCGTCAGGAGGAACGCGCCGCACGCCGCCACATCGAAAACTCGCTGGTTAACAGTGCGCTTCATCTGGAGACTGGTAGCGTTGAAATTGACCTCCGTATCATTGAAAAGGCCCGGCAGCTCCCCGTAATAGTCCAGAGCCGGCCTCACCCGGCGGGGATCGCTGAGAAACTCCAGCCACCCCTCGTCTCCGTACACCGTCATCCCCAACGGGAGCAACGCCTCCACCAGCCGCAACCGGTACTCCTTTGTCGCCTCCCAGACCAGACAGGCCTCCAGCTCCAGGTCATCCCCGGCGCCGGTTCTCCCCAACTGTCGGAGGATCTCTCCCATGGAAAGGTGGCGGTACTTCAGCTGTCGGGACACCGCCTCACTCCGCAACTTCTCATAGACGAAGGGGGAAACCTTTTCCCGCCACGACTCCGTGGCGAACTTCATGGAATTCCCCACGAAGCTGAGGGGGATCTCCCGAGGATTGCCACCAATCCCCCGGGTAGGGAAGAAGATATCCGGGTCGGTGGCCAAAGGAAGGTGGAGTGGTGAGACATACCCCATTCCTTCGATCCTGTCAAGATACCAACTATCCCAACAGAGTAGCGTACAGTACTCGGAAACGTTACGGGGGTCGTCTTTGAGCACATAGGTGGGAGAATCAACGTACCAGCAGGCGAAGGGGAGCTTCAGTTCCGTGAGAAGCTCGGTCAGTTTCCCCTCTTCATCAAAGCCGAGATGGTTCACCGACATGAGAAAATCAGGCTTAAC
>CAIUUR010000470.1 GCA_903902345.1 uncultured Geobacteraceae bacterium | reverse complement strand
GCTCGTTGCCCCGCGTGGTGACGTGGTAGAACGCGCCGGAATACGTGATGCGTAAGGGTCGCGCCATGGTCGGATCCTTTGAGTGCAAAAGTGAACTCCTGCCCGATCAAAGGATAGCATGTTTTTTTGAATTTTGTAGACCTGACCCCTCATCCCCCCTCATCCCCTTAGACCTGACCCCTCATCCCCTAGACCTGACCCCTCATCCCCTCATCCCGCTCATCCCCCTCATCCCCGCTCATCCCCGATCTGCAACTCCATGTCGTTGAGTTTCCGGCTCTTGGGCCACTTGTCCTTGATCAGCAGTTCGACTTCGTCGTCCATGGCTTTCATCCGGTTGATGGCAACGGCGCCCACCACGATCATGAATGGTTCTCCCGTACTCCGGATCGCGTTGAAACGATCCAGGAGCAGGAGCGAGCTTCCACCGCTGACGATGACCGCCCGCTCGATGACGCTTTCCAGTTCACGGACGTTACCTGGCCAATGGTATTCCTGGAGGAGTTTCATTGTTTCCCGGGGGACGGTGGTGATTTTTTTTCCAATCTTCTTGTTGAATTTGGCGATAAAATGACTGACGAGGATCGGGATATCGTCTTTTCGTTGCCGGAGCGGCGGGATCGTGATGGGGAAAACATTGAGCCGGTAGAAGAGATCCTCCCGGAACCTGCCGTTAGTGATCTCTTTTCCCAGGTTCCGGTTGGTGGCCGGGGGGGGGGGAGGGAAATGACTACCGTATGCGAAGGGGAATTATTTGTTTCTGTGCGTCGTGGCAGCTGTAACGGATGAAATCAGGGGTGTTCCACGGAGTCGTGCAGTTCCGCGGCAGAACCTGTCATGCCGGTTCTGCCGCGGAGACGTTGATGAAACGGTCGCATCTTGGTACTTATGGTGTCACGCTTTTCACGACGCTTTCTCCCCATGAACTGCGTGATGTTTCTTCATCATTTTTTTGTGAGGTTTTTTCTCGGCCATGGGCTGGGCGCCCATCTTTTTCATTGTCGCGAACTGCTCGTCCGTCATGACGGAGCGCACTTCTTTGATAGCTTTCAATATCTCAAGATTATGGGCTGTTTTTATCTCCGCTATTTTCCTCTCTGCCGCGCCGGCCTTCTCCATGTTAAAATCTTTTGCTTCCATGATCTCAAGGAGTTCAATCTCGGCAATCTTCAGGTCGGCGCCGAACCGAGCCTGCTTTTTTTGCATTTCGTGGTGAACCGGCTTGATTTTGAGGAGTTGTTCATCGGTAAGCCCCATTTTTTTCGCATGTTCCGTGCAGACCCCCATCATCTCGCCCGCCCCTTCCATGTGACCCATCTCCATCATCGGTCCATGTCCTTCCCCGCCCGGCATCATCTCCGGAAACGCGGAAACCGGCAAGCTGAACGCCAGAAGTGCTGCGGCGGGTAACAGTACGGATAGTGAATAGTGAACTTTCATTTCCTGTTCTCCTCGGTATGTACGTTGATGTTGGTTTGACGACGTTCCGTCCTCTCTATGCCCCGAAAACCTTCCCGATCTGACTGATCTTTTCCTGAACCTGCCCTGCTATCCGTTCCTCTGCGCCTTGCGCTTCCAGCTTTGGATTATCACTCAGCTTCCCGGCGACCTCCTTGACCTCTCCCTTCACTTCATGAAACATCCCTTCCACCTTGTCTCTGCTGCTCGTTTTCATGATATTCCTCCCTGGGAAATGTGATGTTTACTGTTTTATGACGGGTTATCTCACCGGAACACCGTCGCCCTCCGGCCTTGTGGCAAGAGACCACAGAGTAGAATTCAAATAAGTATGCCGTATTTTCTCATCCGGGCGCGAAGCACGGTCGGGTTGAGTCCCATAAGCTGTGCCGCTCCCCGATTCCCCTCCAGGTGCCACTCGGTTTTTCCAAGCACCTGGAGAATGTAGTTGTGCTCCAGTTCGTCAAGATTCATTCCCACGGTTCCAGCCGGTTCAACCTTTCCTCTCATATCTGTCGATTTCATGCATGACTCAGCTCTGCTGCTCATCTATGGGCTCCTTATCGTTGTAATGGATCGCTTTCACTATCATCGCAACAACCATGCCCGAAAATAATTTCAGGTAACATAATGTCATCATGCTGATTATACGAAGTTAAATGGAAAAGATGAAATCGAGGGGAACACGAAAGCTTCAACGGCTTCAATCGTATTTGGCGGAACCGCCATATTCGGGGAACTCGGGTGTGATACTCCGCGGCAACGGGGTTTACTGTATATTGAGTTGACATTTTGTATATTGGGTGGTGTTAATCGTTAGCTATTTTTAGGTCCACCGGCAGGGGTCAGGTCTCCACCGGCAGGGGTCCACCGGCAGGGGTCAGGTCTACAAATTTCAAATTTTCACTCTTTCCACCGGCAGGGGTCAGGTCTACAAATTTCCACCGGCAGGGGTCAGGTCTACAAATTTCAAATTTTCACTCTTTCCCTGATCCGCGCCACCTGTTCGGCCAGTTCTTCGTTCTCTGCCAACTTCACCGCAAACAGCCG
>CAIUUR010000469.1 GCA_903902345.1 uncultured Geobacteraceae bacterium | reverse complement strand
CCTGGCGCCCGGTCTGGGAGTCGTACTCCTGGCGGGGCAGCCCGACACTCCCGAGATCGGGGAAGAGATGAAGCGGGGGATCGCCGAGATTCAACGGAACCGGGAGCATGTTTACTGGATACCGGAGATGGTCTCCAAGGTGGACGCCATCCAGTTTTACTCCCACGCCCAGGTCTTCTGCTGCCCCTCCATCTATGAACCCTTCGGGATCATCAACCTGGAGGCCATGGCCTGCGGCGCCCCCGTGGTCGCCTCGGCGGTGGGGGGGATCAAGGAGGTGGTGATACCCGAAGAGACCGGGCTCCTGATCTCCTTTGAGCAGCAGAGCGAGGCCCCCTTCGAGGCGGTGAACCCGGAAAAGTTCGCCCGGGAACTGGCCGCGGGGATCAACCGGATCGTGGCCGACCCTGCCTTGAGGGAGCGGCTGAGCGTGGCGGGGAGAAAGCGCGCCGAGGATCATTATTCATGGACGAGTATCGCCGGACGTGTCCGCGAACTTTATGAGGAGGTAGTTGGGAAATGATTCCTGAGATAGATACCGTCAACGTGGAGGCGGTGACCCCCGCCGTCAGCGGCGGCCGATTTCCGGTGAAGCGGGTCGTGGGGGACCTGCTGGTCGTGGAGGCAGACATCTTCACCCACGGCCACGATGTGGTCCGAGCCGTGGCCCAGTGGCGCAAAAAGGGGGAGAGCCAGTGGTGCGAGGTGGAGATGACCCCCCTGGTGAACGACCGCTGGAGCGGAACGTTTCGCCTGGAGGAGAATGCCACCTACGAATACACCGTCTTCGCCTGGCGTGATCCCTTTCTTTCCTGGGCTCATGATACCCGGAAGAAGCATGAGGCGGGTCAGGATCTCACCAGCGACCTCCTGGAAGGGCGAAAAATTGTGGAGGGGGCCATTGCCCGGGCCACCGGGGCCGACGCGGCCCGCATTGCCGAAAAGTTGGCCTGTTTCGAGGAGCGGCTGGAGAGCTCCACCACCGCAGAGCGGGCGCTGGAGCTCCTGACGGCGGTGAGTGATGCCGCGGCACGCAAGGAACCGGTGAGCGATCTGTTGGCCGACATCGCGCTCCTCCTCCGGCGACTTGCCGCGGGACAGAAGATGGGACCCGGGGGGGACCCGGTGAACGACGTCGTCCTGGGGGAAGAGTTGCGCCTCCTCATGGCTCAGTACCCGGACCGCGCCGACTCCGGCCGGTATCACCAGATTCTTGAGGCCACCGTGGACCGGAAGAGGGCCGAGTTCGGCTCCTGGTACGAAATGTGGGGCCGCTCCCAGGGGACCGACCCCACCCGGTCGGCCACCTTCGCCGAGATGGAGGGACGGCTGGACGAGATTGCGGGGCTGGGGTTCGACGTGATCTACCTCCCCCCCATCCATCCCATCGGCTTCACCAACCGGAAAGGGCCTAACAACAGCCTGGTCTGTCCTCCGGGCTCTCCCGGTTGCCCCTACGCCATCGGTAACGAATTCGGCGGCCACACGGCGGTGGAGCCATCCCTGGGGACCCTTGAAGAGTTCCGGACTTTCGAGCGGGCCTGCCGGAGTCGGGGGATGGAGATCGCCCTGGACATCGCTCTCCAGACCTCCCCGGATCACCCCTGGGTGAAGGAACATCCGTTGTGGTTCAAGAAGCGCCCTGACGGCACCATCAAGTTTGCCGAGAATCCCCCCAAAAAATACGAGGACATCTATCCCCTGGATTTCACCACGACCGACCGGGAAGGGCTCTGGAACGGGGTTCTGGAGATTTTTCTTTTCTGGATGGAGCAGGGGGTCCGGATCTTCCGGGTGGACAATCCCCACACCAAGCCGGTGGAGTTCTGGAAATGGCTCATTGCCGAGGTCCGGAAGGTCGGGCCGGATGTCATCTTCCTGGCGGAGGCGTTCACCCGCGCCAAGATGATGCAGATCCTGGCCAAGTCCGGCTATACCCAGTCCTACACGTACTTTACCTGGCGCAACTTCAAGCAGGAGATCACGGAGTACTTTACCGAGCTGACCCAGGGGGACGTGGCCGAGTATTTTCGCGGCAATCTCTTTGTAAACACGCCGGATATCCTTCCCGAGTTTCTCCAGAACGCTCCCCGGTCATCTTTCAAGATCCGCGCCCTCCTGGCCACCACCCTTGCCCCCACCTGGGGGATGTACAACGGCTTCGAGCTCTGCGAAGGGACCCCGCTCCCCGGTAAGGAGGAGTACCTCAATTCGGAGAAGTACGACTTCAAGGTCTGGGATTGGGATCGTCCCGGCAATATCAAGGAGTATATCGGTCGACTCAACGCGGTGCGGCGGGAGCACCCGGCTCTTCAGGAAAACCGTAATCTTCGCTTTTACCGGGCCGACAACGAGCAGGTCCTCTTCTACGGCAAGCACCGGGAGGAGGAGCGGGATCATATCTTTGTGGTCGTCAACCTGAACCCCTTCGAGCCCCAGGAGACAGCGGTGTACGTCCCGATCCACGAACTGGGGATCAAGCCGGACGAGACCTACCAGTTGCACGACCTGATCACGGGGAAGCGCTACTACTGGAAAGGGGAGCGCAACTTCGTGAAGCTGGATCCGGGGAACGAGCCGGCCCACCTCTTTCATCTCCTCCGCTGGTCCCACCGGGAACAGGATTTCGACTATTTTCTGTAGAGGATGAACCCTGTCGTTCGATACCCAAAGCCGCCCGTGTCGGGATTCCCCGTGCGGGCGGTTTTTGGGTAAAGATGATCCTGGAAAAAGCAGTCCACCACGGAGACACGGAGACACAGAGGAAAATCTTATAGTATTTTCTATTGTTCTGCTGATGTAATTCCTGAAGTTGGTTAAACCTTTTGGGTTAAAACCAAGAATCTGATTTTCTCAGTGATTCTCTCCGTGTCCCAGTGTCTCCGTGGTTCAAACGCTGTTTGCTTACGTTGCATTCTCTGCGCCTCTGCGTGCGACGGATTTTAAAGGTTTACCCCTTGGACAACGCCCACGACTTGACCGTCGCCCCCATACCCCGGATACTGCGGCGACTCGCCGTGCCGGTGGGGGTCGGTTTCTTCTTCAATACCATGTTCAATGTGGTGGACACCATCTACGCCGGAAGGGTCTCCACCCAGGCGCTGGCTGCCATCTCCCTCTCCTTTCCACTCTTTTTTCTCATCATCGCCGTGGGGAGCGGTATCTCCACCGGCGCCACCTCTCTCATCGGCAACGCTCTGGGCTCGGAGCGGGTGCTGGAAGCAAGGAGTTATGCCGCCCAGGCCATCACCTTCGCCGGAGTGCACGGCCTCCTGGTGACCGTCGCCGGCTTCGTGGCGGCCCCCACGCTCTTTCGCACCCTGGGGGCCAGGGAGGAGTATCTCTTCCTGGCACTTTCCTACGTGGACGTCATCTTCGCCGGGGCGACCTTCTTCATCCTCAACCAATCCCTCAACGCCTCCCTCAACGCGGCGGGGAACACCCGGCCCTTTCGTAATTTCCTGGTGTTCGGATTTTTCCTCAACCTGGTGCTGGACCCCTGGTTCCTCTTCGGCGGGTTCGGGCTTCCCCCCCTGGGGGTGGCGGGAATAGCCTGGGCCACGATCATGGTCCAGGGGTTGGGGACGCTCTACCTCGGAACGGCGCTGAGGAACAGCGGCCTCATGGCCGGCGCCCGCCGCAGAGATTTCCTCCCCCGGAGAGAGCCGTTCCTGGCGCTGGCCAGGCAGGGGTTCCCCGCCAGCTGCTCCATGCTCACCGTGGCCCTGGGGATCTTTGTTATCACCTGGTTCTTGGGGCGCTTCGGGAGGGAGGCGGTGGCGGCCTACGGCATCGCCACCCGCATCGAACAGCTGTTCCTGCTCCCTGTCATGGGGCTGAACGTGGCCACCCTGGCGCTGGTGGCGCAGAACAACGGAGCTGGTCTGGCGAGCAGGGTGCGGGAGACGGTGCGGAGCGCCATGGTCGGCGGGGTGTTGTTGATGGGGGGGGGAGGGGTGGCGCTTTTTTTTCTTGCGGAGCGGACCATGTGTCTCTTTACCACCGACGCCGCAGTTGTGGAGATAGGCGCCGGTTATCTGCGGGTCGCCGCATTCGTTCTGGCAGCCTATGTCATCCTCTATATAAGCGTCTTCACCCTCCAGGGGCTCAAGCGGCCGCTCTTTGCCGTGGTCATCGGGAGCTTTCGCCAGGTCATCGCCCCGATCCCGATCTTTCTCCTCTTGGCGAATGGTCTGGGGATGGGGATCAGGGGGATCTGGTGGGGGATCGCCGTCGTCACCTGGTCTGCCGCTCTCCTTTCCCTGGGGTATCTCCGGTCGGTTCTCCGGCGGCTGCCGGACCGTGGACGGGGATAGCCCGCCTTCAGGATACCTCTTCCACGCAGTGGTAGCCGATCCTCACCGCTCCCCAGTGGCGCCCCTGAATTACCAGGGGGGTGGAAATGTCGTTCATGATCTCCCCGGTATCGCGCATATAGGTTTGAAGGAGATACGGTTCGATATTGACGGCGGCCCGTAACCCCGTCCGGTCGTCGAAGATGCGCTTGGTCCGGTTGTGGATCTTGTCCAGAGCCTGATTTCCGGTCAGCGGCTGCGCGTAGCGTCGGTTATGACTGGGGACATAGCCATGATCATCCACGCAGATGGCAAAGAAGATCCCTTCATCCTGCTCAAGAATACGCTCCTGGAGAGGAGTGACCTCCTGGTCAAAAAAACTGTCGAAGGTTGTGGTGAACTTCTGGGGTGAAGTCTTGGGGATGGGGAGATACTTCCGGTCGAAGAGCTCGTTCAGGGTAAGTTTCCCGTCGGCGAGGGCTTTCTCCAGCAACGCGACTGTCCGCTCCTTCAGGTCATCGGCGTACTCTTTCATGGCATCGTGTTTGTTCCCTACCCGAAAATTGCCCACGGTGGAGAAGACCTGCTCGGCCACCTCGGCGAGTCGCCGAAACATCACCTCGTTTATCTGCATCTGCGAATGGACCCGTGACGCCAGCTCGGAAATCTGAAGAATCCTCATGGAAATATCCGCAGTGGTGACGCTCTGTTCCTCGGTGGCGTAGGCGATTTGGTGAATCATTCCCGTGGCGTCACCGGAGAGCGTGAGGATGTTTTTCAGGGAATCACGTGCGGCGATGGATTTGGCGACCCCTTCCTCCACCCGTTCCTTCACGAGGAACATGGCGGAGGTAGCGGCCGAACTTTCCTGCTGGATGTTGCGAATGATCCGGGAAATCTCCCTGGTGGAGGAAGCGGTCTTGGCGGAGAGGCTCTTCACCTCATCGGCGACGACGGCAAACCCCCTCCCATGTTCACCGGCCCTGGCGGCTTCGATGGCGGCGTTGAGCGCCAGGAGGCTGGTCTGGTCGGCGATATCTTCGATGAGGGTGGATATCTCTCCGATGGTGCCGGATGAAGCAGCCAACCTTTCCACCGTCTTCAGGGTGTCCCCAACCGTGCCGCTGATGGTCTCCATGCAGGTGAACGTCTTTGCCACCGCCTCCATTCCCTCGCCGGCGGCGCCATCCACCTGACGGGAGAGAAGTGTCGCCTGGTGGGTATTGGCGGCAACCTCATTCAGGGTCGCCGCCATCTCTTCCGCCGCCACGGCTAAAGATGTGGACTGCTCTTTCTGGCTGGACGCGACGGCGAGCATCTCCAGAGTCTCCCGGTCAACCGTGCAGATTGACACCGCCGTCCGTTCCGTCTGCCGGTAGAGATCGGAAATAGTCTCTCTCAGCGTGCCGGTAAGTTTATTGATGCCTAAGGCAAGCTGACCGATTTCATCATTGCTCCGGACGGGGAGTTGCGTGGTAAGGTCTCCCTTTCCCTCTGCCAGGTGTTTCACTATTCCGGCGCAGATCAGGACATCACTGACGATGCTCCTCTTGAACAGGAGAATCATGCTGGAGACGATGAGAATGAAGAAGGTAATTCCTGCCGCGGTGAGAAGCAACGTGAGCTGTTGCGCCCGTGCGTAACCCGCATCCAGGGAGGTGGTGAGCATGAGTGCTCCGAGAAAGCGGGTCGTGGCGCCATGGCACCGCACACACCGTTCTTCGTTGGGAAGCAGGATGACGGAACTCAACAAGTGCGAGCCCTTCACCGTGAGGATCCGGTCCAACGATTTTCCCGTTGCCATGGCCTTCATGATCTCACCGTTTTTGCCGGCAGTGGGGGCGATGGCGTCAACGGCTTCGGCATTGAACAGCTTTAACTCGCTGAAAAACTGTTTTGCCTTCATCTCCTTCACGTAGGTGGTGATTTCGCGTGCTTCACCCTTCATCATGGTGTCGGTGATGTTTTTGGTGATTATGGCGGCCAGGTTTCTGTTGTTGGTGATCTGAAGCTGCGTGATCGCCTGATACTCCAGCCAGAGGGAGAGAACTCCCATGGCGGTGAATCCGGCGAGCAGGGTAATGCCGGTAATCCCGACGACCTTGTACAGCAGCTTACCTCGAAACATCTGACCTCCCAGGTCCCGTTACTGATTCGGATCTATTCATGGAGTGGTCCCGGGTCCGATTCCGCACTACGTTCAGCGGTGAGTGCCTCCGGTATTTCCGGAGAGGTTTCGACCAAGGCCTGCTCTTCGCCACCCTTGCGGGTGCCGGCCATACTCTGGTTCGTCAGGAGACGGTCAGGTTTGAGGCGAAGTCGGCTCAGCTCAACCTGGTCGACACCCAGGGCGCTGATGGCCAACTGTCCGGTCTCCAGACGTTCCACCCAACCCTTGGACTTGAGATACCAGAGGTGGAATTCCACCAACTCCGAGGGAATCCCCAGGAGGCGTTGAATTTCGTGTTCACCCAGTCCCGGATTTCTCATGTTCCGTCGCCGTTGAACGTACAAAAGCGATGTGAGGTGCTCCCGGATTACCTGGTCGTCGGCAAAGGCGGAGCCGTCACTGGCCTCCGACGCGAGTTTCCATTTACGGTTCCAGTAATCCTGGTAGGTGACATCATAGCGGGCGCGGGCTTCCGGATCCACGAGGACCCGATGAGCCTCGACGATCTGGTAGAATCGGTCGTTGTCCGAGGATTTCGGATTGTCCGGGTGGAATCTCTTGGCGAGATGGCGAAAGATACGTTCAATGGTGGTCGTATCTGCGTTGGAACTCAGTTGCAGCAACTCGTAATAATCGACGAAGATTGGTGCGTTCACGCGAAACCCCTTCTGGGATGGCCGACACAATTGATCTCCAGCGCCGGGAACGTCGTTGACCCATTCAAGGCAGATCCCGCTGGAGGTGTGCGGTTATTAAGGAAAAAAGAGGTGTTTCCAGCACGTAACAATACCATCACGTCCCGGCGACCGTCAATATGTTTTGGGGGAGAGTTTGACGGGCTGAATTGTTCCCTTCGTCGGCTCAGGGCGGAGGGGACGGATCGCGGAATACCACCGTGGGGGGCGCCAGGTTCTCAGCCTTCGTCACCCAGCCCCCCCCCATGGCCTTGTAGAGGGAGATGGCGGCAATGAGGAGGTTTCCCTGGGTCTGGGTGTAGGAAAGCTCCCCGTTGAAGAGGCTTCGCTGGGCGTCCAGCACCTCGATATAGCTGGAATAGCCGTTGTCGTAGCGGAGCCAGGCAAGGGAGGCGTAGCTCCGGAGAGCTTCCACCTGGCGTTTCTGGGCCGCCAGTTGCTCACCCGTCCGGTTCTGGTCCACCAGGAGGTCATTCACCTCGCGAAAGGCATTCTGGATGCTCTGCTGATACTTGAGCAGGTACTGTTGCCGAGACGCCTCGGCTCCCTTAACCTGGCTGGCGATCTTGCCGGCGGTGAGGAGGGGGAGGGAAACGGGGGCGCTGTACTGCCAGAGCCGGGCCGGTCCGGTGAGCAGGTCGGAGAAGGCGGAACTGGAGACACCATACAGTCCGGTGAGGGAGATGGTGGGAAAATAGGCCGCCCTGGCCACGCCGATCTGGGCATTGGCGGAGATGAGATTTTGCTCGGCCTGTTTGATGTCGGGGCGCCGCTCCAGGAGGTCCGAGGGGAGACCCGCCGGTACAGCCGGGAGCTTCAACTCGTCGATGCTGCTCCCCCGGGGAACGGGGCCGGGATTGCGCCCCAGGAGGATGCTCAGACCATTCTCCTGCTGGGCAATGGCCTTCTCTATCTTGGGAACCGTGGCCAGGGCGTCCTCATATTCGGACCTGTTCTGGGCCAGAGCCATCTCGTTGATGATCCCCGCATCGAAGCGGAGTTGGAAGATGGCCAGCGACTCCTTTCTGCTTTGGACGGTCCTTCGAGTGATTTCCAGCTGCTTGTCCAGTTCCCGCAGATTCACGTAGGAGGAGGCTACGGTGCTGACCAGGGTCAGGATCGTCCCGCGCCGCCCCTCTTCACTGGCCAGGAGATCGGCCCGGGCCGATTCGCTACTCCTCCGGATCCGTCCCCAGATATCCAGCTCCCAGCTGGCGTTAAGCACTGCCTGTTGCCCCCCGGTGACGACGTGGTAGCCGGGAGGGAGGCCGTTGCCGCTCCGCTCCGTCACCGCCGCCTGACCGAATTTGGCCGAAGCCGAGATCTGGGGGTAGAAATCTCCCCGTGTCACGCCGTACTGGGCGGCATACTGCTCCACCCGGGCCGTGGTGATGAGGAGATCCTTGTTCTCCCGGAGGGATGCAGCGATGAGTTCGTCAAGGACCGGGTCATCCAGCTGCCGCCACCAGGCGGTGTTGGCGACCTCCCGGCTGCTGCTCTCTTCCACGCGCCACCCCTTGGGTGTTTCCGTTGTGGGGCGGTGGTAGTCGGGGCCCACCATGCAGCCGGCCAGGGTCAGGGTCGTGGTGCAGACGATGAGGATTCTACGCATGGTGCTTACCCCCTTTCCCGGTGGAGTCGCCCGCATTTTCCCGGGGGAACGGTACCTTACTCTGGACCAGTCGTTCCATGACGTAGAAGGTTACCGGGATAATGAAGATGGCGATGAAGGACGCGGCCAGCATCCCGAAGATGACCGTGGTTCCCATGACCTGGCGGGAAATAGCCCCGGAGCCGCTGGCCATGGCCAGAGGAACACACCCCAGGATGAAGGCGAAGGAGGTCATGAGGATGGGGCGGAGTCGAAGCCGTGCCCCCTCCAGAGCCGCTTCCACCAGGGGGAGCCCCTTTTCATGCTCCATCTTGGCGTACTCCACGATGAGGATGGCGTTCTTGGCCGCCAGGCCGATGAGCATGACCAGGCCGATCTGGGCGTAGACGTTGTTCTCGAACTGGCGGAACAGGAGCCCGCCGAAGGCGCCGGCCAGGGCGATGGGAGTCCCCAGAAGAACCGAGAAGGGGAGGGACCAGCTCTCGTACTGGGCAGCCAGGATTAGGAAGACGCAGAGGATGGAGAAGGCGTAGATCGCCATGGTGGAGACCCCCTTCTGGGCCTTCTGCTCCTGGAACGACATTCCCATGTAGTCGAACCCCATCTCACCCGGCATGGTTTGGGCAAAGGTCTCTTCCAGGGCCTTCATGGCCTGGGTCGAGCTGTAGCCGGCGGCCGCCGAGGCGTTGATCTGGGCCGAACGGTACAGGTTGTAGCGCATGGTGAACTCGGGGCCGGTGACGTGCCGGACGCTGGTGAGGGCCGACAGCGGCACCATCCCCCCCTGATTGTTCCGGACGTAGAACTGTCCCACGTTATCCACCTTGGTCCGATACTCTCCCTCAGCCTGAATGTAGACCTGCCACTGCCGTCCGAAGCGGTTGAAGTAGTTGACAAAGCCGCTTCCCATGAAACTCTGCAGCGTCTGGTAGACATCGGCGATGTTTACCCCCTGCTTGAGCACCTTGTCCCGGTCCACGTCGATGAAGAGTTGCGGCACCGTGGGGCTGAAGGTGGTGGTGACGCTGGCCAGTTCGGGGCGTTTTCTGGCCGCGGCCATGAACGTGGCCAGGTTTTTCGCCAGGAAGGGGATATCCTTCCCCGCCCGATCCTCCAGGACAAAGGTGACTCCCCCGGAGGTCCCGACGCCGGGGATGGCCGGCGGCGGAAAGCTGAAGCCGATGGCGCCGGGGATGCTCCCCAACTGCCGGGAGATGTTCTTTTTGATGGCTCCGTACTGCTCTTCCGGTTTCTTCCGCGTGGCCCACTCCTCCAGGGAAATGAAGAAAAAGGCGCTGTAGCTGTTGCTCACCTGACTGAGCATGCTGTAGCCCACCACCGTGGAACAGTACTTGACTCCCGGAGTCGCCAGGATCAGTTTCTCGGCCTTCGTGCAGAGTTCGCCGGTCCGCTGGAGAGATGCGGCGTCGGGGAGCTGGATACAGCCGTAGATATACCCCTGATCCTCATCGGGGAGGAAACTTGAGGGGATACTTTTACCCAGAAATCCCGCGGCCCCGGCGGTGAGGAGCAGGAGAAGCATGCTGATAGCGCTCTTCCGAAGGGCGACCCGGCAGATCCCCACGTAGCCGTCCGTGGCCTTGCCGAAGAGCCTGTTGAAACCGTCGTAAAATTTCTGCAGCGGGCCGTTCCCCTTCTTCTTGGGGCGGAGGAGCAGGGCGCAGAGGGCCGGGGCGAGGGTCAGGGCATTGAGTGCGGAGATGATGACGGAGACCGCGATGGTCACGGCAAACTGCTGGTACAGCTGACCGGTGATGCCGGAGATGAAGGCGGTGGGGACGAAGACTGCCGCCAGGATGATGGCGATGGCGATAAGGGCGCCGGAGACCTCCTCCATGGCCTTGAAGGTCGCCTCCTTGGGGGATAGCCCCCCCTCGATATGCAGCTCCACTGCCTCCACGACGACAATGGCGTCATCCACCACCAGCCCGATGGCCAGAATCATGCCGAAGAGGGAGAGGGTGTTGATGGAGAAGCCGAAGAGGGGAAAGAGGGCGAAGGTCCCCACCAGAGAGACGGGGACCGCCAGGAGGGGGATGAGGGTGGCCCGCCACCCCTGGAGAAAGATGAAGACCACGATGATGACCAGGATCAGGGCCTCGATGAAGGTCTGCTTGATCTCCTTAATCCCTTCGGTGACCGCCAGGGTGGTATCCAGGGATACGGTATACTCCATGTCCGGGGGGAAGCTTTTACTCAGCTGGGTCATGAGGCTCTTGGCGCCGGCGGCGGCCTCCAGGGCGTTGGCCCCCGGCATCTGGTAGACGGCGATCATGGCGCACGGCTTGCCGTTCAGTCGGCTCTCGGATTCGTAGTTCTGTGCTCCCAGTTCGATGCGGGCCACATCCTTTACCCGGACCATGGAGCCGCCGGAATCGGCGCGCAGGACGATATTTCCGAAATCTTCCTCGGACTGAAGTCGTCCCTGAGCTCGTACCGCGTAGGTGAACTCCTGACCTTTGGGAACCGGTTGCGCTCCCACCTTTCCTGCCGGGTTGACGCTGTTCTGTGTCTGGATGGCGCTGGTGATCTCGGGAATGGTGATGTTGAGTTTGGCAAGCTGGTCCGGCTTGACCCAGATCCTCATGGCGTACTGTCCGGCGCCGAAGACGGTGATACTGGCGATCCCCTTGACCCGGGTCATCTGGTCATTGATGTTGATGTAGGCATAGTTGGCAAGGAAGACGTTGTCGTAGGACCCCTTGGGGGAGTAGAGGTTGAAGAGGAGGAGCGGGGAGGAACTGGATTTCTGAACCGTCACCCCGTAGTTCCTGACGCTGGAGGGGAGGCTGGCTTCGGCCTGCCCTTCACGCATCTGGGTCAGCAGCTGGTCCGTATTGGCGTCGCTCTTCAGGTCGAAGTAGTTGTAGAGGGACATACTCCCGTTGTTGGCGTTGATGGAGTACATATACTCCAGATTGTCGACCCCGGACATCTGCTGTTCGATGGGGGTGGCCACCGACTGCTCCAGAGTCAGGGCGTCGGCCCCGGTGTAGCTGGTGCTGACTTGGACGGAAGGGGGGGCGATGTTGGGATACTGGGCGATGGGGAGTCCCGACAGGGCGACGAGACCGAGGATCACCATGAGGATGGAGATCACCATGGCTACGATGGGACGGTTTATGAAAAACTTGGACATGACCGCTACCCCTTCTTGTCTGCCGCCGGAGGTGCGGGAGCGGTGGCGGGAGCAGGGTTGAAAGGGGTGGTTTTGACGGGAGAACCGGGGCGGACCTTCTGGGTTCCTTCAACCACCACCACCTCCCCCGGCTTCAGGCCGGACTGGATGATCCAGGCTCCGTTCACCCGCTCCCCCACCTTCACCTGGCGGATATCAACTTTGTTGTCGCTCCCCACCACTGCCACCAGGTATTTCCCCTGCATCTCGGTGACCGCCCGTTCCGGGATGAGGAGCGCCCCTTTCCTCACCGTTATCTGCGCCCGGAGTCTGCCGTACTGGCCGGGACGGAGCAAATTGTCGGGATTGGGGAAGAGACATCCTACCTTCAGCGTACCGGTGTTGCTCTCCACCTGTCGATCGGCCAGCGCAAACTTTCCCTTGTGGGGATGTAGGGAGCCGTCGGCCAGGATCAGCTCCAGAACCATTTCTCCCGCACGTTGGCCGGAGCTGCTGACCTTGAGATACTCCTGTTCGCTGATATTGATGTAGACCTTGATGGGGTTGACGGTGGAGACGGTGGTCAGTTCTGACTGCATTCCCGGACTCACCAGGTTCCCCAGTTGGCTCTTGGCGATGCCGGCGATGCCGGTCACCGGGGAGGTGATCTTCGTGAACCCCAGCTCCAGTCGAGCCGTTTCCAGGTTGGCGGTTGCGCCGGCGATGGCTGCCTTGGCTGACGCTACCGATGCAGATGCCGCCAGATCCTTCCCCACGGCGTCGTCCAGATCCTTCTGGGAGACGGCGTTTTTGGTCGCCAGCGGTCTGATCCGGGCCAGGTCGGCCTTGGCAGTGGCAGCGGTCGCCTCCCCTCGGGCCAGGTTTGCCCTGGCTTCATCCAGGGATCCCTGCTTCTGGTCCAGGGTGGCCTTGAAGGTCCGGTGGTCGATCTCGAAAAGTGGCTGCCCCGCCCTGACCAGTTCTCCCTCCCGGTAGTTCTGTTTGGTGAGGTATCCCGTAACCTGGGGCTTGATGACGGCATTCACCGAGCCGTCCAGGGCGCCGACCCATTCCTGAAAGATGGGGACGTCCTTCCGGATCACGGCAACCACCTCCACGGTGGGGGGGAGGGGAGGCGCCGCTGCCTCACGCTTCTCGCACCCCGTTATGATTGAAGTGCCGCAGAGGATAACTCCGAAGGCGCCGGCCCTCACCATGGCGGCGCTATTTTTCACCCAACGGATGTAGTCTGGTCGCATATCCTTATCCCCTCGTTGCTCAGCGTCAGGTGCCGGTAAATGCCGATGATCCCATAATTGCCAGTATTAACTAAACTTTTCTACCATTAATGGGCGAGGCTGTCCACGGAAATTAACCGAGTGCAGGAGCACTTTCGCCTTTCCGGAGGGAGATGCGCGTATTCATCAAACTGGTATGCTTTGGGACGAAGCCCGTTTGTTGAACGGGATGATGGTCACTGCGGCGGGATGGGAGTTTCGTCAGGGAGGCGAACTTTCAGGTGACTGCCCCTGGAGGAGGGGTTTTGTGCGAGGAAATGACTTCAGGACCATGGCGTGCCACCGGAGAGGGGGGGGGGCGGAGAGAGCAGCACGCCATATTCCGTGGCTTTCGTGGGGAGTTACAAAAAACCGTCCCGGCGAAAGCTCTTCAGGAAGTAGTCGGCCAAATCGCGGCTTACCCGTGGCGGATCCCCTGCGTCGTAGGTGGAGACCGTGGCGCTCCAGAGAAGCCTTGCCGTTTTACTGTCGTAGAGATTGGTCTGGAGTGTCGCCCGTGAATAGGTCGTGGCCCCGGCAAGGGGCGAACCGCCGAAATTCGTCGCGGTTCCGTAGATACCTTCATTCCGACCACCCTGAGTTACCTTTGTGCTCCCCTTGGCCACCGGCTTGATGGTTAGCACGCCGTCCGCATCCACCGAGTGGATCGCCGCCACAACCTCTTCACGCTTGGCGCTGTCGATCTCTTTCACCAGGGTGTGGCTGGCCACCGCCTCGACTCCCCCCTTCCTCAGCTCTTCCACCAGGATGTTTTCCGCCATGGCGCGCAGGGCTTCGTCGTGGCCTATGCCGATGATCATCAGCTTCTTTAACTGCTGCGCCGGCGGTGTCGCTTGATTCCAGCTCTCAACCACCTTGATGGACGAGCAACCAAAGAGGAGGAACAGGCTTGCGGAAAGGATGCACGACATGAGGGTCGTTACGGTGCTCTTCAGCGGGTGTCGTTTCATGGGATCAATCCCTCCTTGCTCAGGGCGGTGATGACGACCCGGGAAAACTTCTCACTGGCAGTGATGACCCCTTTGGGGTCTACGGTAGTGGTGGTGCCCGACCAGACCAGTTTGCCGCTCTCCGTGTCGAAGAGATTGGTTTCCAGGGTGAAGGTGGTGGAGTTGGTGACCTCCACAGGTTTCATGTCGAAGGTAGCGTAGGAGACAACTGACGCTCCGTAGAAACCGTAGAGGTCATTGGGCATGACATCGTAGCTGTTAAGGTACGGGTTGGCAAAGCCCCGGTCAGTCAGGACGTATCCCACATGGCTCTCCGTGGACCGTTTACTCCCGGTTACCCGTGTCGTGATCACGGCGTCCACCGCCGACTTTCGTACCGCCCTTTCCAGCGATTCCCGTGTTTGTTTCTCCTCCATGCCGGTTACGGCGTAGCTGGGGGTGGCGGCGAGCCCCTTCTTGCGCAATTCGGTGGCCACGACCTCTTCAAAAAGTTGGCGCATCAGCCCGTTCTCCGTGATCCCTACGACGAGGAACTTGCCATAGCTCCTGGGGGGAGCGGTCTGATCCTTCCACGATGCCACCATGGAGACGGAGGCGCATCCGGTAAGGGTGAGAAGGAGGAGCAGGAGCAGGGGTTTCAATGAGATCTGCATCGGTTTCAACCTTTCAGAGATGGAGTATCAAAAGCGAGGTTCGATTCACAAAGTAGAGCACAACTTTTTGCCCGTCAATATAAATTGTGTCTTTTTGACGCAGAAGCCGACAGCCATCTCTCCGGACACTCTTTCCCTTGTACTTTCTCCGTACGTTCAGTATGGTCAGGGAGTGCCTCCAACCTCTACGCTGGAATCGGGATTATCATGAACGGGTCATCCAACGGCAGACCAAAACAGCCGCTGGGGCAGCGGTGTTATGCCGCGTTTCCCCTCCTGCAGTGGCTACCACTCTATGAGAGGAGGTGGCTTATGGATGATCTGAACGCCGGGGTAACCCTGGCCGCCTACGCCGTGCCGGTGGCCATGGCCTATGCCTCCCTGGCCGGGCTCCCCCCCCAGGTGGGACTCTCCTGCTACCTGGTGGGGGGAATCGTCTATGCGATCTTCGGCTCCTGCCGCCAACTGGCCATCGGCCCCACCGCCGCCATTTCCCTCATGATCGCCGGCGTTGCGGGAACCCTTGCCGGGGGGGACCCGGTGCGCTATGCGGCGCTCACCGCCACCACCGCGTTGCTGGTTGGGTTCATGAGCATAGCGGCGTGGTTCCTCCGGTTGAGTGCTGTCGTCAACTTTATTTCCGAGACAATCCTCCTGGGTTTCAAGGCGGGGGCTGCGCTGAGCATCGCATCCACCCAGCTCCCCCGGCTCCTGGGCGTACCCGACAGCGGGAGCCACTTGTTCCAGAGGCTGGAAAATCTGTTCCGCCATCTTCCCGAGACTAATCCCGTCGTCCTTGCCGTTGCTGTCGGCGCCCTGCTTCTCCTGCTGGCCGGCGAACGGTGGCTCCCTGGGCGTCCGGTGGCGCTGGTCGTAGTTGTGGTGGCTATCGCTCTGGTGCCGCTATTACATTTGGAAGGGTATGGCGTGAAGGTCGTGGGCGCCATCCCCCAGGGACTCCCCCGGTTCTGTCTCCCGGCGCTCTCCCCGGGTGATCTGAATCAGGTGACACATCTTGCTTTTGCCTGTTTTCTCCTCGCCTACATGGAGAGCATCACCGCGGCGCGAACTTTCGGTCTCAGCCATGGGTATGCCGTTGACGCACGTCAGGAACTCCTGGGTCTGGGTATGGCCAATCTCGCCGCTGCCGTGACGATGGGGTATCCGGTGGCGGGGGGGCTCTCCCAGTCGGCGGTGAACGACCAGGCCGGCGCCCGGACGCCGCTGGCGCTGATAGTTACTTCGGTCCTTCTGGGTGTAGTCCTCCTTTTTCTCACCGGGCTCCTCCGGGCCCTGCCGGAGGCGGTCCTGGCGGTGATCGTCATCTGGGCTGTAGCGGGGTTTATTGATCCCGGTGAGTTCCGGCGGCTCTGGCGAATCAGCCGGCTGGAATTCGCCGTGGCGTTGGTGGCGTTGGGAGGGGTGCTTCTCTTCGGCATCCTGGAGGGGGTAGGAATCTCGGTGGTCGCATCGCTTCTTCTGCTGCTTCGCTTGACGGCCGCTCCCCATGTGGCCACGCTGGGGCGGATTCCCGGCAGTGTGAGGTTTTCCGATGTGGAGCGTCATCCGGACAACGAACTCTTCCCCGGGGTCCTCCTGCTTCGTGTGGAGGGGGCCATTCTCTATTTTAACGTGGAATATATAGCGGCGACCGTCCGGGAGCGGATAGAGTCGGCAGAGTTCCCGGTTCGGCTCGTCATCTTCGACCTCTCCACCTCCCCTTATGTGGATTCAGCGGGGGGGCGGATGCTGGCCGGCGTGGAGGAGGAGCTGGCACTCCAGGGGATTCATCTCCGGGTGGCCGAGGCCCACGCTGGGGTGCGGGATCTGTTGCGGGCCTCGGGGCTGGAGCGCCAGTTGGGGGGGGTCAGTCGGATGACCTCCGTGGAGGACCTCATAGAGGAATTTAAGCCGATCTTTCAGTAGGTAACTCTGGCATAGGCCGAGGTGCGGGATGCCTTCAGCGCTCCCTCAAGGGTGGTGATTCCCTGGGCCTCCAGCAGCGGAATCAGCTTGAGGAGGATCTCGGCGGTGACCATGGCGTCTCCCAGTGCGGTGTGGCGGCCGGCCACCGTCAGATTCAACCGACCGGCAATCCCTTCCAGGGAGTGCCCCTCCTGGTGGGGGTGGACCACGGAGGAAAGGAGGAGAGTATCCAGCACCGGATTGTCGAAGCGGACTCCGCTTTGGCGCTCCTTGAGCTTCAGGCAGCGCATGTCGAAGGCAGCGTTGTGCGCCACCAGGACCGCTCCTTCCGTGAACCGGTGAAAATAGGGGAGGAGTTCTTCCACTGTCGGCTGGCCGGCCACCATCTTTCCGGTGATACCATGCACCGCCACCGCCTCGTCGGGAATGGCGCGGCGTGGGTCCACCAGTTGGTCGATGAACTCCCCCTGGAGAATCCGGCCGTTGACGATCCGGACTGCTCCCAGTTGGACTATTTCGTCTCCTCCCGCCGGGTTCAGCCCGGTGGTCTCGGTGTCGAACACCACGTAGGTGAGCTTGCGCAGGGGGTGGCTTCCCCATTCTCCAGCACCCCCCTGGAGTAGATCGAATTCGTAGTAGACCGGGCGGGGGAGCGGGATGACTGTTTCACCGGCGACTTCGGTGACGGTTGGCGAGGGAAGCGGCTTGTTGGGGGGGGAGGCGCTCCGGGGTGTCATTTCTTCAAGGGTGAGGACGAGCCCCGTCATCTGCCGTCTCTCGCACTGGATGCAGAGTTCGTGCAGTTGACAGTGAAATCCGAAAACCGGCGCCATGACCACCCGCAGGGTCCGTCCATCCTCCGGGGTGGAGACAAATTCCGCCGTAGGGGAGCTCTCTCCCCGGGCCACCCCCTGGCGTAACAGCTCCAGGCCATGGGAGATTGAATCCGGGGGTAGAAGGCCGAAGAGCGACCGTCCCAGCCCCAGCCACCCGCTGGGACGGGTGGAGACAAAGATGCTCTGGGTTGGGAGATGGAGCAGCGCCTGGGCCTGCTGGTTGTAAAGGAGTATCGTGCCGTCGGTGTTGCATGCCAGCACCCCCAGGGGGAGTTCGGACATCAGGGCTGCAAAGCGATTGCGCTCCTCCCGGAGTTCCGCGTGAGCCGAGCGGATTGCATCGTCCACCTGGGAACGGAGCTTCCGGGACTCCTCCGCCGCAGCGTTGATAATCTTTGCCAGATGGACGACTTCTCTGCCACCTTCAGGGATGATCCGATGGTCGGGGTTGGCCAGGGAGATCAGTTGGGTCGCCTCAGCCATCCGGAGGATGGGGAGAATGTAGGCACGAAAGAGGAGGGTGACCAGGCTGCAGATGATTGCGGCCAGAAGCACCGCCCCCAGCAGCGGATAGGGGAGGATCTTCTCCGCCATTCCCGCCACGACCAACTGTTCCGCCGTTGTCAGACTCAGCCACGAGCCTGCCACAGTGGCGAGGATCACGGAGAAGATGACCCCGGCGATTCCCAGGATGAAGATCCAGTATTTGAGAGAAGGTTTCATTGTAAGTATTCGTCCACCACGGAGTCACGGAGACACGGAGAATAATCTCACACAGCTTCGAATTGTTACCTATGGGGTGAGTTTCAACGTAGGTCAAACCTTTTGGGTCAAAACCAAAAATAAGATTGTCTTAGTGATTTCCTCCGTGTCTCAGTGCCTCCGTGGTTCAATCGCCGTTTTTTGGATTATTCTCCGGGTCTCAGCCATCTCCGCCGCCATGAGGATTGCCGCGGTCATGCTGGCGGCGGAGGCTTTTCCCGTGCCGGCCAGATCATAGGCCGTGCCGTGGTCCACGGAGGTCCGGATGATGGGGAGCCCCAGGGTGACGTTTACTCCGTCATCAAAGTGGAGGAGTTTCAGCGGGATCAGCCCCTGGTCATGGTACATACAGACTACGGCGTCATACTCCCCCTGCAGGGCGAAGTGGAAGAGGGTGTCGGCGGAGTGGGGGCCGGATACCTGAATACCTTCCTCCCTGGCTGCGGCGATGGCCGGGGCGATGATCTCTCTCTCTTCGTGACCAAACAACCCGCCTTCGCCGCAGTGTGGGTTCAGGGCCAGTACTGCGAGGCGGGGTTTTTTCCTGAAGTAGCGCTCAAGGTCGTTGTGGGTGATCCTGATGGTGGAGAGGATCTTCTCCATGGTGACGAGGCGCGGCACGTCGGCCAGGGCTTCATGGATGGTGACCAGAGTCACCCGGAGTCTGCTACCCGCCAGCATCATGACGAAGTCGGGGGTATCGGTCAATTCCGCCAGCAATTCGGTGTGCCCCGGATAGAAAAATCCCGCTCTCTGCATCGCCTCCTTGTTGAGAGGGGCGGTGGCCATTGCCGCCACCTCACCGGCAGTGCAGAGTCGGGCCGCCTCCCTGATGTAGCGGACGGTGGCGGCGCCGGAGGCGACGGTGGGGGCGCCGAAGAGCAGATCTTTTGCCGCCAGCGTCGTCAGGGGGCGGAGGTAGATTCGGCCGGGTGATGATTCCATGGGGGGAACTGTATCGGTCTCAACCACCTCCAGCATCTCTCCGGTGATGGCCAGCGCCCGTTCCAGCGCCGCCGGATCCCCCAGCACCAGGGGGCGGCAGGCGGCGGAGATCTCGGGGCGGGCCAGCGTCTTGACGATGATCTCGGGGCCGATGCCGCAGGGATCTCCCATGGTGATGGCTACGATCGGTTTTTCCTCTTTCGGTTCGATCACTTCTATTGTCCTTCCCGGCTGCGTCGCGGTATGCTGTCCATCACAATACCGCCAGACTCTTTCCGAGACAAGCGGTTTTTCTTATCGGTCTCACCCTTCCCGTTCTCTTTCCCTGCTGTCATTATCCCGGAGGGTGTGGTATGAAAAGAAACTAAAAATCATCATCCACTCTTCACCATTCACACTTTTCAAGGGGGGAGACAATGAAAATCTTTGTCGCAGGTGGTACCGGTTTTGTGGGAGCGCATCTCATTCGTGAACTGCGCCGTAACGGACACCGGGTGGTGACCCTTTCTCACCGGCGGACGCTGAGTGCGGAAGAGGGAATCGACGTCGTCCGGGGAGACGTCCTGGATTTCCGTTCGGTGGTGGAGGCTATGAAGGGGTGCGATGCCGTCATCAACCTGGTGGGGATCATCCGGGAATTTCCCGGGAAGGGGATGACCTTTCAGAAACTCCACATTCAGGCCACCCGGAACCTGGTGGCTGGCGCCGGGGAGGCCGGTATCAGCCGCTACCTCCAGATGTCGGCCCTGGGGACCCGGAAAGACGCCGTTTCCGACTATCACCGGAGCAAGTATGTGGCCGAGGAGTCCGTTCGGGCTTCGGGCCTCCACTGGACGATCTTTCGCCCCTCGTTGGTCTTCGGTCCCGAGGACCTCTTCGTGAACATGCTGGCCGGTCAGCTCCGGCTCTTCCCGGTGGTTCCGGTCATCGGCGACGGTTCTTACCGGATGCAGCCCATTCACGCCGATGATGTGGCCCGCTGTTTCGTCCGGTCGCTGGAGATGCCGGAAACCGTGGGGGGCAGTTATGATCTCTGCGGTCCTGACCGGTTCACCTATCTTCAGATGCTGGAGGTCGTCGGCGCGGTTCTGGGGAAATCCGGCGTGACGACTGTCAAGAGTCCCCTGAGTCTCATCAAGCTGGTGGTGCCGCTACTGCAGAAGATTCCGATATTCCCGTTGACCTCGGATCAGTTGCAGATGCTTCTGGAAGAGAGTATCTGCGACTGCTCCTGGCGAGAGACCTTCGATTTTGAGCCGATCCGGTTCGAGGCGGGGATCAGGGGGTATCTGGGGAAAAGGCAGAAGGGGACAACGGGACATAGTAGGAAAAGTGACTGATTTTACCGACGGTGGGGGATAGTTGTGCACTTAAGGAGATTCGCCACTAAAAAAATCCCTAGGAAAATCTGTCGATCAGCTTTTCCTGGGAGAGCGGGCATCCTGCCCGCGTTTTGAGCGGTTTCATCTTTGAATCATTGTCAT
>CAIUUR010000468.1 GCA_903902345.1 uncultured Geobacteraceae bacterium | reverse complement strand
GTGACTGGTGACTCGTGACTGGTAACTGGTAACAACAAAAGGCCGCTTCCCGGAGGGAGCGGCCTTTTGTTGTCAGGGTAGCGTAATTCGTAATTCGTAATTGTTACTTCAGCTTTCCGCAGAGGAACGACTTTTTCTCACGTTGCATCTGTGGCGTGTAGATTTCCATGGTGGTGCTCAACACGGCGTATCCTTCCGGGCAGGCGCCAAAACTGGGGGTGCAACTTTCATCGCATTCCCATCCTGACGTCTCGACCTCTCCCGGACCAATATCAAGGGAGCCGAAACCGGGATTGGAATAGAAAAGATGGACCGGAGAGGAGCAGTTATTCTGGTACGCCAGCCAGTCGTTCATATCGGCATTGATGAAGGTTGTTATGCAGTCGGTGGCGGGCTTTGTGAAAGAGTATTCCTTCTTTCCACTGAACTGGCTGCGACTATCTTCCAACGATGACGGGGTCGCCTTGCTGATCCCTTGATATGGCTGGCCAAGGAGGGGGGGGACTCCTTGCTTTGCCCCGGACTCTTCCGGTTGCAGTTGCAATGGCGCCGGCTGTATCTCCTCCTGCTGCCTATTCAGCTCTGCCGCGCGAGCCGGCCCTTTCTGCTCCAGCTTCTGTTTTACTTCCACTGCCAATACCGGTCTATCCAGCTTTTGCACTGACGCTGCCGACTGAGACATCTCTTCGTCCCGTTTCCGCTTCGTATCCGGTGTCAGGGAGAGCTTTCGCTGTTCCTGTTTCCGCTTCATCTCAGCCACAAGATCACGTATCTCCTGATCCTGTTTCCGCTTCATCGCAAGTTTTTCCTGCTCCTGCTTCCGCTTCGTCTCCGCTGCCAGTGCCAGTTTTTCCTGCTCCTGCTTCCGCTTCTTCTCCACTGCCAGGGCAATTTTATCCTGCTCCTGTTTCCGTTTCATTTCCGCTGCCAGGGCTAGTTTGTCCTGTTCCTGTTTCTGTTTCATCTCTGCGGCCAGGGCCAGTTTTTCCTGCTCCTGTTTCCGTTTCATCTCCGCAGCCAGGGCCAGTGTATTCTGTTCCTGCTTCTGCTTCATCTCAGCCGCCAGAGCCTGCTCGGCTTGCTCCTGCTGCCGTGCTTTTTCGGCTCTAAGCAGATCTTCCTGCTCCTGCAGTCGCGCACGCTTGGCCCGGTGGAGCTCTTCTGTCTCCTGAAGGTTTTGCTGAAGCGGTTGGGTCTCGGTCGGTGTCTGTTGCGTGACGGCGATCGTCTGCTCGTCGGCGATGACTCGTACCGAAACCTCGTCAAGGGCTATGCCGGAAACGGAGAACGATGGGGCGCTGTTTTCCCCCGGTTGCAGCGTGACCCGTCGGGTTTCGCTCTTCAGTTCATTACCTGCATCCCACGTAATGGTGAACTCCGCCGTTGCCGGTGCATCGTAGTTGCTCAAAAAGCGCCACGAAAGGGTGCAGTTGGGCCCCTTCATCGCAGCAATGCAATCGTCTCGATGGCTGAATTCAATACCGTTCAGTGCTCCATCATTCAACGGATCCCATGCCGTCCACTCATCCGCGGAACAGTAAAAAGGGAATAATAAGGTCAAACCTATGATAAATAGATGTTTCATACACCCTTCCTCTCCTAGGGCGTTGAAAAGCTCCCTGTGTCCTCTCCGGACAGTGTGGAAATAGAAGTTACCATTCAGGGGCTATTGGGAAGAGAAGACCACGCGCAACCCGTTGGTTCTGATCTGGGAATCCTGGGCAGCTCCGCTCCGGAATGCAGCCCGGGAACTGAGTTCGCCGGACCTCCCGTCGCTGCCGCGGATGACGCGATTCAAACCTGAAGTCGGCCCCTTGGGGTTATCCTTGGGGCTGTTCTTATAATAATCCTGGTTAAACCAGTCGTTGCACCATTCGGAAACGTTGTCGTTCATGTCATAGATTTCCAGACCGTTGGGCTGCTTGGTTCCCACCGGCTGAGTCTTTTTGCCGGGGTTGTCGCCGCTCCAGGCCAATTCTTCCAGATTGTTACCGCCGCAGAACTTCTCTCGTTTTCCACCGCTGCGACAAGCAAATTCCCACTCAGCTTCGGTGGGGAGGCGGAAGACCTTGTCCCGGTTTTTCCGATACCTGCTGAGGAAGGCGCCCGTATCCTCCCAGGTCATATTTTCCACAGGACAATCTTTACCGCATTTGATGTTGTGGGAAGGGTTTTCCCCCATCACCTTGAGCCATTCCCCTTGAGTTACCTCGTATTTGCCGATCCAGTAGTCGGAGACGCAGACTTCGTGGGGGGGGACCTTGAAATCGGAGGGAAACTCTCCGAACGTATCCCCCATCTGGTAGCAGCCTCCCTTGACGAAGACGAATTCCATGCCGGTGTACGGGTCCTTATAGGTCGGCGGCGGTCCGGCGGGAAGCTGAGCCACCGCCGTGGGGGGGGTCAGTTCCGGCGCAGAGGTGCTCCGCAGTTTCAGTTTCGTCGGAGGTGAGTCGACGGCCTGAGATGCGACGGCGAAGCCGACGATCGATATAAGTGTCAGGGCAACGGTGCGAAAGGGCATGGTGAATCTCCTCGTATTGGGGCTTTATGAATGTTAAATCATCTCACTGTGCATATGGATTGTCGTTACAACAACCGGTTGGCGATCCTCCTGCAGGATTTCGGACGGAAATCTGCGACCGGTTCGAAGGATAAAAAACCGTGACCGTAGTTACTACCTTATCTGAGGTGTCCTGTCAACAGTAGAGAGTCCACTTATTCGTCAAATACCGGATTTTGTGGCATAGTGGCGCTATCTGCTCCGCTGGTTTGCCGGTCCTCCATGGCGGGCAACCATCTCCTTCATGACCGAGACAATGCCGATGCCGGTGGGGCAGGTTGCGTCACAACGGCCGCAGAGGAAGCAGCTGATCTCTCCCCACCGCATCAAATCGGCGGCAAGCTTGTGATGGATACGGCGTCGACTTCGAAGCGCTTCGCTTCCCAGGGGGTTATGCCCCCCGGCTTCACGCATGAATCCCTCCAGTTGGCAGGAATCCCACATTCTGATTCGTTCCACTCCGGAGGCGGAGCGCCAGTCTCGAATTCCGAAACAGGTGCAGGTGGGACAGACGAGGTTACAGCCGGTACAGAGGATGCAACGGTCGCCGATCTCGTTCCAGAATGAGTCCGGGACCAGGTCGGCCCTGAGGAGCTCAGCTGCCTGACTGAGCAGCAGCTCGTCATCGTTGGACTGGGACGCAGATGCCGCAACAAAACGCTCCAATCGGAGGGGATCATCTCCCTCCGGAAGCTCCTGCGTGGCTTGCCTTCCTGCTTCGCTGTGTGAAAGGAGGAGCCACCCACGCTCATCGCGGAGGAGTTCCAGGTCGCATCCCTTTGACGTCATTTTAATGAACGAACCACCCGGACCACACCAGCCGGTGACTGCTGCCACCAGCGCCGACTGTCGCCGACGGAAATAAAGGTCATCTTTGGGGTCGTCGGCAAAGAAACGGTCGATGAAAAGGAGGGAGGCCAGATCGCGGGAAGTAAAGCCGGCCACGAAGAGGGGGCGTTCCGGGGGTAGGGGAAGCCGTAACTCCCGTTCCGACAGTCTGAAAATCTCCTCTTCCTGGGGGAAAAACGCCCCGGTTGGTTTGGCGGGGAGGGAGCCTCCCAGAAGAGCGATTGGGCCATCCTTCAGGGAACCCAGGGTACGGGTTCCGTCGGGGAGGGTGACAGGGAGGCGCACCTCCCAATCTTTCTCAAGGCATTTGAAAAAATGCAACAGCTGCCCGTCGGAGAGTGCTTTCACGGTGTCCTCCGGTTATGGCTGAGAAAACGGTAAACGGTAAACGGTAAACGGTGAACAGAGAACGGAGAGCGGAGAGCGGAATTTCATGCCTCTCTCCTGACGCTGACCGCACAGATCTTGAACTCCGGGATGGACGACTCGGGATCCAGTACGTTGTTGGTAAGGAGGTTAGCCGCGCCTTCGACGAAGTGGAAGGGGATGAAGAGCACACCGGGTGGGACAATGGTGCTGATTCGCGCCGCCACAATGATTGAGCCACGGCGGCTTGTAACCCTGGCTGGTTCCCGCTCCCGCAATCCCAGTCGGGTTGCGTCAAGGGGATTTATTTCGACGAAGGGTGCCCGCTCCTCCCTGTCGAGAAGGTGAGTCCGGCGAGTCATGGTGCCGGTATGCCAGTGGCAATAGGTACGTCCGGTGGTCAGCACGAAGGGGTACTCTTCATCGGGCAGTTCAGCTGGGGGACGGTACGTCACCGGGCTGAACCGTCCCAACCCGCAGGTGAACTGCTCCCGGTGCAGAATCGGTGTGCCGGGATCGTCGGGAGTGCTGCAGGGCCACTGAAGACCGTGAGGGGCAAGCCGTTCGTAGGTTATGCCGCCATACTGGGGAGTGAGTACCGCAATCTCGGCCATGATTTCGGAGGGCCCGTCATAGCTGAACCCTCCGCATCCCGCACTCCGGGCCAGAGCAGAGATGATCTGCCAGTCGGCGAGGGCCTCTCCAGGCGGCTCTACCACTTTCCTTACCAGCTGTACCCTTCGTTCGGTACTGGTGAATGTCCCCTCCTTCTCGGCGTAGCAGGCGGAGGGCAGCACAACGTGAGCCAGGCGGGCGGTTTCTGTTAGAAAAATCTCCTGTACGACAAGAAAATCGAGCTTTTCCAGAGCCAGGCGTGCGTGTGTCTGGTCGGGATCGGAGAGGAGCGGGTTCTCTCCCATGATGAACATCCCGCGGATCCGTCCCTGGAGGGCGGCGTCCATGGCCCTGGTGAGGGGGAGGCCGGGGGTTGCCGGCAGATCCGAGCCCCCCCAGTAGCGGGCGAATTTTTGCCGGATAGCGGGGTCGCCAACACTCTGGTAGCCACTATAGTACTCCGGAAGCGCTCCCATGTCGCATCCACCTTGCACATTGTTCTGACCCCGCAGGGGATTGACCCCGGCGCCGTTCCTCCCCACGTTTCCGGTGAGGAGCGCCAGGTTAGCGCAGCATCGGACATTGTCTACTCCGTGACTGTGTTGGGTGATTCCCATGGCGTAAATGATCATGGCAGAGCTGGCTCCGGCGAATAGCCGGGCGGCGTCGACGATCTCCCCGGGGGTGAGACCGGTGACTGCCGCGCCACGCTCCGGGGTCCACTCCGCCACCGATTCGGCCAGGAGGGGATAGTTCTCCGTGCGTCTTTCTCTGAAAGAGAGGTTGGTGAGTCCCTGGGAGATGATGACCTGCATCATACTGTTCAGCAGGGCCACGTCGCTGCCGTTATGGTGGCGCAGATGGAGATCTGCGTGGCGGGCGAGACGGATGCGGCGGTTGTCGGCAACGATGAGCCGTGCGCCGCGGCGGGCTGCAGCCATGATACGGCTCCCGATGAGGGGGTGCTGCTCGGTGGTGTTGGAGCCGATGACGAAGATCAGGTCGGTGTCATCAAGGCAGGCGATGGAGTTGGTCATGGCGCCGGAACCGAAACAGTCAGTCAGTCCTGTTACCGTGGAGGAGTGGCAGAGCCGGGCGCAATGATCAATATTGTTGGTGGCGAATACCCTTCGCGCCAGTTTCATGAGGAGGTAATTTTCCTCGTTGGTGGCCTTGGCTGACGAGGCAAACATGAGTGCATCTGAGCCGTGACGATCTTGAACTCCTTTAAGCCCGGCAACAACCACCGTGATGGCCTCGTCCCAGGTCGCGGGCCGTAATTCTCCCTTTTCCCGGACCAGAGGAGACGTGAGGCGATCGGGGTGGTGGACGAAGGCATGGGCGTTCCATCCCTTGACACAGAGAGATCCGCGGCTCACCGGATGGGTACTGCTGGGTTCAACCCCCACGAGACGCCCCCCCTGACTGACGAGATAAAGCATACAGCCGGTGCCGCAGTAGGGGCAGACGGTGAGGGTTCGTTTCACAGAGCCCCCCGCAGATGCTCGATCTCGCTGAGGAGAAAGACCGGGCCGTCCTTGCAGCAGAGGAGGTGTTCGATGCTGCAGTGGCCGCACTTGCCGACACCGCATTGCATCTGGCGCTCAAGAGAAACAACGATTCGTCCGGCATGAAGCCCCTTACGTTCTAATTCATGAATGACAGAGCGGTACATGACCGGCGGTCCGACAATGATTGCCACGGTTCGCAGCGGGTCCAGCTGCAGGGGGGGGATGAGGGAGGTGACCTGCCCCAGGTTGCCGTCATAGCATCCCCCCGGAGCAGTGTCATCTACGGTTAGGCCGCAGGCGAATCGTGCCGTGGATTCCCATGAGGAGATCTCATTCTTGAACAGGAGATGGTCGGGGTTTTTGGCGCCATGGAGGATGGTGACGGAGCCGAACTCCTCGGCTCTGTCCTGGCAGTACTGAATCAGCGAGCGTAGTGGCGCCAGGCCGCAACCGCCGGAGATCAGGAGGAGATCCTGGCCGCCCAGGAAGAGGAGGTCGAAGGGACGACCGAAGGGGCCGCGAATACCGATCCGCTTCCCTGCTCCCCGCCGGTGGAGCTCACTGGTGAGGCTTCCGACCCGGCGTACCCCCAGTTCGAAACTGTTCCCTCTGGTGGGAGAGGAGGCCACAGAGATGGGGGCTTCCCCCCACCCCGGAAGAGAAATCTGGAGAAACTGGCCGGGGAGGTGACCCAGTGGCGCACCGTCGCTCCTGATGACACGAAACAATTTTTCATCTGGGGTAAGGTCGGAGACCGAGACGATGTCGCACGGTACCGGTTGATAGAGGGAGGGGGGGGAGGTGGTCAACGACGGGAAAGCTTAAGGTAGCACTCCCCACGGTGGAGTAGGGCGTCACCTGCCTGAGGTGACTCCGGATGTTCGCGGAGGAACCGGTCAAAGAGGGCGAGGGCGGTGCGATAGTGGCGCTTCCGGTATTGGGAGATCGCTCTGGCAAAGAGTTCGTGATCTCCTGTTGCGGGGGAGATACCTGCTGCCGCAGGGGGTGTTATCCCGGGAGCCGTCGGCTGAGCCTCCGACGTGGTAGGGTATGTCGCCGTGTGAGGCTTGGGGGGGATAGGCACCCTGATGCTTTCCCCGGCGATAATGCGGTTGGGGTCGGCAATTTGGTTGAAGAGGAGAATCTGCGGGAAGTAGTACCCCTTGCCGGCGTACCGTCGAGACAGCTTGCTCAGGCTGTCCCCCCTCTTTATGGTAAGGGTCCTGACCGCGATTCCCTCCTCGGGTGAGGAGGGAAGTTGACCGGTTACGGTTTCAGGGCGATAGATCAGGACGTTCTCGCCTGCTGCGGCGGACAGGGTCGGGATAAGAATGAACAGGGTCAGAAGCAGGCGCTTCATGATCAGTACCTGTTTCCCTGATAATCTTCATAGAACACTTTACCGGCGATGGCCAGGCTCGAACCGGCTCTGATACCATGGCGAACCCGACTGATGATCCTGAAGCTCCTTTTTTCGCCTGCTCCCAGTTCCGGGATGACCCAGGTGGGTTCCTTCCCACGCAGGGAGGCCACCGGTTCCGTACCTACCAGTTCCAGTTGTTCCGGCAAGGCGCTCTCCAGGGATACTCCACGAGCAACGGCGGAGCCGCGATTGAAACAGGTTAACTCAATGACGGCGATCTCTCCCGGTTTAAGTCTCCCCCCTTCACCCACTAGGGACAGTTCCACCAGGGGGCGGGCAAAAGTGACTCTCAGGGTTGCGCCGGCCCTGACGGCGCTGCCGGAAACCGACTCGGCTGTAAGGGTCACGGTTGCCTCCGTCCGGTCGGGACTCTCCGGAGGGGTGGTGATTGTCATGATGAAATGCTGCGTTTCGTCGGGGGTCAGCAGGAAAGAGCCGGCCACGGGAGCCTCACGGGAATCACGCTGTCCGTTACCCTGGACATCTTTAAAAAACTGGACAGTAAAGCCTGCGGGGAGGATGGCGCTCATACTCACCGGCTCTTTCATGTTCCCGCTGTTAGTCACGGATACCGGCACGGAAAGGAGTTGGCCCGGTACGGCAACCAGTCGCTCCTGGTTAAGGGTGAGAACCACGCCGCTAACGGCACTTACCGTTGCTGCCGGCGACACGAAGATCGTTCTGGTCTGCAGGGACGGATTCGTCAGTTCCCCGCGGCAGATCAACTCCTGCAGTGCCGGGCTCCCCTTTTTCAGGCGGAAGGTAACGGCAAGTTCCCGGCTGGCTCCCGATGCGAGATCGATATTTTCCAGGACGAGATTCCCTGCCTCGTGGAGGAAGCCGGTGTAGGAAACCGGCTCAAGGAGGGAGGGATAGTCCAGCCGGACGAAGGCGCCATGTACCGACGCCGAGCCCACGTTCATGAGTGTCATTCTGTACGCGATCTCTTCACCCTGTTTGACGGAGTCCTGCGTCGGTTTCACCACACCACGGAGTAACGGTGCGGAGACGGCCAGCACCAGTTCACTGGTGCGGGAAACCGCACCGTTGAACCGGGAAACTGCTCGCACGGGGTGGCGGAGTTTCTGGCCGTCCACACTCCCCTTGGGGACATCAATGAGCAATAAACCCCGCCAGCTCTCTCCCGGCCCCAGCAAGGGGGTCGTCGTGAGGGGGAGCTCTGATGCCGAGGCCACAAACCGGGGAGCGAACTCCGGAGGAAATCCGGTCTCCAGGGAGAAGCTGTCGGAACCGTTCCCGTTATTCGCCACGGAGACGGGAATGAAGTACCTTCTTCCTGCTTCGGGACGCGCCGCCGGGGGCGTTACCGAGATTGTCAGGTCTGAAAATTGCTCCACTTCTATGGTCAGCGTATGACTCGCCCCTGAAACTGACCGTGAAGGAATTTCCCGTTGGGGCAACGGCGGAACCTCCCGTTGCGTCGCCGGAGCGGATTCACGTTTCGCCACGGTGACGGTTTCGATTCCCATTTTGCGCAGTCGCGCCATCGCCTCGGCCGCTGCCGGAGTCCCGGGGTACTGCTCCATGGTGGAGCGGTAATCTGCAATGGCCTGCTCCCTCAGGAGTCTGTTTTTCTGTTTGCGGGACCGCCTCACCTTCTTGCCGGGCGTCTGATTGGTTGGTGATGCCGCTGCGGTGACAATGGCCGTTTTTTTAAGTTCGGACGGTGCCGCTGCTGTCGGCGCAGGTGCGGATGTCCCCTTGGCGATGGATACCGACGCCACCGATCCCTCAACTGGTGAGGGTGGTTGAACCCTTGGGGCTGCTGCCAGGTCACTCTGGGATGACTGCGCGGCTGGAACGATTTCCGGTGACGGCATCGTCGCGCGGGACTGCGGAGTCACTGTGGAGTCGGTCCCTTCCTTCTGCTGGGGGATGAAGGGGGGAGATCCGGCACTTTCAGATTGAGAAGCTGTTACCGTCCGGGTGGGTGCGATCTGGGGGATCTCGGATGCCCCTCCTTTGTTACCGTTGTTTCCCCGGCTGTACTGTTCCGCCGACGCAAGCAGATCCTCCTCAACAGTCTCCTTGAGCGGGTGATCGGGAAACTCTTTGAGAAAGAGAGACATATTCAGGGCGGCGCCGATCCGGTCACCGGAACGGTAATTGGATCGGGCCAGCCAGAAGAGGGTCATATCGCGCAGCGGTGTGGTGGGATAGTCCTTGAGAACTTTAGACAGTTTATCGATGGCAAGCTGATAGTCACCCTTTTGGTAAGCGTTGAACCCCGCCAAAAAGAGAGAAGAATCACCCGACTCCGACCCCATGAGCGGTGCGGCAAGCAGCACGACCAACAGGAGCGATATCATGGTTCTTGTAACCACTCTCCAAAAATAAGATGAATTGTGTAATGACATATTTTTCTGTCTCCTTGCGGGGGCAACACTTTGATTATGCGACTGTGTTACTTATCACCATCAGCGTGACCTGTCAATGACGATTCATCATTCATGGCTGACGCACGAAACGG
>CAIUUR010000467.1 GCA_903902345.1 uncultured Geobacteraceae bacterium | reverse complement strand
CGGGGGGATAACTCCCCGAGAGAGAGAGATCAAGGTGGGTGAGGGTATAAAAAGTCGCCAGCAGGAGCAGGACGGAGAGCGTGGCCAGTGGATTTTCGGTGAGAGGATGCGCCGGAGGGAGCGGCGGCGGCCAGTTGCGGTTCTCCTCCACGAAGAGATGAAGTTCATTCATCGCCAAGGGGAGGTGACGGGAGGGAACCAGGATACGCCAGGAGTGGGCATCGTTCTCCAGATGACAGGGACTAGCCCGGGAATCCAGGACCAGCGCCCAAAGGCGGGCCATCTTTTCCGTGAGTAGTACGGAGGGTCCTCCGGTCACTCCCTCCACCGGGATGACGACGGACTCCTCTTCAGGAGAAGTTTCCTGCTCAGCAAGCAGCGGCTCAGGTAGCGAACTATGCAAAAAGCTTAACCCCTCGGGACAAAATCAGTTTATCCGCAGATTACGCAGAGCAACACAGATGAAAACCTTGGATCTTGGATGAGGCATTATTTTTTGATGACCTGGAGCCGCTCCGCCCCCTTGAGCGCATATTCAGCACCGGGGTACTTTTTCACCAACTCCTCATACAGCTGGCGGGCATGCTCAACATTATGCTGCTTCTCCTCGAATTGAGCCGTGTCGTAAAGCTCCTTCCCCTTACCTCCCGAACAACCGGCCAGCGCCGCACTGCAGAGTGACATAACCAAGATAAGGACCAATCTGTTCATCCGCAACCCCCGTAGTACTAGAATTTTGGACACGTTATCACGAATTCAAGGGAGGAACAACCGGAGTAGCGATGGATGGTGAATTTGAATAGTATCAATAATGATTTGACTTACAACAGTCATTACCGTACGCTATGTCGTACGGAATGAAGGGGTGACGATATGACAACGGTATCAGCAACTGAAGCAAGAAAGTGCCTTTACAGTCTCGTGGATGATATTGCGTTATCTCACGATCCAATTCAGATTATCGGCAAACGGCACTCGGCGATTCTCATCTCAGAAGATGATTGGCGAGCAATTCAGGAAACATTATATCTCACAACCATTCCCGGTATGCGCGAATCCATTCAGGAAGGGCTGAAAACCCCACTTAACGAATGCAGCGAGGAGCTTGCATGGTGAATTGGCGCCTGGTTTATACCAAGCAGGCTCAAAAGGACGCGAAAAAAATCGAGCAATCCGGCTTAAAGCCCCAGGCGTTACGAATCCTCGAAATCATCGCAATGAATCCCTACCAAAATCCCCCTCCCTACGAGAAACTTGTGGGTGACCTTTCCGGCGCCTACTCCCGCAGGATCAATATTCAGCATCGGCTTGTTTATCAGGTGTTGGACGACAGTAAAAATGTAAAGATTATAAGGATGTGGTCCCATTACGAATAACGTGTAAACCAAGGAGTCTGCAATGTTTCAATTACTCACCATGGCGCTCTTGATGCTGCTCTTCGTTGCAACCGATTCAACTGCGTCACCGCTAGGGGGAAATGCGGTTGTCACCGTGGCAACCGGGGTCACCTACCAGTATATCGGCTCCTACGACCCGGCGCGCTTGAACAGGATCGGGACCACGGAGATGAACGAGTTCAAGAGCGTCAAAACCGATGTCACCCTTCCTCCCGCCGGTAATGGGGTAAAGCTCTATCGGGTCGGGTACCGCACGGTTGTTCCCGAAGGGGGTAATCGTCCGGTGGAGGCGACGGGGCTCATTGCGGTTCCGGACAGGGATGCTCAAAGTTACCCCCTCCTCTCTTATCAGCACGGCACCGTCTTCTCCCGGGACGAGGTCCCCTCCTTCCCCGAGAAGTCCACGGAAACCCGTCTGATGATCGCCCAGTTCGCCGGTCACGGCTATATCGTCATCGCCGCGGATTATATCGGCAAGGGGAGTTCCACGGAACCGGACAGCTACATGGTGAAGGAGAGCACGGCCCAGGCCTGTTACGACATGCTGGTCGCCTCCAGGGAGGTGCTCAAGGATCTGAAACTGACCACGGGGAATCTCTTTCTCAGCGGCTGGTCCCAGGGTGCCTGGAACACCATGGTCTTTCGCAACAGACTTGAACAGCTGGGGGTTCCGGTGAAGGGGGCAGCCACCGCCAGCACCCCCAATGACATCTACCTCCTCATGAATCGGTGGCTCAATAACCGTTTACCCCTGGACACCGACTGGCTGGTGGGAGTCGCGGCAATCCAGATTAATTCCTACGAGCGGTATTATGCTCTATCCGGACTGAGCGCCGCGGCCATCAGGCCTCAATACCTGGAAGCGGCCCGCGGGCTGTATGAGAACAGGATCGGGTGGAACGAGGCGTCAAAGATTTTCCCCAACTCCATCGGAGAATTTCTCCAGCCCGACTTTTCCCGGGCCGCATCGTTTATGGCAAACCGGTTCTTCAAACAGTTGGCCGAAAATCAGGTGTATCAGTGGCGTTACCGTACGCCCAGCCGGTATTACTACGGCAAGATTGACGAGGTGGTCCCCCCCTATGTAGCCACGCTCCCCGTGGCGTATCAGGAACTGGTGGGGGGCGCAACAGCGGAGGCGGTCTATGCCGGAGAGATCGCCGATCACCGGGGGACTTTCATTTTCGGTATGCTGGATCAGAAGAAATGGTTTGACAAGCTGTTGCAATGACCGGGTGTTTTGTAGGGGCACGGCACGCCGCGCCCCTACGTCATCCACTCTACACTGCATTTCACCCACCCCTGCTCCACCCCGATGAAACTCCCGTTGGTCTCCACTCCCCTTGGATCTGTACGTGCACCGTGACAGTCCACTGCCACCGTGATCACAACTGAACCAGTTTTTTTGAACCTGCTGAACAACGCCGAACAGGCTATGACTAGACAGTGCTAATACGCTCATCAATAATCAGATTTTGTCTTTCAATATCAGGTTGAAAATAGTTATGCCATATTGTATATTTGACGCATATACAAAAGGAGCGTCATGGAACCATTTGAAGCGATCGTCGGTTTTGAGTGGGACAAGGGCAACAAACATAAAAATGCAAAACATAGTGTCACACCGGCTGAAGCGGAACAGGTTTTCCTGAACCATCCCTTGGTGGTTATTGATGATCTAAAACATAGTCATACTGAACCACGTTATCACGCTCTGGGAAAAACCGGCGAAGGACGATTACTGCAGGTAACTTTTACCATTCGTACGAACAAAATCAGGGTCATATCCGTCCGGGACATGCACCGAAAGGAGCGCACCATATATGAGCAAGAAGCTTAAAGACGTCCCGAAGTTTGCCGGCGAAGCGGAAGAGCGTGAATTCTGGCTGACTCACGACACAACCGATTACCTTGACTGGTCAAGAGCAAGGAAAGTTACCTTTGCCAATCTGAAACCAACTACCCAGTCTATTTCTCTTCGTTTACCGCTTTGGATGCTCGATTCCATCAAGTCCACTGCCAACCGTCAGGATGTGCCATATCAATCGCTTATTAAGGTTTGGCTGAATGAAAAGCTGGAAGAAGTGCATCTCGGGGTCAAGTGATGGCGGGAATCGGGAGGAAATCAGCTGTGTAGTAGAAACGGCTGTTCCCCTACACTTCTTTAGGATGGCTCATGTCGTACCGATGTGTTGAGCAACGAATCTTTATGATTTTCTACGGTCATCCGCGGGCGTGCATAACCTCCTTCACCGCACGGTGGGCCGCCCCGGACAGGAGCGTATCAAACTTGCTCCCCATGGCGGCGGCCAGTTCGCAGTTCACCTCATAGACGGCGTTTGCCCAGGTTTCCCCGGCGTAGACGGTACGAATGACGCAAGCCAGAATTGATCACTTCGTCCTTATCGGCAACCTGTATACGGTAAAAATCTGTGTTACAACCATGTCAAATCGTATTTCATACAGTTTACCCGACAGATAGCCCACTCGATTCCCTTTATACTAATCAAATTGCCACACCCACTAATGAATATTTTGTATTGTATATTTGGTGACGTCTGATCACCCTACACTACAATGCTTTGAGGTCGCGTCCATGGGTCTTACCGTCAGCAGTAACAGCGCTTCTCCCTCCCTCTCTTCGGAATCGGCAGAAGAACAGCTTGTCTTCACGTTGAAAAACATGGAGGAGGGAAATATTGCCATCAATGAGCTACTCACGCTGTTCATTGCGCGCGCGCCCACAGCACTGGCCATGTTCGACGGTGAAATGCGCTACCTCACGGCAAGTCAGCGCTGGCTGGATGATTTTGGTCTCAAGGGGGGTGACGTCACCGGTCAGCGCCATTACGATCTCTTTCCCGAAATTCCCGAGGCGTGGCGACAGGTTCATGAACGGGGATTGGCCGGAGAAACAATCTCTGCCGCGGAAGATTGTTTTGAGAGGTTGGATGGCAGCAAGCAGTGGCTTCGCTGGGAGGTGCTGCCATGGCACCGTCACGACAATTCTATCGGAGGCATCATCATTTTCTCCGAGGAGATCTCCGAACAAGTGGCGGCAAGGCGTCTCTTGCTGGAGACACAGCACTCCTTGACCGAAGCGCAGATGATTGCCCACGTGGGTTCGTTTGAGTACATCGTTGCGACAGGGCAAACGGTCTGGTCCGCCGAGGAGCACCGTATTTACGGCCTCGATCCTGGGGGGAGATCACCCGTATTGGGCGATTTGCCGGCCAAGCACATTCATCCGGAAGATGCGGAACTGGTGCACCGGACATTCACCACCGCCATAAATACCGGTTCCGTGTACGAGCTGGAACACCGGATCATCCGTCCCGACGGCAGCGAACGCTGGGTGTTCGACCGGGCGCATCCTTATGTTGATGGTAATGGAAAGCTCGAACGCTACATCGGTGCGACCCTGGATATCACCGATCGCAAAGAAGCGGAAGAGGCGTTGCATCAGTCGAAAATTATGATCCGGACGACTATGGATTCCCTGACAACCAACATCTGCGTCCTCGACGCTCAGGGGACGATTCTGTCGGTGAACCGGAAGTGGCAGGAATTTGCCGTCGCCAATTCCGAGAACCCTGAAAAAGTCGGCGTCGGCAGTAATTATCTTGCGGTCTGCGACAAGGCTGAAGGGAATGAAGGCGAAAGCGCCCGGCTCTTCGCTCAGGGGCTCAGATCCGTCATAGCCGGAGAACTCGCCTCCTATGAGCTGGAATATTCCTGCCAATCCCCCGCAGGACAATTATGGTTTTATGGTCGGGCCTCCCGCTTTTCCGGAAGCGGTCCAGCGTGTGTCGTCGTGGCTCATGAGGATGCCACCGATCTCAAACGCGCCGAAAAGGATCTCAGGGAGAAAAGTACACTCCTCCAGGCGATTATCGAGGGGAGTTCCGACGTGATCTTTGTGAAAGACCTGGAGGGACGTTACATCCTGGTCAATTCCGTAACGGCACGGAAGATGGGAAAAAGAAAGGAAGAGATACTTGGGATGGATGACTCTGTCTTTTTTCCCAAGGAAAAGGTGCGGTCCATACAGGAAAATGACCGTCAGATACTATCCGAAAAAATAGCTCTAACGAACGAAAGCATCATTACCAGCAGTTCGGGGGTAGAAACTGTTTTCCAGACAATCAAGGGCCCTCTGCTGGACGCCGAAGGGAAGGTGTACGGCATCTTCGGGATCGCACGTGACGTGACTGCTTTCAAGGAGGCACAAGCTCTTCTGATAAAGAGTAACCACCAACTCTCCCTTACCCGGCGACAGGCGGAAGCCGCCAACCGTGCGAAGAGTGAATTCCTGGCCAACATGAGCCATGAGCTCCGGACCCCCATGAACGCCATCATCGGCTTGGGTCATCTGGCGCTCCTGACAAACCTGACCACCCAACAACGCGATTACCTGACCAAGATCACCACCTCCGCCGACCGGTTGCTCTTGTTGCTGAACGATCTCCTGGATCTCTCCAAGATCGAGGCAGGCAAGCTGGAACTGGACCTGCTCTCCTTTGCCCTCCATCCCCTCCTGTATCATCTGCTGAGCCTGATGGAGATCTCCGCCGGAGCCAAGGGGATATGGCTCCATCTCACGGTCCACCCGGAGACCCCGCACCACCTGGTGGGCGATCCTCTCCGGCTGGAACAGATCATCCTCAATCTGCTGGGAAACGCCGTCAAATTTACCCACGCCGGGGAGGTGGAACTGTTCGTTCGCCCTACCCCCACCAATGACGACGGGATTCTCCTGGAATTTTCTGTGCGGGACACGGGGATCGGCATGACCCCGGAGCAGATGGAGCAGATTTTTTCCCCCTTCACCCAGGCGGACGGCTCCACCACCCGCACCTTCGGCGGAACCGGGCTGGGACTCAGTATCTGTCGTCAACTGACGGAGCTCATGGGGGGAGAGATCGGCGTGACCAGCGAACCGGGGGTAGGGAGCACCTTCACCTTCACCGCCGGTTTCCTGCAGGGTGAAGCGCCCATGGTGGAAGCTGAAGCAGTGTCGGAGATGAACGCCGTGAAAGCCGCGCTACGTGGCTGCCGCCTGCTGGTGGCGGAAGACCAGGAACTCAATCAGCAGGTAATCCGGGAGATTTTGGAGCGGGTGGGGGCGAAGGTCACGATGGTTACCGACGGCCGGCAGGCGGTGGCCGCCGCAACGGCTGCCGATCCTCCCTTCGACGCCGTTCTCATGGACATGCAGATGCCGAAGCTGGATGGTTACGGCGCGACCATCCTCATCAGGGAACAGATCTCCGCCGACCGGCTCCCGGTCATCGCCATGACGGCCCATGCCATGAAGGAAGAGCGTGATCGGTGCCTGGCCGCCGGAATGAACGACCATCTGAGCAAGCCGATAAATCCTGACCGGCTTTATGTCTGCCTGAACCGCTGGGTCCGCCCGTCATCCCACCGGGAACCGCTGCCGCCTTCTCTCCCGAATTCCCCGACAACCCCGGAGAGGGGAAGCAATCGCGCTGCACCTGGCGTCATCCTTATCGTAGATCATGAACCGGCCGACATCATGCTCCTGAACGGGATGCTGCCGGAGGAGCGAAACTGCCTGGCCGCCACCGACGCCGCCACCGGCCTGAAACTGGCGCTCTCAGCACAGCCGGATCTCATTCTCCTGAATGCGGCAACGGACGGCGTGGAATTCTGCCGCACCCTTGCCCAACATCCGGCCACGGCGCGGATTCCGGTTATCCTCTTGGTCTCCGGGGAGGGGAATCAGGAGATCGCCGACGGATTCGCCGCAGGAGCCGTGGATTACATCGCCAAGCCCTATAACAGCGTCGAAGTGAACAGGCGAGTGAACATCCCGCGGCCACTCCGGGGGGGGCGGCTTGTACCACGTCCAGCTTAAAGGTTCGGGTTTGGCGCCTTGTGCCCAAGCTCCGGCTTTGGGAACACAGACAAACAATGTTGATCAATAGTGATACCGTGCCTGAAGAAAATCGATTCGTTCATCACGAACAAGATAGACAATTCTGTGCTCTTGCGTGAGGCGTCTCGACCACGTGCCGGATGAAAGATATTTAAGCGGTTCCGGCTTGCCGATGCCGGTAAAAGGGTCGCGCATGATCGCTTCAATCAGTTCAAAAGCCCGCAACGCAACCTTGCGAGCTTCCGTCGGTTCCAGCCCACCTTCGATCTGCAACTTGCATCCCGGACAGTCCGCCACCATTTTCTTTCCCCTACCGATTCAGCACAAAACACGCGTACAACGTTGGTAAGTTGTGTAAGGTGTTTTAGGTTGTTGAAAATATCAATTGAATATACTATCACTGGAACTCCCTCTTGAAACGAACTACCAGGGCGTCCCACTCATCAACCCATACAGCAAGTTAGTCAACTGAACAACTACATTCATAAGGAACTGTCGATGGCAGCCCCCGTTGAAGAGATCGATCTCTCGCCGGACATCGTCTACAGGCCGGCGGCGGCCGCGCAACAGGAACCGGCGCCTGCGAACCGGCAGACGAGAAGCTGCATGCTGGTGGGCAGTGGCAATATGCTGATCGCGAGCGGCCAGCTCCTGCAGAAAGCCGGCTTGCAGGTCAGCGCCGTCGTCTCGGACGATTTCCCGGCGCTGCAATGGGCCCGCTCGGTGAACGTGCCGACGATCGACTACGGCGCGGACGTTATCGCCTGGCTCGAACGATCGCCGGTCGATTACCTACTGAGCGTGATCAATCTGCGCATCCTGCCCTCGGAGGCCCTGCAACTGCCACGGATCGCCGCCATCAATTTCCATGATGGTCCGCTCCCCCGCTATGCAGGACTGCACGCTACTTCATGGGCCATTTTCAATGACGAGAAGATCCACGGCGTCACCTGGCATCTCATGGCCCGGACGATCGACACCGGGGCCATCGTGCGACAGCGGACATTCGACGTGGCGGAGGATGAGACCGCCCTGAGCCTGAATCTCAAGAGCTTCAAGGCGGGGCTCGGCGAGCTTTCTGACATGGTGCCTGACTTGATTCGGGGAACGATCGCCACGACGCCCCAGGATCCCCTGCAACGTACCTACTTTGAAGGGTGGCGACGGCCGGCGGCCGCTGGGCTCATCGATTGGAGCAGACGGGGTGAGGAGACCGAGCGGATCGCCCGCGGAACGGACTTCGGCCCGTACTTCAATCCGCTCGTCCTGCCGAAACTCTGGATCGGAGGGGAATGTGTCGTCGCCCGAGAAGTCCGATTGGCGAACGGTGTTGACGGCTCCCCTCCCGGCAAGGTGCTGTCGATGGACGACTCGTCACTGACGGTCTCAACCGCCTCCAGGCCGCTCGCTGTCGGCGGCCTGTCAACGATCGACGGGGAACCGCTCTCGATCCCGGAGACGGTGAAACGGCATGGACTTCACGTCGGTTGCATGCTTCCGCTGCCACTGTCGGAGGATGTCGACCGTTTGACGACGTCGAGCGAGGCGTCGGCCCGGCACGAGCGATACTGGGCAGATCGACTGCAGTCGTTGTGTCCGATCTCACTGGTCCTTTCGCCGCAGCCGGCCGGGGCCGGCGAGAACAAGGAGACGGTCGTGCAGCCCTGGCACGTTCCCGGGGAAGTGGCCCAATGGCTGGCCATCCACGGGCATCGTTGGCAGCCTGAGGAGTTTCTTCTCGCCGCGTTCGGCGTGTTTCTCGCCCGACTGGGGGCGCTGGACGGCTTCGACGTCGAGTTTCTCGACGACGACACGAGGCCGAGGGGATGGCCCTCCATCTTCGCGGAGCATGTCCCCTTCCGCTTTGACATCGGTGAGACGCTCAACATCGTGCTCGATCGCGTCCGTGAGGAGCGGACACGCATAGCCAAACATCTCACCTACCCTCGCGATCTTGTCCCCCGATCACCGCTCCTGCGTAGCAGCGCGGGGCTGCTCGCCGGCAACAAGCTTCCGGTGGCGGTCGAGGTTGGTCGGATGAGAAACGAGTCCGACTCCGGCCATGACCTCATCATGCACATCCCCACAAACGGTCGGGATGGCCTGGCGGTGTACCGGGCGACCCATCTCGACGTCATGCGGCCGCTCATGGAACGGTTTCCCTCCTTCGTCAGGAATCTGGCGATGGCCGGTGACGCCTCGCTCCGTGAGATCTCGCTTGTGAGCGACGAGGAGCGGAAAGCCCTGCTCGACCAGGGGAGAAGCGCTGGGGGAGCGGAGCGGTCGACGGACTGCCTCCATCATCTGTTTGAGGCGCAGGCAGCGGAGACACCAGACACCGTGGCGGTACGGTGCGGAGCGGCGGAACTGACGTACCGCGAGCTCGACCGACGGGCCGATCACCTTGCCGGCAGGCTTCGTCGTCTCGGCGTGCGTGCAGAGAGTCCCGTGGGTGTCTGTCTGGAACGGTCGCCGGAAGCGATCATCGGTATCCTGGGCATCCTCAAGGCGGGCGGCGCATACGTGCCGCTCGACCCGGCCTATCCCCGGCAGCGGCTCGAGTTCATCGTCAATGATTCGGGCATGCAGACCGTCGTCAGCATGCGGCACCTTGCCGCTCGACTCCCGTCGGCGCCGACGTCCCACGTGTACCTTGATGATCGAGAGTCACACGACGCAGGGATCGAAGGCTTCGAGCCGGTTGCAGTCAATCACCGCGACCTCGCCTACGTCATCTACACGTCTGGTTCCACGGGCACTCCGAAAGGGGTGATGGTGGAGCACCACGCCGTCGTCAATTTCATCCAGGCGGCGCGGACCCGCTACACGCTGCGCCCCGGTGAGCTCGTGCTCCAGTTCGCCTCGATGAATTTCGACGCCAGCGTGGAGGAGATCTTTCCGTGCCTTTCCAGCGGTGGAACACTGGTGCTGAGAACCGACGAGATGCTCGCATCGGCGCGAATCTTCATGGCGAGGTGCGCGGCTTGGAAAATCAACATCCTCGACCTTCCAACCGCGTACTGGCATATCCTCGTGATGCAGATGCGGGAAGACTGCCTCTGTCCCCATCCCGAACTGCGCCTCGTCATCATCGGCGGTGAGGCTGCGTCACCGGCCCATGTCCAGGCATGGAGCGAGTTGGTGGGTCCTTCCATCACCTTGATCAACACTTACGGGCCCACTGAGGCAACGGTCGTGTCAATCTGGGCCGACCTCAGTGGGGGGGAGGTGTGTAATCCGGTGCCGATCGGCGTGCCGATCCCCGGCGCGACCGCGTATTTACTCGACCGATGGGGCCAACCGGTGCCCTCCGGCGTCGTGGGGCATCTGCACATCGGCGGAGCCGGCCTGGCGCGGGGCTATCTCAATCGCCCCCGGCTGACGTCGGAGCGGTTCGTCCCGGACCCTTACGTCTCCGCGCCCGGTGGGCGGATGTACCGCACGGGCGATCTGTGCCGTTGGAGGGACGACGGCAGCCTCGTCTTCCACGGACGGATCGATGACCAGGTCAAGATTCGCGGCCACCGGATCGAACCGGGAGAAATCGAAGCCTTGCTCTCAGAGATACCGGGAATCCGCCAGGTTGCGGTCTCCGTTTATAATCCGAAGCCCGGCGATCCGCGCCTGATCGCGTATCTGACAGAAAATGGCGGAGGCGTGGCAGACGACGTCCTCCGCCAGGCCCTGTCGAGCAGGTTGCCCGACTTCATGATCCCCTCCGCATTCGTCCGGCTCGAGTCGCTACCGATCACTCCAACCGGAAAAATCGATCGAAAGGCACTTCCAGTCCCCGACCTGCAGCGGCCGTCGGGAGGAGATCCCTGCATAGCGCCGCGAACGCCGTTGGAGGCGCGGCTCGCCGCCGTGTGGTGCGAACTGCTCGGTGTGGTGATGGTCGGTATTCACGATGATTTCTTTCACAGCGGTGGCGACTCGCTTTTGGCGATGGATCTGGTGGCAAAGATCAAGCGAATATGGGGCGTTGACCTGCCGCTGCGAGTCCTGTTCGAGCGACGGACGATCGCGCAACTCGCGTCGAACATCGCCGGACCGACGCATGCCGAGCGGACGCGGACGATATCCGGTACGGCGTTGGTGCCTCTAAAGTCGACTGGCACGAGACTACCGTTCTTCCTGATTCACGGCAAGGGGGGGGATGTCTTTCATTTTCTGGGGCTCTCCCGGCTCCTTTCCCCGGATCAGCCCGTTCATGGCCTGCGGGCGGTCGGCCGCGATGGTGGAGTAAACCGGCACGAGACGGTCGAGGAGATGGCGCGACATTACGCTGAGGAGATCCGTAGGCTCCAGCCGGAGGGGCCGTGTCGGATCGGGGGGTATTCCGTGGGAGGCTGGATCGCCCTTGCCGTGGCGAGGGAGCTATGCAACCACGGGCGCCAGGTGACACTCGTCATCCTCGACAGCTTTCCGAGTTGCAGGCTCCCCTGGCCGGCAGGGGGCGTGAAGGTGTTGTTGAGTGTCCTGGGGGAGATCTCGGGCCTCCAGTTCCACGCCCGGAAGATGGTGGCGATGCGGCTCCATGAGTGGCCCGGCTACGTCACATCGCGGCTCCGGTTCCGTGCCATCGGGCTCCTACCGAAGCCTTGGAGACGCGGATTGGTTGCCGTTCAAGCGGACTCCTCCAACGCCCCCGCCGACGAGGTCTTCACCCGGGCCGTGACACGATACTCCGCCCCGGTCACCGACTGCAGGGTGGAACTGATTTTGGGCCTGGCGCCGCTGGTTGAGCCGCTGTTCGCCGCGTGCCAGATCAGGCTCTGGCAGATGCTCGTCCAGGGGCCGATCAACGTGCACCGGCTCCCATGCGAGCACATGGAAATGTTCTGCCCCGAATACCTGCCTGGCTTGGCGGCTGTGCTCGACCTGATCTTGGCCGAATGACAAGAACAGCAGGGGCACGGCGCGCCGTGCCCCTGCATCTCATTTTCTCAACCTCCGGGCCACCAGGGTCGCCGAATGCTCCACTTTGATGGAGCTTCCATCGGTCTCCAGCCCCCCTTCGATCTGCATCTTACACCCCGGACAGTCAACCGCCACCGTGGCCACGCCGGTTTCCCTGATCTTCTCCTTCTTGTTCTTCAACACCTCCGCCGATATCTCCGGAAACTTGAAGGAGTAGGAGCCGCCAAAACCGCAGCATTTGTCGCAGTCGGTCATCTCCACGACCTCCACCCCGGCCAGCTCCGTCAATACCCGCCGCGGCTCCTGGTACACCCCGCACCCCCGCCGGAGATGACAGGCGTCATGATAGGTGACCGTCTCGCGAATTTCCCCACTCCCCACTCCCCACTCCCCACTCCCCAGCCTCTTCGCCGCCAGCTCCGAATAGTTAAAGACCTTCTCCGCCAGTTTCAGTGCCTTGGCATGATACGCAGGTTCAGACTCCAGCAGCTTGGGGAAATCATGTTTCAGCGATACGGTGCAGGTAGGACAAATCGTCACCACATAGTCGGCATCCTCCGCCAGAAGAACATCGGTATTGAGCCGCGCCATGTCCCGCGCCACCTCCATCTCGCCGGAGTAGCGGGCAGGAATACCGCAGCAAAGCTGATTCTGCGGAAAACTGACTTCGTACCCCAGCAGTTCCAACGATTCCTGGGCGTCCCGACAGATCTCCGGAAAGACGAAATCGGCCAGGCAGCCGGTGAAAAAGAGGACCTTCTCCCTTTTCCCTTTTTCCTTGAGCCTTTCACCTTTCGCCTCCAGCCTTTCACCTGCGGCCTTAACCAGATCCCGGTACGGTTTTTCGGCAATGGGGGGGAGCGATTTCCCTCCGACGTCGCTATTAAGAACAAGAGGCAGATGCCGGATCCGCCCTCCCTCCCCTTGGAACGGCTTCTGTGCCAGGTACGCGGCCCGCAGGGCGGCATGAAAGAGCTTCCGATTTTTCATGAGGGTGCCGAAGAGGAATTTCTGACCGGTGGGCTTTCTGATCCGATCCCGCAGATCCACAATGAGCCCCTCGATATCGATCTTTGAGGCGCAGACTTCATTGCATTTGCGGCAGCCGATGCAAAGCTTGAGAATATCCTCGGCCTTGTCAAAGCCATGGAGGAAGGGGGTAATGACCAACCCGATCCCCCCCACATAAATATGGCCGAAGACGTGCCCCCCCACGATCTCGTAGATGGGGCAGACGTTGGCGCAGGCGCCGCAGCGAACACAGGTGAGGGCCTCGCTGAATACCGGATCGCCGGCCAGCGCCATCCGGCCGTTATCCAGCAGCACGATGTGGAGTTCCCTCCCCTCCCCTCCCGTCGGCCCCTTGATGAAGGAGACATAGGAGGTTATCTTCTGCCCGGTGGCGTTCTTAGGGAGAATTTCCATGACATCCAGCGCCGCAGCCAGATCGGGAACTATTTTTTCCACCCCGATGAGGGCGATGTGGGTCCGGGGGAGCGTGGTGACCAGGCGGGCGTTCCCTTCGTTGGTCATGATGCCGATGGCGCCGCTGTCGGCGATGGCCACGTTACCGCCGGAGAGCCCCACCTGGCCGGTGAGAAAACCGCTCCTGAGCTTCTCCCGGGCAGCCCGGACCAGAATCGGAATATCCGCCGGCAACTCCTTTCCCGTGGCCTTGGAGAAGAGCTCCGCCACCTCCTCCTTGTTTTTATGGATGGCGGGGAGAACCATGTGGGAAGGACGCTCGCCGGCCAACTGGATGATCCACTCCCCCAGATCGGTCTCCAGACAGCGAATCCCCTGCTGTTCCAGATAATGATTCAACTCTATCTCTTCCGAGGTCATCGCCTTGGATTTCACCAGGAACGTGGCCCCCTGCTCCTGCATGATCCGGTGGATAGTCCGGTTGGCGTCATCCCTGGTCCGGCAGAGATGAACCGTGGCCCCCGCAAGTTCGGCGTTCCGAGTAAATTCCGCTACGAATTCCGGTAATCGCTTCAACAGGGCACGTTTGCCGGTGGAGATCCGGCTCCGGAGTTCCTCGAAATCGATCCCCTCCAGTGCCTTGGCCCGCGCCACCGGATAGGCCGCGGCAAAATTTTTAAGCGCCCGGCGCAGATAACTGTTGTTGATCTTCTGCTGAATCTCGCTTTTTCCCATGTCACGCTCCTTCCAGAATGAGGATATGCAGTTCCTTGGGGCCGTGAACCCCTATGGTCAGTACCCGCTCGATGTCGGCGGTACGGCTGGGGCCGGTGGTAATGGAGAGATAGCCGCTTTTCCCGGCGGTAAGAGCCGACTGGAGAAGCGGCGCGGCAGCGCGGAGATCGGGCAGAATGGTCGATTTTTTGAGGAGGACAAGATGAATCGGCGCCAGGGCAGTGGCGCTCCGTTCCTCCGTATTACTCAGATCCAGGAGGAGACTACCCGTTCCAGCGATACCGGCCTGGGCGACGCTGAGGCAGAAGCCAACTTGAGGATACTCCGTAGGAGGAACCGGGGGAAAGATCTCATGAAGCTCAGCGTACTCCTCCGGGAGGTGCGAGAACGCCACCTTTTCACCCCCGCTCACCTCTTGCAGATACCGGACAACACCGGACATACCGGAAAACTGTTTGACCGTAGCCCCCACCGCCTCGGCTGCTGTTGTAAATTGGTAAACCATTTTTACCACCCCCTCAAACGCCTTGTCATCTCTGCCTTGCCTTGTAGAATACGGAACAAAAACTTCACTGTCAAGGGATGTTGCGTGGAATTCAAAAAGTTCTTGACGGAACGTAATAAATACAGTAATTGGTATTACAAGTTTACTTCAAAACATTGTCTCCACACCACAACACCCCTGAGGAGGAACCCCACATGCCCTGGATTCAGACGTACACGCCGGTAGCTGGAAGCCTCGGGCTGTCGGCCCTGGTGGCCGCCATCCCCCTCGCCGTCATCTTCATCTGTCTGGCCCTGTTGAAAATGAAAGCCCACAAGGCTGGTCCGCTGGCCGTGGCGTCCGCCCTGGCCATCGCTATCATTATCTGGGGGATGCCGGCTAAACTGGCGGGACTGGCCTTTGCCCAGGGGGCAGCCTTCGGTCTCTTTCCGGTTTTCTATATCGTCATTACCACCCTCTTCCTCTACAACATCACCGTCAAGGGGGGACAGTTCGAGATCATCCGGGCCTCCTTGGCCGGGGTGACCGCCGACCGCCGCCTGCAGGCGCTGCTCATCGCCTTCTGTTTCGGCGCCTTCATCGAAGGGGCTGCCGGCTTCGGCACCCCGGTGGCCATCGCCGGCGCCACTCTGGTGGGCCTGGGGTTCCGACCGCTTTATGCCGCAGGGGTCTGCCTCATCGCCAATACCGCGCCGGTGGCCTTCGGCGCCATCGGAATTCCGGTGGTGGCTTTGGCCGGGGTCATGGGGTATGGGGATGACGGCATGATGAAACTCTCCACCATGGTGGGACGACAACTCCCCTTCATCTCCGCGGTCATCCCCTTCTATGTCATCATGATCATGGTCGGCTGGAAAAAAACCATTGAGGTCCTGCCCGCCATCGTCGTCTGCGGGTTTACCTTCGCCCTCTGCCAGTGGGGAACCGCCACCTACCTGGGCCCCTACCTCCCCGACATCATCTCGTCCCTTGCCGCCATGGCCGCCCTGGTGCTGTTGCTGCAGGTCTGGCATCCAAAGGAGATCTTCACCTTCGATCATGAAGTTAAAAGCAGCGGCAAGGAGCAGCACCATTACACCGCAGGCCAGGTTTTTCGCGCCTGGGCTCCCTACCTGGCCCTGACGGTCATGGTCCTCCTCTGGGGGATTCCCTCCATCAAGACCGAACTGGACAAGGGGACAAAAGAGATTGAGGTCGTCGGTCTGCATAATGCGGTGGTAAAGAAGGTCTCCAAGCCGGAAGAGGGGGTCAAAAAGGGAGCCGTTGTTCTCGCGGAGACAGATAAACTGCTGGCATCGCTGTCGGCCGCCGATCCGAAACTGGCGGCAGCTCTTGTCCTGGTAAAAAACCTCAAGGAGCAGGAAGCAACGTTCATTCCGCTGGAGCAGGGACTCCTCGGTCAAGGGGCGATCATCACCGTAGAGCGAAATGCAGGGTTCAACGCCCTGGGTAAAAAAATGTCGGAACTCCAGAAGCTGGTCAAAGATGATCTGGAAAAGAACGCCATCGTCCCCAAGGATACCTTCAAACCGTTGTTCAAGGCCCTGGCCGACCAACTTCCAGCCAAGGTTCCGGCCAAATACAAGTTCAACTTCTGGTCGGCGGCGGGAACCGCCATCCTCATTGCCGCCTTCCTTTCGGCTCTCATCTGCGGAGTCGGCCTGGGGGACACCTTCCGGATCCTCGGGAAGACGCTGTATGATATGCGCTACCCTTCCGTCACCGTGGCCTCCGTCCTCGGGTTGGCCTATGTCATGAACTTCTCCGGGATGACCAACTGCCTGGGACTGATTTTCACCAAAACCGGACACATTTTCCCCTTCATCGCCCCGTTTCTGGGGTGGTTGGGAGTCTTCCTCACCGGCTCGGACACCTCCAGCAACGTCCTCTTCGGTGGCCTGCAAAAAGCCACCGCCGAGCAGTTGGGGCTCAACCCGATACTCATGGGGGCGGCCAACACCAGCGGTGGAGTCATGGGAAAGATGATCTCTCCCCAGTCCCTGGCCGTTGCCACCGCCGCCTGCGGCATGGTGGGGGAAGAGGGTACCCTGTTCCGCTTCACCCTCAAACATTCACTGTTCCTGACGGTGATCGTGGGTATTATCGTCTACCTTCAGGCGTATTTCCTCCAGTGGATGGTGCCGTAAAAGGCGAGGAGCGAGGTTCGAGGTTCAAGGTTCTAGGTTCGAGGTTCCAAATTCCAGGTTCTAGGTTATGAGTTCGATGTTTAGGCGGCGCCCTGAGCGGTGCTGAAGGGTGAAAGGTGAAAGGAGTTACTATGGAACCATCATTTATAAAGGAACTGCAAAATATAGTTGGGAAGGAACATACCCTGACGGACCGGGAATCGCTGGCAGTGTACGGTTATGACGCCACTCCCGAACTGGAAAGCAAACCGGGCATCGTGCTTCTCCCCGGCAACGCCGAAGAGATGGCCCGGATCATGACCCTCTGCTACGGTAACGGAGTGCCGCTAACCCCCCGCGGCTCTGGCACCAACCTCTCCGGCGGCTCCATCGCCGCATCCGGCGGGGTGGTGATGCAGACCAGTCGCCTCAACCGGATACTGGAGATCGACCAGGAAAACCTCACCGCCACCGTGGAGCCGGGAGTCATCACCAGCACGCTTCACAGAGCGGTGGAGGCTATCGGCCTCTTCTACCCCCCCGATCCCGGCAGCATGAACATCTCCACCATGGGGGGAAATGTGGCCGAGAACGCCGGGGGGCTCCGGGGGCTGAAGTACGGGGTTACCGCCGACTATGTCATGGGGCTGTCAACCATCCTGCCCCAGGGTGACCTCCTCGTCAGCGGCGGTAAGGCGGTGAAGGACGTGGCCGGATACAACCTGACCCAACTCCTGATCTCGTCGGAAGGAACCCTGGGAATATTTTCCCAAATTACCGTCAAGCTGGTCCCCAAACCTCGCACCAAGAAGACCATGCTGGTCCATTTCCCGGTGCTGGAGCAGGCGGCGCTCACCGTTTCCGCCATCATAGCCGCCAGAATCATCCCGGCCACCCTGGAATTTCTCGACAAGGTAACCATCAAATGCGTGGAGGATTACGCCCATGTGGGACTCCCCCTGGATGTGGATGCGGTGCTCCTCATTGAGGTGGACGGTCACCCGACGGTGGTTGAAGAGGAGGCCGCCGGTGTCAGGGAGATTTGCGAAAGACACGGCTGCTCCTTCTTCCAGACCGCCGCCACCCCCCAGGAGGCGCTGAAGCTGGCCACTGCGCGACGGGTCGCCCTCTCCTCCCTGGCCCGGCTCAAGCCGACGACCATACTGGAGGACGCCACCGTTCCCCGCAGCTGCATCGCCCCCATGTTGAAGTTCATCCAGGATACGGCAAAGAGATACGATCTCACCATCGGCACCTTCGGCCATGCCGGCGACGGCAATCTCCATCCCACCTGTCTCACCGACGAGCGGGACCACGACGAGATCCGTCGTGCCCACCTGGCCTTCAGCGACATCTTCGACAAGGCCATCGAGCTGGGAGGGACCATCACCGGCGAGCATGGCGTGGGAATCGCCAAGAAGCCGTACCTGCCTCGTCTGGTGGGAGAGGCGGGTTTGAGAGTCATGCGGGGGATCAAGGGAGCCTTTGATCCCAAGGGAGTGCTGAATCCGGGGAAAATATTTTAGGAGCCTGACCATGGAATACGTCGACCTGCTGAACTGTATGCGGTGCGGGATGTGCCTCCCCCACTGCCCCACCTACAAAGAGACCTTTCTGGAGACCGCCTCTCCCCGGGGACGCGTTGCCCTGGTGCGGAAAATCCAGGACGGCGACCTGGAAGTGAATGAACGAACCCTGGAATACCTGACCCTCTGCCTGGACTGCCAAGCCTGCGCCACGGCCTGTCCCTGCGGGGTCAACGCCGGGGAGTTAGTGGCCGAATTCAAGTGCGAGGAGAAGGGTAAAGGAGGACTCTCGTTCATGGAGGATCTCATCCTCCGGAAACTGGTTCCCCACCCGGAGCGATTGGAAAACGCCATGGTTCCCCTCCGCCTGTACCAGAGGTCAGGGCTTCAGACGTTGGTCCGCTCCCTGGGGATACTCAAGATGTTCCCTCCCGCCCTGGGGCGAATGGAAGGACTCCTGCCGCGACTTCCGGCGAAACCGCTGAGAAAAAGCCTGCTGGAGGTGACCCCGGCCGTGGGTGAGGAGAAGGGAACGGTGGGGTTTTTCCTGGGATGCGTCATGAGCCTCATCTTCAGCGAAGCGAGCCACGCCACGGTACAGCTCCTCTCGGGGCTTGGCTATAAGGTCGTCACCCCCAAGGCCCAGAAATGCTGCGGCGCCCCTAATATGCTGGGCTCCGACCTGAAGGGGCTGCGTGATCTGGCGACCTACAACGTGGACCTTTTTGGCGGTTATGACCTGGAGTTCATCGTCACCGACTGCGGTGGTTGCGGCGCCGAACTGAAGAAATACGGCCACCACCTTCCCGGAAACAGTCGTGCCGAAGGTTTCAGCGCCAAGGTGCGGGACATCTCGGAAATTCTGGCGCTCCATGCCGACGACCTGAAGAAAAAGCTGAAACCGCTCCACCGGATAGTTACCTGGCACGACGCCTGCCACATCGCCCATTGCCAGGGGATTCGCCAGCAACCACGGACCCTCATGGATCTGATCCCCGGCCTGGATTTTCGTGAAATGAACGATGCCGATGCCTGCTGCGGCAGCGCCGGCACCTACAACGTCGCCCGGCCGGAGATGTCCGACCGGATCCTGGAACGAAAGGTGAGCAGCATCCTCGCCACCGGCGCCGAATACCTCGTCACCGCAAACCCCGGCTGCCTCCTGCAACTCAAGAAAGCCCTCTCCGAAACCTCCCCCAAGGTAAAGGTGGTTCATCTTACGGAGTTGCTCAGCGAGAGCATCAAGGGGTAATCAGGAGTACCCCACTAACGAAGCAGACGTAAAAAAGCCCGCAAATCGCGGGCTTTTTTAACATGAACGTAATGCACCCTACTCGGAAGGAGGGTCGCTTTGACTCTCGTTCTCGCTTTCTCGTGGTCGAGAGGACACACCTCGTGAACGGGAGGAGCCATGGCTTCGTGAAGAGCCGTGACTGCGGGAAGAGCCGTGAGAACGGGATGAACTCCGCTGGGGCGACGAGTCTTGGGTATCGGTGGGTGGAGCCGAACCACGAGAACTTCTCCGTTTTTTACTGGCGCTCTTTTTCAGATTCCTGAAACCGGCCCCAACGAAATGCCACGACAGTTTCACAAAAAGAGCGCAGAGGAAGAAGAGCCCCCCGATCACCAGTACTCTCATGATTATCCTGGATGAGAAACTCTGATCCGACGGTAGTTCTAGCTCTTTTGTGCTGGCCTTGGGCTTTTTTGAACCTTCTCCCCCCGGCTGATACTCCCCCGGATGACGTTGTTTATACCCTTTCTCGGCAAGACCGATGGCGACCTGCTGGGCCTCAGGCGAAACCACCAACTCACCTGCGTAGGTATCCATTCTGGAATTATTCGTCACGGAGAGGAGTTGATACGCATCATTGATAACCGCTTCTTCCGGGGTATTGGCGGTAACAGTCCGATTGCCGAGAATCTTCTCCGACTCGTTCTTCATGGCGTCAATATCTACCTTGGTAAACACTGACTGACCCGGGTTCGCCTTGTTGATGATGCCACCCACGGAATTAGTGCCGTTACTGCAGACGAACTGTCCCTGCTTGAGGAAATAATTGACATTGATCCTGCCGACCTCTTCGATCCGGTCAACCACGAACTTGTCATTAAAATGCGCCCTCATCTTGTCCGGTAACACCAGCGTCCCCATCACGCCGTTGAAGGTGGAACCGGGAAATTTATCGGCCATTTTCTGAGTAAAGTACGATCTCAATCGCGCCGGGTCATCCGGTATGGCGGCTGCCGTCTGGCTGTAAATATCCTGAAGCGTCTTCTCCGTATCACGGGCGGTCTGCTCCAAGGTGAGCCAGTATTTGACCGTGAGGGTGTACCCGGTGGAGGAAACGTCGGAACCTGACGGGGAGACTGCAGCCGGGGGGGCTGATTCCGCAGGAGGAGGTGGGGCTGCCGGGAGATTGGTAGCCATCAGAAGCACCGCGACGCAAAGCGAAAACATGACGACACGACCACAAGGTCGTCCTTTCGGCGTTGGCTGCGGGTGCAATGTGTGTATCATCATACTCGGGAGTACCTCCGGATCGTGACCCTTTATGTTGCCGATGACTCTTGTCCTGCTCATTGTACTTAACACAGCTTATGAACAGGTGCCAGAAAAATGTGGTGAGATTGGCAACGGAGCGAGCTACGACAAAAAGGCGCGCCGGTAATTGGCCGGAACGCCTTTTTGATCTTACCGATTGGGTGTGTTGATTAACCTGCGCTGATCGCGCTTACCGGACAGGTATCCACACAGGCGCCGCAGTCGATACAGGTGTCGCCGTCGATAGCGCGCTTGTCACCTGCTTCGCTGATTGCGTTTACCGGACAGGAATCGTCACACGCACCGCAGTTGATGCATTCGTCAGAGATCTTGTGAGCCAAAGTTTTCACCTCCCTTTTTCAGATTTACCACTATAAAGCCGTAAACACGCTAGCACACAATCAGGTAAAAGTCCAGAAGAAGCTTTTGATGGAACATGAACAAGTTCACCATAAAAATGTTGAATTCGGTTCAACTCTATTGTATATGTAAAAAACAGTTTTATTTTCCCAGATCAGCCAACCCCCTCTTTTTACTAAGACAAAATATTCTTTACCCAGCTTGAATCTCAGGGAGGATTTGCATGGATATCCTAGCTCTCAACTGCGGCAGTTCATCGGTCAAGTATCAACTATTCGACTGGGATCGGAAGGAAGTCATCGCCAAGGGAATGGTGGAACGGGTCATCATCGGTGACTCGTTCATCATCCACGAAGTACCCGGCCGGGAGACGTACCGCGAAGAGTCGGAGTGTCCGGACCATCAGGTTGCCATCCACCTGATCATCAGGATCCTTACCAGTGAAGCCCATGGAGTATTGAGTGATATCAATAGCATATCCGCGGTGGGACACAGGGTTGTCCATGGCGGAGAAAAGTTCACCTGTTCCGTGCTCATCGATGAACAGGTTCTGGACGCGGTGAAGGAGGTCCAACACCTGGCTCCACTGCATAATCCTCCCAACATCGCCGGAATCGAAGCCGCCCAGGCACTTCTTCCCCAGGTCCCCCATGTGGCGATTTTTGATACGGCATTTCATCAGACCATGCCGGAATATGCTTTTCTGTACCCCCTCCCCTACGACTGGTACGAAAATTTCGGTGTTCGGCGGTACGGCTTTCACGGCACCTCCCATCTCTATGTTTCCAAACGGGCGGCAGTTCTTCTGGGAAAACCGGCTGCGGAGTGTAACATCGTCACCATGCACATCGGCAACGGTGTTTCCCATGCCGCCATCAAGAACGGGATCTCTGTGGATACCAGTATGGGACTCACCCCTCTGGAAGGGGCGGTCATGGGAACCCGGTGCGGTGATATCGATCCTGCCATTCCGGCGTTCATGATGCAGAGGGAGAACCTCTCCGCCAAGGAGATCGACAGTATTCTCAACAAGAAGAGCGGCGTCCTGGGGATCACCGGGCGTTTTACCGACCGGCGGGATGTCATCGAGCATGCCGAGCAGGGGGATCGCCTCTGTCAACTGGCGCTGGATATCGAAGCATACCGCCTGAAGAAATACATCGGCTCCTACATGGCCGCCGTGGGCCGACTGGATGCGGTGGTCTTCACTGCCGGGGTCGGCGAGATGGGATGGCCGATCCGGGAGAAGGCCATCGAAGGGCTGGAACAGTTGGGGATTGTTCTGGATAAGGAGCGGAACAAGGGGGCTATGACTCGTAAGCGTGAGACTCTCATCACCACCGACGACTCTCCCGTCAAGGTCTACGTCATCCCCACCGACGAAGAGCTCGTCTTCACGGAAGATGTCGTCGCCATCCTGGACGGCACCTACACCGACCATATGCAGTTCGAATACACCTTCGCCAGACCGGATTTCGTCCGAAAATAGCAGAAGAGTTCATAACCGTACGAAAGCCGGCAGGGAGTTCCCCGCCGGCTTTTTATTTTCCTCTTAGATGCCGAGATCACCAAAGCGGAGAGAAATTCTGTCCCCCTCCCCCGTCCATGCAGGACAGCATCCCGAATAATGAGGTGTACTGTTGTCTCTTACCAGACTGTTTTCAAATGTGGATAATTTCGGAGTTTATCGTCTTTCGTCACCAAGGACGCACCCAATGAAAGTGCCGTGGCGGCAATGATCCGGTCAGCCGGATCGGCATGAGGAAAGTCCGGCAACCGGACTGATTCAACGGCAATCGCATTGCTTACGGGAACAAAGGTCAGAAACGGCAGAGCCTCGCAGTGGCTAAGCCAATCGCGGACATCCAGTGCCAGCCGGAGACGGCCCCGCTCCACAAGAAGAGCGATCTCCCAGGAACTGATGCAGGAGACATGTACTGTCCGCGACGACACAGCGGCTTCTATCGCAGCTCGTGACTGCTCACTCAGCGCAGCGGGATCATTGACCCACCAGATCAGGATGTGAGTATCGATCACGATCACTTCAGTAACTCCCACTCTTCCAATCCTACCGGATCAAAGGGCGCATCATATTTCAGCACCGTATTGCGGAGTCCCCGGAAACAGTGCTCTGCATCCGCAACATAGGGAATTACCTTGAGGACCGGACGGCCATGGTCGGTTATCACCAATTCCTCACCCGTCTGTTCGATCTTACGGAAATATTCCAGTGAATGAGGTTTGAATTGAGATTTAGATACGGCTTGTGACATCGTTACCTCCGCCCGCATATTGTGACCACACTACCATAGTCATATTACCATTACAAGTTGTAGTTTCGGCCAAGCGGTGCGTTTAGAATTCCACGTGATCCGACCCCAGTAACTATTCTGTACGTATACCGACGAAGAGCTCGTCTTCCCTGAAGACGTAGTCGCCATCCTGGATGGCGCCTACACCGACCACATGCAATTCGAATACTCCTTCGCCAAGGCGGATTTCTTTCGAAAGTAGACGAACCGCTACAAATTACCGAAGCAAAAAGGCCGACGGGAAGATTCCACCGGCCTTTATCGTTACGCACACCTTGTAGGTAGTGAGGTAGTAGCAGCCTTCCGTCTTTATTATCATTGCCGCACAAACCCACCAGAGCCTGGTAGATGCAGAGGGGGATAGGTGGTGGGTTCAGCGGCGACGATGAGAACCTACCCAATAGGCTTCTTGGTCGCAATGTTAGCGATCTTGAGGATACTACTCTGAATTTCTTGATCAGGGATTGCCCGGTAGGCATCAAGAAGTAGTTTTTCCTCCAAGGTTAACGGCAGCGCATCCTCATCTGCAAGGAAAAATTCCTGAACCGGCACAGTGAGTTCCACAGCCAGTTGCTGGAGCTTTTCCGGACTCAACGCATCTTGACCGCGCTCGTATTTTTGTATCTGAAAGCGGGAAACTTCGATAAGTTCAGCCAGTTTCTCCTGACTAAAACCCGCCCGTTCGCGCAATTTCTTCAGTTTTGCACCTATTTCAGAATTTGTAAGGATCTTTGCCATATGCGCCTCGTTTTGCGAAGGAGAATACTCCGAGGCTGACATAGGCAAAACATACTATTAATTTTCGATTTAGCATATTATTAGTATGCTGCATCGGTAAACTTGTGGTATCAATGCGGAAGATTTCATCTCATTGATACCACACCATGCCGACTCCCTATCACGCCAAATACTTCGCAGCTGAGCTGCTACGCCGGTCTGCATCCGACGACATCAACAAACTCGCGATGTCACTTTTCGACGCCTCGGTTGATCTTAACCCTCACCAGATTGAGGCGGCGCTGTTTG
>CAIUUR010000466.1 GCA_903902345.1 uncultured Geobacteraceae bacterium | reverse complement strand
TCACGGGAAGTGACCTCCTTCTGGTATCCCACCTGGCTTTGTTACCCGGCCGGCATGATAGAGGGGAGCCGGGTGGTTGACGCACCGGTCCAGAAACTGACCCTGGAAGATTGCCTCAAGATTGCGGCCGACTTCGACATGGTGGTCATGTATACCTCCACCCCGACCCTGGCCATCGATTGCGAGACCGCCCGCCGGGTCAAGGCGTTGAAGCCGTCCACCGTGACGGTTCTTGCCGGCCCCCATGTCACCATCCTTCCCGAGGAGTCTCTCCGTTTTGCCGACGGCGCTATTGACATCGTCTGCCGGGGGGAGTTCGACTATTCCACCAAGGAACTCTGCGAGGGGGGGGAGTGGGATAAGGTTGACGGGATCAGTTTCCTGAAGGAGGGAAAGGTGGTTCATACCCCGGATCGCCCCCCCATCCAGGATCTGGATGTTCTCCCCTTTGCCAGTCAGATTTACCATCGGGATCTTCCGGTGAACGAGTATATCATCCCCCATTTTCTTCACCCCTACGTATCCATCTATTCCAGTCGAGGGTGTCCTTCCCTCTGTACCTACTGCCTCTGGCCCCAGACCTTTTCCGGCAGGGCCATGCGCTGCCGTTCTCCCCAGAATGTGTATGAAGAGGTAAAGTGGATTACGGAGAACATCCCGGGGGTCAAGGAGATCTCCTTTGACGACGACACCTTCACCGCCGACCGGAAGCACGCCCGGGCCGTGGCCGAACTGATCAAGCCGCTGGGGATCTCCTGGACTATCAATGCCCGGGCCAACTGCGACTATGAGACGCTGAAGATCATGCGTGAAGCAGGGTTGCGGCATGTGGTGGTGGGGTACGAGAGCGGTAACGAACAGATCCTGAAGAACATCAAAAAAGGGGTGACCAAGGCGCAGGCCATCCAGTTTACCAAGGATTGCCAGAAACTCGGCCTCTCCATCCATGGCGCCTTCATCATGGGGCTTCCCGGCGAGAGTCGTGAGACCATCCTGGAGACCATCGAGTTTGCCAAGAAGCTGGATCTCAACTCCATCCAGGCGTCACTGGCCTCTCCCTATCCGGGGACCGAGTTTTACGAGCAGAGCAAGAGGGAAGGGTGGATCACCTCGGATTCGTTCCTGGACGAGACCGGCCATCAGACCTGTGTCATCAACTACCCCAATCTCACCAACAGGGAGATCTTCGACGCAGTGGAGCTGTTCTACAACAAGTTCTACTTCCGCCCGAAATACATCGTCCGGAGCGTCATGAGGATGATCGTCGACGGCGGAGAGCGGAAGAAACTCCTCCGGGAGGGGCGGCAGTATCTGGAATACATGAAAAAGCGCAAGCTCATAAAAATGTAGGTAAAAGGAAAAAGGTGAAAGGCGTAAGGGAAAGGAACACACGAACAGAATCGTGGGTATCCTTGAACCTTGAACCTTGAACCTTGAACTGCGCATGCCGTTACTGATTGTCAACGCCGATGACTTCGGCCTTTCTCCCGGGGTCAACCGGGCCGTCATCAAGGGGTGGCGGGAGGGGATACTCACCTCGGCCTCTCTCATGGCCGGAGGGGCTGCCTTTGATGAGGCGGCAGAGCTGGCCCGTGGGAATCCGGCTCTCCAGGTAGGACTTCACCTCACCCTGGTTCACGGAAGATCGGTTCTGCCGCCGGCGGAGATCCCGGGTCTGGTGGACGACTCCGGAAACTTCACCGATAACCCGGTGCTGGCCGGTATCCGCTACTTCTTCCTGAAGGGGCTCCGCCATCAGCTGTATCGGGAGATTGAGGCTCAGCTCCGGAAGGTTCGTGACGCCGGGATTTCCCTCTCCCACGTAGACGGTCACCTGAACATCCAGATGCAGCCCACTGTCTTCGGTATTCTCATGGAGTTGGCTCCACGGTACGGTATCACCACCTTCCGCCTCACCCGGGAGAAGTTGACACCGCTTCTCCTGGCCGACCGCCAACGGACCCTGGGAAAGCGGGCGGACGCCCTTATCTTTCATCGGCTGTCGGCCTGGAGCCTCCCTCAACTGCTCCGCCGGGGGATAGGCTTCACCGACGGGGTGAAGGGGTTGCTTAATTCGGGAAGGATGACGGAGGAGTACCTTCTTCCGCTCCTGGATGAGCAGTTGCCGGGGAGGACGGAACTCTATTTTCATCCTGGCTGCCTCCCCTGTCCCGAGATCACCAAGCGGATGCCCGATTATCGCCATGAAGAGGAGTTAGCGGCGCTGGTCAGTCCCGCGGTGGTCCGGAAGGTGAGGGAGAAGGGAATCAGATTGGTAAACTACCGGGGAGAGGAAAAAACGGTATGATGAAAACGGTTGTCTTTATGGTTATGGCCGTGGCGGCGGGGACGGTGGGGGATATTTTGCTGGCCAAGGGGATGAAGGAGATGGGGGATCTCTCCACCATGAACCTCCGGGGGATTCTCACCGTGGCCGGTCAGGCGCTGACCTCTCCCAAACTTATCTTCGGCACGGGGATGCTGGCCGGCTTCTTTTTTCTCTGGTTGGCGGTTCTTTCCTGGGAAGATCTCTCCGTAGCACTCCCCATGCAGGCCCTCAATTACGTGCTGGTGGCCTTTCTTTCCCAGTATTTCCTGGGCGAAACCGTGTCGCCGCTCCGGTGGGGTGGTATCGTCCTGATCTGCATAGGCGTTACCATCGTTACCAAGAGCGGCGGCGGTGCCTGAAACTCTTCACGCTTCGACTTACGCAGCCAGAGATAGTTCGGGCGTTTTAACCGGTGACTCCGTGCTTCGGGACATTACGCGTCCTGTGGGGTTCACTCCGGTGGCGACTCTCCGACCCGCAATTGCTTCGGTGGCTGCCGTTCCGTAGGTGCTGAACAGTCTCAGCCTCATGGCGGCGTCTGCCGATTTGGCCGAGGCGGATGCTACGGCCTCCGGCTGTGAACTTCCTGTCCCGTTACTCCTGACACTCTCCGCCACGACCATGTTCCAGAAATTTTCGTTGGCGGTCAACTGCCGTTTCAGCAGTTCCGTTCCCTGGTTTCCGGTTGCCGGCGCCAGTTTTGCGGGTTCTTCGGTTTTCCGGCTGTTCCTGACCTGAGCCATCAGCGGCATCGAAGCCAGCAGTTCAGAAAACCCCCTTTTGGGTGCTTCATAAATAGTGTTCATGGCTCTGGCCTCCGTGCCGTTGCCCGATGGGAATCAGTTCCCGTCGATGGTTGTGCTGCTCCTCTTCTTCTGAACCTCCTTTCCCTGTTGTTTACTGCTTACTACTCTTATCGGCGCGGTGATAAAAAGGTTGAGGTCGAGGTAATCATGGCCGGGAATTTCTTTGCACTGTGGAGATAAATGTGGCATGAAGAATCCGGCAGCTGAAAGAGGGGGTGACGAATGACGGGACGGATGCGGATCAGGCGGGTTCTGGAGCAGGGGAGTGTGGGGAGCGATGTTACGGTTGCCGGATGGGCCCGATCGGTGCGCTCGGGCAAGGGGGTAACCTTTATCGCCCTCAACGATGGCTCCTGCCTGGGCGGCATCCAGATTGTGGTGGGGCCGGAGTTACATAATTTTGAGGCGGTGGCCCGCCTGGGGACGGGAAGTTCCCTCTCCGTGGCAGGGAAGCTGGTGGAGTCCCCGGCAGTCGGTCAGCGGTTTGAGCTGGTCGCCGCCACCGTGACGGTCTACCAGGACGCCACCCCGGATTACCCTCTCCAGAAGAAGCGACACAGTTTCGAATACCTCCGGAGTATCGCTCACCTGCGGCCGCGTACCAACACGTTTGGGGCGCTCTTTCGGCTTCGTTCGTTCCTTTCTCAGGCGATCCACCAGTTTTTCGGGGAGCGGGGCTTCCTCTGTGTCCACACTCCCATTATCACCGGCAATGACTGCGAGGGGGCAGGCGAACTGTTCCGCGTCACCACCCTGGATCCGGCTGCTCTGTCACGTGCTCCGGGTGGCGTGGATTACTCAGCGGATTTTTTCGGTCGCGCCACCGGACTCACGGTGAGCGGACAGCTGGAAGGGGAGCTCTTTGCCCTGGCCTTCGGCGACATCTATACCTTCGGCCCAACTTTTCGGGCTGAAAACTCCAATACCCCCCGTCACGCCGCCGAGTTCTGGATGATCGAGCCGGAAATGGCCTTCGCCGATCTGGCCGCCGATGCGGCCCTGGCCGAGGAGTTCTTCCGTTATCTCTGTCGTCGGGTTCTGGAGGAGTGCGCGGAGGATATGGAGTTCTTTACTGCCCATCTGGACCGCGGACTCATGGAGCGGATAGGGAAGGTCGCCGGGACGAAGTTTCAGATCATGGAGTACGGTGACGCCATCGTGCAGCTGCAGAGGGCTAAAGTCCCCTTCGTGTATCCGGTGAAGTGGGGGGTGGATCTCCAGACCGAGCATGAACGTTACCTTACGGAACAGGTGGCTGACGGCCCGCTCTTTGTGGTCAATTACCCCCGGGAGATCAAGGCCTTCTATATGCGGGGCAACGATGATGGCCGCACCGTGGCGGCCATGGATCTTCTGGTTCCCAAGGTAGGTGAGATCATCGGTGGGAGTCAGCGGGAGGAACGTTCAGATCTCCTGCAGTGTCGGATGGTCGAGATGGGAATTCCCCCGGAAGGACTCTGGTGGTACCTGGACTCACGCCGGTGGGGCTCCTGCCCCCATGCGGGGTTCGGTCTCGGCTTCGAGCGATTGATCATGTACCTCACCGGGATGGAAAATATCCGGGATGTCATTCCGTTTCCCCGTACCCCCCGGCATGCGGAGTTCTGAGAACAGTCGCTTCCCAGGTGAGTTCCCTGGGTGAGACAAACTCCCGGTGAGCGCCGGTGATGGGGTCCTGGAAGCGGATGCTCTTGGCCAGAAGCTGCAGTGGATGACGGAAATCATCGGGGGACTCCGGTTGCAGCACGGGGTAGAGCCTGTCGTTGGCTATCCCGAACCCCAACTCGCTCATGTGAAGCCGCAATTGATGCGTCTTGCCGGTCTGTGGCTGGAGCTGAAAGCGGGCCATCTTCTCCCGTACCTCCATGAGCGTGATGGTGGAACGGGCGTTGACCGTTCCGGGTGTGGTTTTCATCCTGAACCAGGGGTCTCCCTTCACAATCCTGTCCGCTACCTCCCACCGGGTTTTCCCCGGAGGGGGGACGGAGCGTGAGAGAGCCAGGTAGCTCTTTTCCACGGCGCCTTTCCGGAAGAGATCGGCGTACCGGTCCCGGTTACCCCTGTTGGCGGAGAAGAGGACGATCCCTGCCGTCTCCCGATCAATCCGATGGAGTGGAACCAGATCGTCGTTACCGCTTCTCAAGCGGAGTCGATTCAGCAGGCATTCGTTGACGTACCTCCCTCCGGGGGTGACGGGGAGGAAGGGGGGCTTGCAGGCTACCAGGAGCTCGTCATCCTGGAACAGGATGGCATCGGTCAAGGGGATCTTCGGTTCGTCCGAAACCTCCCGAAAATAGCGAACCTGTCTCCCCGGGGCGTATCCGTCGTCGGGACCAAGGGGGTTGCCACTGGCGTCAAGGAGCTTCCCTTGGGCAAGCCGTAGCTTCCAGACCTCCCGCGGTAGTGAAGGAAACCTGATGCAGAGGAACTCCAGGATGGAGGGGTATGGTTGTTTTGCTTCCGGCATGGTGACGGTGGACGGGTATCGGGATATGCCCATGAATTACTACCTTTTTGTCGTTGGGAGTGAACTGCCGAAACCATCCGGTGAAAGAGTGGCGACGTTTACGTCTGTTTCATGCTACTATACCCAAAATAATCCGAAAAGGGGAGAGCCGTGCCATCACTGCTGCATAAATCCGTTGTACGACGATTTTCCCGGAAACAAGTACGTGTGATCATTACATCAAGTCGACTCTCCATTGTCATGCTGCTGGCGACAGCTTCCCTGGCCTTTGGGGCGCCTCTTCTGCTGAATTCATCTCCAGCTCAAACGTCGTCAGTGAAGTCCGATTCGGGTCCTTCCGACGGATCCACCGACGGATTTCAGCTGACGGTTCAGGCGTTCCGGCAGCGGGTGAAGAAGGGGCATGAGATCGTCGAGTTCCTCCAGAAGATCAATGCCGAGGCAAAGGCCGGCGCTCCGGGTAACCCTTCGAAGCAGCAGGCGTATTTGCTCATGAAACTGAACGAGAGCTACCCTGGTTCAACCTATGACGGTAACAAAGGGAGTGTGCTCTTTCAGAAGAATTTTACGGCATCGTTCAATAACACCATGAATGTGGAGGCTATCACCGAGCAGGGGGAGGTTTCGGCGACCTATCTTCTGCCGCAGAGCCAGATTATCATATCCTTCGGAGTAAATTCGGTGACTGCCGTTATTGACGGGAGCACTCCTTCCCGCTCCAGGTTCACAAATGTGGTGCTCCCCGCCGTGAGGTTTGATGCGGAGAACATTCTCTCCATTCCGGGGTATAAACGGATAACCGCCGATTCCATGGAAACCTCTATCCTCAATGATGCCTATCAGCTCCTGAGTCAGACCAACGCTCTTCGTATGGATTATTTCGCCGCGGATGTCATGCGCTCCGCCAAGTTGCAGAAAAAAGCACTCAGTATTGCGGCCAGCGGCTATTTCGAACGTCATCCCCTGGAATATCAGAAAGGTGCGGAACAAAAAAGTGTCGTTTCCAAAAGGGGAGAGGACGGGGCTTCCCTGAGTCACGGTAAGGCCACCCAATTTCTCGGGACGTTACTCGCTGTCGTACTGTTTGCGTTGGGCCTTTTCCAGGGCTTTCGCCGGCTTCTCGGTTTCCTGCAGATGTTATTCCTGGATGACTCGGCCAAGAAGTATGTAAAACAGTATCGATCCCTCTCCCCCATGGTGATCCGGTCGTTACGGCAGGTGGGACGTTCTCTCTGGGGGAGGAATTATCCCTGGAACAGGAAGTTTTACCTCACCAAACGGAGTGACCGATGGGTCCTCAGTGACCGCAAGATCGATCGTTACGACCTGAACTGTACCCCGGACAATCTTCTGGAGGTCTGCCTGAGGGGTGACAACCTCAAAATACGGGTAACCAGGATCAAGGGGGTAACCGTGGATATTGCGGTCATAAGCAGCGGCTATACCAGGGCAGAGCTCATGGGACATCTTCGCGAGGTGAGTTCGGCCTTTACCCAGGAGGAATCGAGTTCCGGATAGCCAGCCACGGTGGATGAGGGGCCGGGTTTCACGAGCTTCGACGGAAGTCGGCCAATTTACTTGTCAAACAATGATGCATATGGTAATTATCACAAGGTTTACTCAAGTTCCCTGACCCGGGCCGCTTTGGCGGCCGGGCCTTTCCTTTACGGGGGTTTATTTTGAATCAATTTTACAAGAACCTGGCGCTCTGGCTTGTCATCAGTCTGATGATGATCCTTCTCTTCAACCTCTTTAACAAACCTCGGCCTACCCAGGACAAGGTGAACTACAGCGATTTCATCACCGCAGTGGATGCGGGCAAGGTCGCCTCGGTGGTCATTCAGGGGAACGATATCATCGGCAAGTACAATGACGGCAAGGAGTTCAGAAGCTACAAGCCGGCCGACACGAATATCGTCCAGAAGCTTCAGGAACGGAAGGTTGCCATCTCTGCGCGCCCCGAAGAAGAGCGCGTCTCCTGGTTCTCCATCTTCATCTCCTGGTTTCCGTTGATTCTCCTGGTGGGGGTCTGGATCTTCTTCATGCGCCAGATGCAGGCCGGCGGCGGCAAGGCCATGTCCTTCGGCAAGAGCCGCGCCAAGCTTCTCACCGAGGCCCAGGGGAAGATTACCTTCGAGGATGTGGCCGGGATCGAAGAAGCCAAGGAAGAGCTTGAGGAGATCATCCAGTTTCTCAAGGAACCGAAAAAATTTACAAAACTGGGGGGGCGGATACCCAAGGGAGTGCTTCTCATGGGGCCTCCGGGTACCGGCAAGACTCTCCTGGCACGGGCCGTCGCCGGAGAGGCCGGTGTGCCGTTCTTTTCCATCTCCGGGTCCGATTTTGTGGAGATGTTCGTGGGGGTGGGGGCCAGCCGGGTGCGTGACCTTTTCGTTCAAGGGAAGAAAAACGCCCCCTGTATCATCTTTATTGACGAAATCGATGCGGTGGGGCGTCACCGTGGTGCGGGTCTGGGGGGGGGACATGATGAACGGGAACAGACCCTCAATCAGCTCCTGGTGGAGATGGACGGCTTCGAGTCCAATGAAGGGGTCATTCTCATCGCCGCCACTAATCGTCCCGACGTTCTCGACCCGGCGCTCCTTCGCCCCGGCCGTTTCGACCGGCAGGTGGTGGTTCCCCGGCCCGATGTGAAGGGGCGGGCGGAGATACTGAAGGTTCACAGCAAGAAGACCCCGTTGGCCGCGGACGTGGATCTGGAGGTCATCGCCCGGGGGACTCCCGGTTTCTCCGGGGCCGACCTGGCCAACGTGGTAAATGAGGCGGCGCTCCTGGCTGCCCGTAATGACAAGAGTGTCATCGACATGGTGGATATCGACAACGCCAAGGACAAGGTCCTCATGGGGGTGGAGCGCCGGAGCATGGTGATCTCCGAGGAGGAGAAGAATAACACCGCATACCACGAGGCAGGGCATACTCTCGTGGCCAAGTTCATCCCCGGCACCGATCCGGTGCATAAGGTATCCATCATTCCCCGGGGGAGGGCTTTGGGGGTCACCATGCAGCTTCCCATCGAGGACAAACATAGCTACTCCCGGGAATCTCTCATGAACCGAATTGCCGTTCTCATGGGGGGAAGGGCCGCCGAGGAGCTGATCTTTCATACCATGACCACCGGCGCGGGGAACGACATAGAACGGGCCACCGAGATGGCCCGCAAGATGGTCTGCGAGTGGGGGATGAGCCCCAAGCTGGGACCGGTGAGCTTCGGCAAGAAGGACGAGCAGATCTTCCTGGGGCGGGACATGGCCTCCGCCAAGAATTACAGCGAGGCCACCGCCGTGGAGATCGACTCCGAGATCCGGCAGATCGTGGAAGACAACTACCGTCAGGCTTTCCAGCTCCTCACCGACAACATCGACAGCCTCCACAAGCTGGCAGAGGTGCTCATCGAGAAAGAGACCATGACCGGCGCCGAAGTTGATGATCTCATTGTCGGTGTCAGGGCTGTCGCCCAAGTCAACGGTGGAGCCGCCGCAGCGGCATGACCGACTCCCGGCATCTCTGGGTGACGAGTCGACGGACTATTGATCTCCAGGGGAGGCCCCTGATCATGGGTATCCTCAATGTGACCCCCGACTCGTTTTTCGACGGTGGCCTCTGGAATGATCCCCAGAGGGCCGTTGACCATGCCGTAGCCATGGCCGAATCCGGTGCTGATATCATTGATATAGGAGGTGAGAGCAGCCGGCCCGGCTCACTCCCCGTTTCCGCGGACGAGGAGCTCCGTCGGGTCATGCCGGTGGTTGAACGGCTCATCTCCATTCTGCAGATCCCGCTCTCCCTGGATACCACTAAATCGGCCGTTGCGGCCCATGCCCTGGCTGCGGGGGTTGAGATCGTTAATGACATCAGCGGTCTCACCTTCGATGAGGGGATGGCCGCCACCGTGGCCCAGGCCCGGGCCGGCTTGGTGATCCAGCATACCCGCGGCCTGCCCGAGATCATGCAGCGTGATACCTCCTACGGTGATCTCATGGTGGATGTTCGTACCGCACTGATCAACTCCATGGAGGTGGCTACCTGCGCCGGTATTGCCGCGGAGCAGATCGTGCTGGACCCGGGAATTGGTTTCGGCAAGAATCGTCAGGGAAACCTCCTGTTGCTCCGCTTTCTGGGGGAACTGCTGACCTTGGGGAGGCCACTTCTGGTGGGGACATCCCGCAAGGAGTTCACCGCCATGGCGGCGGGACGGAAAGTGGAGAGTCGACTACATACGTCTGCCGCCACCGTGGCCCTGGCTGTAGCCAACGGCGCCCGGTTGCTTCGTGTTCATGATGTCGCAGTCATGCGTGATGTCGCGGATATGGCGTGGGAGATCGCCGGTTAACCTGCGGGAGACCGTCCCTCCGGTGCCGGAGGGTGAACGTACAGGGGGATTGGCGTGATTTTGGATGCCTTCCGGTGGACCGACTTGCTTGACATCGCGCTGGTCGCACTGCTCATCCACCGGGGAGTCTCCTTCCTGAGAAGCGCCCTGGCGTTGCGCCTCCTCCTGGCGTTGACCGCAGTACTCCTCCTTGCCGTCATCTCCCGCTTATCCGGTCTTTGGACGCTCCAGTGGCTTCTGAATTCGCTCCTCGGTTCTGCCGTCGTCGTCGCGGTAGTCATCTTTCACACCGATATCCGCCGGGCGATTATCACCTACGGGAGGGTGTTGAGTTCGACCCCTCAGCGTAGCAGTGACGTTGTTGGGGTGGTGGATGCCGTCAGCGCCGCAGTTGCATCGCTGGCAGCGCGTAACATCGGTTCACTCATCGTCCTGGAGCGACAGATGGGGCTGGAACCGTTCATCGAGGTGGGGACCGAGATCGACGCGAAGGTCACCAGCGAACTGTTGACCTCAATCTTCCTCCCCTATTCTCCCATCCATGACGGCGCTGTCATCATCAAGAGGGGGAAACTTGTCCTGGCAGGCTGTTTCCTCCCTCTGACCAGAAACCCCGAGGTCAGCAAGACTCTGGGGACCCGGCACCGGGCCGCCATTGGCCTTACCGAGTTGGTGGATGCCGCAGTGGTGGTCGTCTCCGAGGAGACCGGCTCCATTTCCATCGTCACCGGCGGGAAAATCACGGTTGATATCGATCTCGCGGAGCTTAGAAGGTTTCTGGTCCGCTTGCTGGGGCCATACCCGGAGCGTGACGGATATGCCTGAGCGTAACGTTACCTCCTGGGGAGTGATGCTTCTCTCGGTGATACTTGCCGTGATGTTCTGGTTTTTTGTCACCTGGGAGCGGCCTGTCCTGCGAACGATTTCCGTGCCGGTGCGGTGTCTCCACTACGCCGGAGGGATGACCTGCAGCGGAGCTCCCCCCTTCGTGCAAGCCGTTATTTCCGGGCCGCGGTTGACCGTCGCGTTACTCAGGCCGAAGGAGATGTTCCTTGATCTGGATCTTTCCGGAGTCGGGGAAGGGGTTACGGTTTTCCCCGCTCTTGAGCCGCTCATGGGGTTATCCCAGGAGCTCAGGGCCACCAGGATCTTCCCTGCCCGAATTGAGGTCCGGCTCTCCAGGTCAAAGTAGAGAGGTAACGATCTTGATCTACACGGACATCCTGTAGCTCATCTTGATGCAGTTGGGAATGAGACGGTTATTTATTCTCTGGAGGAGTACCTTATGAAAAAACTTTTCGGAACCGACGGCGTTCGGGGCGTCGCCAATGTGCATCCCATGACAACCGAGATGGCCATGCAGATCGGCCGTGCCGCCGCCTATGTCTTCAAGGGGAGCACCCGTCGCCACCGGATCGTCATCGGCAAGGACACCCGTCTCTCCGGCTACATGATCGAGAACGCCCTCTCCGCCGGAATCTGCTCCATGGGGGTCGATGTCCTCCTGGTGGGGCCACTCCCCACACCGGGAATCGCCTATATTACCGCCTCCATGCGGGCGGATGCCGGGGTGGTTATCTCCGCCTCGCACAATGCTTTTCAGGACAACGGCATAAAATTCTTCTTTCATGACGGTTTTAAGCTCCCCGATGACGTGGAGATGCGCATCGAGGAGCTCATCGAATCGGGACGGATCGATTCCCTCCGCCCCATAGCCACCGAGGTGGGGCGGGCGGCCCGTATCGACGACGCCAAGGGGCGGTATATCGTCTTTCTCAAGAGCACGTTTCCCAAGGAGTTCGATCTCACCGGCCTCCGGATCGTGGTGGACTGCGCCAACGGCGCCGCCTACAAGGTGGCCCCGGCAGTACTGCGGGAACTGGGAGCGGAGGTCATTGCCGTGGGGGTCGACCCGGACGGCACCAACATCAACGCCGGTTGCGGCTCTCTTTATCCCCAGGTCGTCCGGGAGAAGGTCCGGGAACTCCGGGCCGATATCGGCATCGCCCTGGACGGCGACGCCGACCGGGTCATCGTCTGTGACGAGTTCGGCAAGGAGGTGGATGGCGATCAAATCATGGCCATCTGTGCCCTGGATATGCTCAAGAACAACCAGCTGAACAAGAATACCCTGGTGACGACGGTCATGAGCAACATGGGACTGGATATTGCCATCCGGAACGCCGGCGGTTCGGTGGTCAAGACTGCGGTGGGTGACCGCTATGTGGTGGAGGAGATGCGGCGGGGAGGTTACAACCTTGGCGGAGAGCAGTCGGGGCATATGATCTTCCTGGATCACAACACTACGGGGGACGGGACCCTCTCGGCCCTGCAACTCCTGGCGGTCATGCGTCGCAGTGGCAAGCCTCTTTCCGAACTGGCCCGCTGCATGGTGGCGCTCCCCCAGGTCCTCCTCAATGTGCGTGTTTCCGATCGGAGGGATATCATGACCATCCCGGAGATCAGGCAACGGGTTCAGGAGGTGGAGAGCCTTCTGGGGGATGAGGGGCGGATTCTCATCCGCTACTCCGGAACCGAAGCGCTCCTGCGAGTGATGATCGAAGGGAGAGATACCCAGGAAATCACCACCTGGGCGCGGGAGATCATCGACCTGGTAGACCGGCATCTGGGCGAGAGGGGGCACTGATGGCTAATTTGGGGGTCAACATTGATCATGTGGCCACCGTCCGACAGGCCCGGGGGGGAGCGGAACCCGATCCCGTGGCGGCGGCGGTACTGGCGGAGTTGGGTGGGGCCGACGGTATCACCATTCATCTTCGAGAGGATCGGCGTCACATCCAGGACAGGGATCTGCGCATCCTCCGCCAGACGGTGACGACGAAGCTTAACCTGGAGATGGCCGCCACCGACGAGATGGTCAGGATCGCCCTGGAGGTCAGGCCGGAGATGTGCACCCTGGTTCCGGAGAAACGTCAGGAGCTGACCACGGAAGGGGGTCTGGATGTCCGGTTCAATCTGGAGATGGTGACCGAGGCGGTGGATCGTCTCCAGGATGGCGGGATCATCGTCAGCCTCTTCGTGGACCCGGACCCCGATCAGATCAAGGCCGCCAACAAGGCTGACGCCGACTGCATCGAGATCCACACCGGTTCCTTTGCCGAGGCACGGCGGTGGCAGGAGCAGGAGCAGGAGCTCTTAAAGATCGAGAATGCCGTAAGGCTGGCGAAGAAGCTGGGGATGGGGGTCAATGCCGGTCACGGCCTGACCTACACCAACATCAAGAAGGTGGCGGCCATCGGCGGTATCGAGGAGTTCAATATCGGCCACTCCATCATATCCCGGGCTCTCCTGGTGGGTTTGGAGCGGGCGGTGCGGGAGATGGTGGAATTGATCAAGTACGCGTAGGTGAGGCAGGTTAAGGTTAAGGTTAAGGTCGAGCGTTGCACCTCCTTTGAGGGAGATTGGAGTCATTCATGATCATCGTCATTCTCGCCGGCGGTTCCGGCACCCGGTTCTGGCCCCTTTCCCGGCTTCGTCATCCGAAACAGCTCATGTCGGTGTTGGGGGGGAAGTCCATGCTCCAGCGGACCGTGGAGCGCGTGTTGCCGCTGGCGCCGGAGCGGATACTGGTCATCACCAACCGGCTCCAGGCTCAGGAAAGTGCGGAACAGCTGGCGTATATCACCACTGTCCCCATTGAGGTCATCGCCGAACCGGTGGGGCGCAACACCGCCCCGGCGGTGGGGCTGGCGGCTTTCCTTGCCGTAGCTCCGGAAACAGTCATGGCGGTGCTTCCGGCGGATCATGTGATCCCTGACGGGGAGGAGTTTTGTGCCGTGCTGCGGCGTGGCGCCATAGCTGCAGGGGAGGGGAAGCTGGTGACCCTGGGACTCATCCCCACCCGCCCCGAGACGGGGTATGGCTATATCCAGGTTGCCGCCGCCAGTTCCGGCGCGGGCCCTTTTCCGGTGTCTCGGTTTGTGGAAAAGCCCGATTTGAAGCGGGCGGAGGAATTCGTCGCCGCCGGGAATTTCTACTGGAACAGCGGGATGTTTCTCTGGCGGGCCGATGTCATTCTGGAGGAATTGGGGCGACATCTTCCCGATCTTCACGCCGCGCTGACCTCCATTCCGCTCCGGGAGGGGCGGATGGAGCCGGAGGAGCTGGAGGCGTTCTATGCCGGCGTGAAGGGGGAATCCATCGACGTGGGGGTCATGGAGAAGTCGGACCGGGTGACCATGATCCCGGCGTCCTTCGGCTGGAGCGATGTGGGGAGCTGGAGCGCTCTCCCCGAGGTGCTGGAGGGAGACGACAACGGGAACATTGTCATCAATGCCGCCGGGGAGGTGATGACCGATGCCCGGGGGTGCCTCGCCTATGGCGGTGGCAAGCTGGTGGCATTCCTGGGGGTGAAGGATCTCATCGTCGTGGAGACTCCCGACGCCCTGCTGGTCTGTCACCGTGACCGGGCACAAGAGGTCAAGGGAATCGTAGGGGAGCTGGAACGACGCGGTCTCAAAGAGTACCTCTAGGGGTAGTGGGAGTAGGTGACCTCATGTTCGGATTTTCACCCGCCGACTGGATTTTTGCATTCTTCATCATGGTCGTGGTCTTTGGTTGTGTCGCTGCCAGCGACATGAGGAAAAAGAAGTGACGGCGCCGAGGAGGATGAATGTCGTTTCGATTCTTCCCCAAGGGGAGTAACGCTCCCGACAGGGGGGCGGCTCCCGTCGATCTTACGGAAACCCGCGGCGTCGGCATCAGGGTGGAGTCGCTGAACAAGCGGTTCGGGGCCAATCACGTCCTGAAGGATCTCAATCTGGAGATCCGCGCCGGGGAGACCTTTTCCATCATCGGCCCCTCGGGAACCGGCAAGAGTGTGCTCCTGAAGCTTATCGTTAGGCTGGATGCGCCCGATAGCGGACAGATCTACATCGACGACCGCCCCCTCTTCTCCCCTGACGGGAAGGAGGTGGAGGCGAACTGGTTTCGTTGCAGCATGGTCTTCCAGTCGTCGGCCCTGTTCAATTCCCTCACCGTGGGGGAGAACGTGGGACTCTGGCTCCGGGACAAGCGGATCTGCCCGGAAGAGGAGATCCGGCGGATCGTTTCCCGGAAGCTGGCGCTGGTGGGAC
>CAIUUR010000465.1 GCA_903902345.1 uncultured Geobacteraceae bacterium | reverse complement strand
TCCCTTGGAAATAATCGGTTCTGTCCCGGTTTTCCCTGTCCCGGTTTTCCCTTGGAAATAATCGGTTCTGTCCCGGTTTTCCCGAGAACGGAGAACGGTCAACGGCATTACAGGAAAAACCGGGACAGAACCGGTTTTTCCCAATGAAGGTGGGTGGGATCGTTGACTTACTTACCAGCCAATTGACAAACTTCCATCATCCGGTAGAATTCACAGTAAACATCTACATACACGGTATGAAGGAGGTTTTACATGCCGACTATCTCAATGTTCTTCGGTATCATCGTCAGAATGTTTTACCGTGACAATAAGCAACATAGCCTCCCCCATATCCATGCTGAATATCAAGGCGAAGTTGCTATCTTCTCTATTCCGGACGGAAATATCCTAAACGGTTCATTGCCGAATACCAAGCGAAAACTCGTTGAAGCTTGGATTGAAATTCACCGCGATGACTTGCTTGCCGACTGGCAACTTGCCATCGAAGGCGCAACAGTTTTCAAAATAAAAGGTCTAGAATGATGAGAAATATCAATACCGTTAGCGCTAATGATGACTGGACTATTGATGTTGCTTTTGATGACGGCGTCAAACGCCGATTTGATGTAAAGCCATTACTTGACTGCGAGGCGTTCGAACCCTTGCGCAATCTAGGAACGTTCAAATCAATATGTAACCGGGGCTACTATGTAGAGTGGATAAACGAGATAGATCTTAGTGCAGACACGCTATATCTGGACGGAGTATCGTTGGGAAATGCATAGGAGGTTGCTATGTACTGGGACGTAAAAACTGTTAAACCAATGTCCGACTATCGTATCTACGTTTAAGTTGAAAATGGCAGCAAAGGTATATTTGATCTCAAACCATATCTTGATCGAGACGTTTTTCGCGAACTGAAAGACATATACTACTTCAATCGTGTTGGAATCCTGTTTGGTGCCGTAACGTGGCCGAACGAACAAGATATCGCACCTGAGACCCTCCTTGCGGAAATGCTCCCAGTTGACCGGATGGTGGCCGAGGGGTAGTAGAGAGCCGTGGAGGTACTTACGTTGCAGACGGCTTGATGCGTTAAGACAGACCACAATCACGAATGCTGTGGGACCAGCCGAATCTCCAGTTTGCAGTTGACAGCTGCAGCGTACTTGCGGAGCATATCAAGAGACGGAGAGTGACGGTGAGAACCAAGAGCCGCTTCTACCCTCGCTAATGAGGGCTGTGAAACTCCCATTTTGGCCGCTACTTGCTCCTGGGTCATCCCTGCCTGTCGACGTGCCGAAAGCAGGGCATCCAGAGCGGCAAATTCATCATCCAAAGCTTCCCATGCCTTCTTAAAATTGGGGTCTTGCAGCTCTTTTTCCAATTTGTTTTTGGGGTGGTACGAAACTGGTTTATAGCTCATTACTAATTACCTCCTTCTGTCGAGACAGCGCTATATCAAGTTCCCGTTTTGGTGTTTTATCCGTCTTTTTTATAAAACTGTGAAGAATTATAATCTTTCTACCGACCATAGTGCAGAAAAATACTCTCCCGATTCCTGCTTCTGCCTTGGCGCGAATTGCAAAAAGGCCACTGCCAAGTGCGCGTGTATGAGGCATCCCAAGTTTGGACCATACTCTTCCATGCGCACTGACAATGCTCGAAATCGAGCACGCAAGCCAACAGGCCAAGAATCAAGCTCAGCTTCTACAGTTTCGTTGTAATATGAAAGGTGATAAACCATGGCTTCAATATACCATACATGTTATAAAAGTAAAGGTTTACAAAAGTGAAGCCGCTCCCACCCCTCACCATCGTCCCCGCCGGCGCCGGCTCGGGCAAGACCCCTACTGCTGGATCAGGCCTACATCTCCACCATCCACGGCTTCGGCCTGCGCCTTTTGTCCGAATTCGCCTTCGACGGCGGCATCTCCTCCACCCCCCACCCCCCGCCTCCTGAACCTGGTCGGCTTCGGCATCGTGTCGCTGCTGGAGCTGGAATAAAGCAGACACGCCTTGACCCGGCCTCATCTCGCCAACCGTTGAACTATCCGCCCTATCCCCCCCACCACCCGCGCCATTCGCCCGTAATCAATCGTACCCGGCAGATCCGACGCCAGATGATAGTGCCGGTTCCGGAGAAATGCCGTATCCGTGATCATGATCGCCGGATACCGTTCCTGCCAGAACGACCAGTGGTCCGACCAGCTGATGCCGGTCATCCGCTCCGGGGCAACGAGCCCCTGGGACGGAAATTTCGTCGTCGACCTGAACGCCCTGACGACCTTTCTCAGCAGCGGATATGAGCGGAAATTGCTGCAAAAAGCGATGAAATCGGCCGTATCCGGATAGTAGCGCTCCAGCGGCGGCGGATAGCTCTGACTCCCCGGATGGTCATGGTAGCAGCCGAGACACTCCAGACAGAGCATGGCGACAACCTTCTCCCGCCGCCGGCGGCATCCCCGTGCGTGCACCAGGCTCCCCATGGATTCGGTCTTAAAATAGGGTGGCTCTTCATTGACGAAGGCGACGCAACGGACGGTGCGCTCCGGCTGGCAAAGATGGTACTGACGCGCCGTTTCCAGCAGACCCGCAATGCCGGAGGCGTTATCATTGGCCCCGGGAGATCCCGGTGGCGAGTCGTAATGGGCGCCGATAACGACGATCTCCCGGGGGCGTTTTCGTCCCTTCATCTCCGCAACGATGTTGGCCACCGTCATCCCCCCCGCGACAAACTCCTCCCGGTGAACCTCGTAGCCCAGGGTTGAAAACCGGTCGTCAATGAAGTCGGCAGCCGCCAATAACTCTGCAGGTTTTTCTGTGTTTCGTTCGCCGATCTCCCCGGCGAGACGATGAATGTCCCTGCGGATTCTCTCACTGCGCTCATGGTCATCGAAAGTCAGTGGGGGAAGTTCACCTTCGTGCGATCGTCCCGGCATCCACAACATGCTTCATCCTCCTTCGGCAATTTTGATCCAACGCAGCACTTACGGTGTTGTCCGGCCACGGTGGCCATGGGATCACCCCTTATACTGTTGGACAATGAGTTCTCCGCTGTTCAACTCCAGGGCGACGAGGTTTCCCTTGTCCGGGTGATTCCTGCCGTAAAAACAGCCGTTATCCAGCCGGATATGATCGCTCTTCAGGCTCCCTCTGATGGAGTCCAGATCCATGATCGTGTGCCCCGTCACCAGCTTTCTCCCGGCCAATTTATCCGAGTCAAACATGGAGCGTCGTTCCCACAGCATGAACTCCCGACTCGTCTCCGTCAGGGGATTATCCTGACGGAAATCCAGTCCGGCATGGACCATGATATGCCGGCGGGTCATCCGACAAGGGGGCAAATTCCTCAAAAATTCCAGGTGCGCCGCCGGAATATCTTCCGGGAGGGAAACGCCATAACTCCTGAGAGTAGCCTTGCCGCCGTTCAGCATCCAGGCGCCGTAACTGTCATCTCCCACCGAATCCACCGCCTTCAGCAGGAGATCTTCATGGTTGCCCAGGATCGGCTTTATATCATGCCCGGCAGACTGCAGCGCGATAATCTCGTCGATGACCCCCTTGCTGTCGGGTCCACGATCGATGTAGTCTCCCAGGAGGTAGACGGTGTCGCCCCGTCTCACCTTGAGGACGCAGTAGATGAGATGGCGAAACGTACAGACACAGCCATGAATGTCACCGATAGCAAATGATCTCTTCATTATTTCCTTTCTCAACT
>CAIUUR010000464.1 GCA_903902345.1 uncultured Geobacteraceae bacterium | reverse complement strand
TCGGTCTTCCAGCATCATGAGGTGGGCATGAAAGATGGCTGCGTCGTCTTCGGAGAGGGTCTGGGAGATCCGCTTTTCCATGTAGAGCGTTTCAATCTTGGCTTTTTCCAGGGCGATGTGCAGCAGCTTCATCTCCTCGGGGACCGACCTGATCTCCTCGAAGGTGATGCTCTGCTGGCGGTTACGGCGGGCGATGATGGAGATCTTTCCCTGGGAGAAACCTTGGGAAACCGGAGAGCCGTGGAGCGTCAACGTCTCCTTTTTCCCTTTTGAATTTTTCCGGCTCCGCCCGACCGCCGGAGCGCCGTTTCGTACCCGTTCCAGTTCCTGCTCGAAGAAGGCCCGCTGTTCCTCTTTCTCCCGGATGGAGTCCAGGAGCTTGGCGTTGATGATGATGCTGCTGATCTGGTAGGCGATGGTGGTGAGGGTGCTGACCTCGGCCTGTCGGAAGGTCCGTGCCTCCCGGGTTTGAATGACGATGACCCCGATGGGGGTCTTGCGCTGCATGAGGGGGAGTCCCAGGAAGGAGTGGAATCGTTCTTCCCGGGACTCCTTGAAATACTTGTAGCGGGGATGGGAAGGGGCGTCTTCGGTGACCACCACGCCGCGTTGTTCCACCACCAGGCCGCTGAGCCCCTCGGAGCTCTTCATGGTGATCTTCCCCACGGCACTGCGAGAGAGGCCGCGGGTCGCCCGGAGCGTCAGCGTCACCCCATCATCTTCCAGGAGGTAGATAGAGCAGACGTCGGTTCCCATCCGTTTCGCCACCAGGGTAACGATATTATCCAGCGTCTCCAGCAGGTCGTGGGAGTGGAGGATGATGGTATTGATATCTTCCAGGGTTCGAAGCCCCAGTTTTTCCAGACTCTCTTCGCTCACGGCATCCTTCCCCATATGGTTATTCCGCGGAGTATATGATAATGGTCCGGAAAAAGAAAGCTTTTCGTTAGAGGCCGTGAAGGGGGAAAGGGTTCACCTTTCACGGTCGTTCTGCTATAGTGTCCACCACGACAAAGGAGGTGCACCATGGCTGAGGAGAACAATGAATTGTTGGCGCGCGGGATCGCCCTGCTGGAAGGGGGAGAGTACCCTGCCGCGGTGAAACTGTTTCGGGAGTGTACGGTGAAGGAACCGGGGAATGCCGAAGGGTACTTCTATCTGGGGGAGGCATTGGCGGAGCTTCAGTTGCGGGAAGAGGCCGTGGGGGTCATTCAGACGGGGCTGAAGCTGAGTCCGGAAGACGCCGAGGCGTGGACCTCTCTGGGGGATCTCCATTTCGAGAGCGGACGACACAAGGAAGCCCTGGAGAGCTATCATCGGGTTACGGAGTTGTTCCCCCAGGATGCCGATGCCCAGGTCAACATCGGTCTCGTGTATAACGCTCTGGAGCGTACCGATGACGCTATCCAGGCCTTCAACGCGGCACTGGAGATCGACCCGGACAGCGCCTTTGCCCACAACTCCCTGGGTGACGTCTGGTATGGTCTGGGGGACCGGGACAAGGCCATTGCCGCTTATCGGAAGGTCATCGAGTTGGATCCGGAGGATGCTGCGGCGCACTTCAATCTGGGGGACCTTCATTACGACCTGGAGGAGTTTGACGAGGCGGAGGTGGAGTGCCGGGAGGCGGTACGATTGGACCCTACCTTCACTCTCTCCTATCTGACTCTTGGCAACATCTGTCTTGACCAGGAACGGGTCAAGGATGCGGCGAGTTGGTTTCGGCAGTATCTTAAAAAAGAAACGTCACCCCAGGCCACGGAGATGGTGGCCGAGGTGAAAGCCGTACTGGAGGGGTTGAAGGCGGAGCTGGAGGAATAAGGCCGTTGACCGTTGACCGTTCACCGTTGACCGTTGACCGGACAACGGATATCGGTCAACGGCTAACGGCTAACGGATAACGGCTAACGGCTAACGGTTTCATTTCCCCAATTTTTTCACGATGGCTTCCACCGCATGGTGGGCGTCGTTGATGGCGGTGTAGATGAGATTGGGGTGCTTCTCTTCGGATATGGAACCGCCGCTTATCCGCATATAGGAGGGAGAGATGGCGCCGCCGATGACGTAGACTCCACGACGGGTGGACTCGAAATCGGCGGTGAGGAGAATGAGCCGGTCCCCTTCCTTGGCGATGGAGCAGACCCCTTCGGCGCAGGTGATGGTCTGTATCCCCACCTTATCGAAGATCGGGAGCGGTCCCTGGGAGCCGATGCAGGCGATGACATTCTTCATGGGGAAGTTCATGGAGTTGTAAATCTCGATGCCGTCGGTCTGTTTGTACTCGTTGATCCGGATGATGAGCCGGTCCACCCCCGATTCGTCCACTTCGCCGATGCGGGGTGTAGCGCCGGGGAGGAGACGGATGTTCCCCCCCAACAGGATCTCTTCCCCCAGGCGCTGGGCCGTCTCCTTGTTTACGTCGAACTTTTCCGAAATATGGGCCCAGTAGACCGGCTGGGTGTCGTTGGCCTGCCGTTTTTCCTTGAGGATGGAGATGAGAACGTCGGCGGCGGTATTTCCTCCACCGATGACCAGTACCCGAACCCCCAGATATTTTTTCGGGTCATCCACGGATTTTGCTACCATCTTGGCGTCGCCGTAGACCGACAGTTCCTTGGGAATGCTGCTGCCGAAGGCCAACAGCACCTTGCGCGCCTTGATGGGGCCGGTATTGGTTTTGACGACCAGGTGATCGCGGGCATCGACGATGTCCTCGAAATCGACCTCGGTCTTCACCGCCAGGTTCTCATGCTGGACGAAGTGGTGCACGTACTGAATGTACTTTTCCACGGAGACCGGCTTGTCGGGGGGCTTGAGTTCATCCACCATGAACGGTTCGGGGCTCTCCTTGGGGCGGGAGGCGTAGACGTTCTTTCCCTCGGGGTAGGTGTTGGCGATCCCCTGGAAGATGGCTTTCCCCTGCTCTATGACCAGATACGATAACCCGCTCTTATGGCAGAGGTAGGCTGCTGCGACCCCCGCAGGTCCTCCCCCGACAATCAGTACATCAAGAATTCCGCTCATGGCCTGCTCCTTTCGGCTTGTTAGGCGTACTGATTACCTTATACAGGTTCAAGGTTCAAAGTTCAAGGTTCAAGGAGGCGGATATGTCATCATCAACGCAGGACGGCACGGCCCGGATTCGGGAACTTCTGGCGCTGGATCGGACAACCATTCCCCCCCATGGCGGAGAGCGGTTCAACCGGCTGATCTTTGAGGCGAGTCCGTACCTCCTTCAGCATGCGGAAAACCCGGTGGCCTGGTATCCCTGGGGAGAGGAGGCCTTTGCCGTCGCCCGCAGGGAGGACAAGCCGCTTCTCCTTTCCATCGGCTACGCCACCTGTCACTGGTGCCACGTCATGGCTCACGAATCCTTCGAGGACCCGGAGGTGGCGGCGGTCATCAACGAGCAGTTCGTCCCGGTCAAGGTCGATCGGGAGGAGCGGCCGGATATCGACGATCAGTATATGCTCGTTGCTCAGATGATGACGGGGAGCGGCGGATGGCCTCTGAACGTTATCATGACCCCGGAGCGGCAACCCTTTTTCGCCGTTACCTACCTCCCCAGGAAGCCACACAGGGGGATGCCGGGAATCATTGACACCCTGAACAACGTGGCGCTTCTTTGGCGAACGCGGCGGGAGCTGGTGCTGAAAAACTGTGCCAGCGTCATGGAAGGGCTGACTCTTCAGTGTCGGGTCCTCCCCGGTGGGGGGGACGGGCTATCGGCCGCCGCCTGGCAGCAGCTGAAGGGGATGTATGACCTCACCTGGGGCGGGTTCGGGAGTGCCCCCAAGTTTCCCATGCCGCATTTTGTCTCGCACCTCCTCCATCTGGGGGCCCGAAACGGAGATTCCGAACCGTATAAGATGGCGCAACATTCCCTGAACGCCATGCGCCGGGGGGGGATCTTCGATCAGGTTGGCTTCGGTTTTCACCGGTACTCCGTAGATCGGCGCTGGCTGGTTCCCCACTTCGAGAAGATGCTCTACGATCAGGCGCTCATCGCCGCTGCTTACCTGGATGCCTTCCGGGTTGGCGGCGATGGAGAGTTCCTTCGGGTGGCGGAGGAGATTCTTGCGTGGGTTGCCGCCGATCTGACCTCCCCCCAGGGGGGATTCTATGCGGCGCTGGATGCGGACAGCGAAGGTGAAGAAGGGACGTGCTACCTCTGGAGTTCGGAGGAGATCAACGCGGTTCTGGGAGAGGAGGGGGAGCTTTGCTGCCGACTCTTCGATGTGACGCCGAAGGGGAATTTTGAGGGGAGCAACATCCTCCACCTGCAGCGTTCATTGGAGGAATTCGCCACTGGTGAAGGACTTTCGGTGGAGCTTCTGCGGGAGAAGCTGTCCCGGTGGCGTCCCTTGCTGTTGGCCGTCAGGTCCCGGAGGATCTCTCCGCTGCGTGACGAGAAGATTCTCACTGCCTGGAACGGGCTGATGATCGCCACGTTGGCCGACGCCCATGGGGTGACCGGCAGAAAGGAGTATCTTGACGCGGCGATTGGGGCGTCAACATTCATTGAAACCCGGCTTGTGAACCCGCTGGGACGTCTCCTCCGGAGTTGGCATGCCGGTCGGCAGGGGGCGCCGGCATTTCTTGAAGATTATGCTTTTTTCGTCCGGGGGTTGATCGCTCTTCACCAGGCGACCCTTCAACAGCGGTTCCTGACGGAGGCGCTCCGGTGGACTACTGATATGCTTCGGCTTTTTACCGATCCGGCGTCGCGGGCTCTTTTTGACACGGGGAGCGATACGGAGCCGGCCCTGGTCCGGATGAAAGGGATTACCGATGGGGTTATTCCTTCCGGCAACGCCGTGGCGGCATTGAATCTGCTTCGTCTGGGAAGGATTACCGGTGACGAGGAGCTGACGCGGCGGGGGAGGGAGATTGTTTCCGCCTGCTCCGGGAGTATGGCGCGGGCGCCGGTGAATCACCTGTGGATGCTGGCGGCAGTGGACCTCCTGGAACAGGGATGGATCGATCTTGAGTTGTCGGGGGAACGGGGGAGCAGTGCGACAGCAGAGATGCTCCGGGTGGTTCATCGTCGCTATCTGCCGGGAATGGTGCTCCGGTTTACGCCGCGGGATGGGGAGCGAACGGTTGTCGCTCTCTGTGGCGCCGGCGCCTGTCGGCCCCCCGTGGCCACCGTGGAGGCTCTGGAAAAGCTGCTTGAGGAGCTCCTGTGTCCGGCGTAATGTACGCCGCGATCTTCATCGTATACCCTTAAAAAGGTTATCAGTATGCCTGAAAATTAAAATTAAAATTTTATTACGATTTGTGCTTCCGATCTCTGGACTTTTTCCGGTGGTTCTGGTACAGTTCGACGCTCATCCGGGGGGAATATGAATTTTGATATAGCACGTAAACGGATGGTGGATTCCCAGCTTCTTGCCCGGGGGATCAAGGACCAACGGGTAATTGATGCGATGAGCACGCTGCCCCGGCATCTGTTTGTGGAAGAGGCAATGGCTGCCCAGGCGTATTCCGACTCTCCGCTCCCCATCGGGGAGAAGCAGACCATCTCCCAACCGTACATGGTGGCCCTCATGTCAGAGCTCCTTGCTCTGAAAGGGGTGGAAAAGGTATTGGAAGTCGGTACCGGGTCCGGCTATCAGGCGGCTGTTCTCGCCAAGCTGGCCGATCGGGTCTATACGGTGGAGCGGATCAGGCCCTTGGCCCTGCGAGCCCGCAAGGTGCTGGACAGCCTTGGTCTCTTGAATATTAATCTGAAAATCACCGATGGTACTTCCGGTTGGGAGGAGGAGTCTCCCTTCGACGCCATTATTGTCACCGCAGGGGCGCCGTCGGTCCCCCCCGCCTATGTGGAGCAGCTCAAGCCGGGAGGGCGGCTGGTGATCCCCGTGGGCGGGGAGGCGCAGCAGACCCTCATCAGAATTACCCGAAACGCCGATGGTACTGTTATCCGCGAGGAGTGGGGGGGGTGCCGGTTTGTCAAGCTGATCGGTGCGCACAGTTGGCGGGAGTCTTAACCGGGAGGCAGGATACCTTTGCGGGACCTGAAGAGTCATGGCGCCACAGATGCCTGAAGATGTACTTCCTGAAATGAGCGGCGTCGAGATCGGAGAAGAGATCTTGGACGTCCCCTTTGACAACGAGCTTTTTGCCGAGCCGGAGGTCTTTAATGATCTGGATGGAGACGCCGATCCGGATCCGGATCTTGAGAGTGGTGAGGATATCTCGGGAGAACAGATCAGTGACGCCATTCGCCTGTATCTCCGGGAGATCCGGGAAACGGCGCTTCTGACGGCCAGTGAGGAGAAGGATCTGGCGATCCGTTATGCCGCCGGAGACCTGGGCGCCCGTGACCGGATCATTGAAGCGAATCTCAGACTGGTGGTGAGCATCGCCAAGCGCTATAACAATTACGCCCTGCCGCTCATAGACCTGATCGAAGAGGGAAACCTCGGTCTCATCAAGGCGGTGGAGCGGTTTCGTCCGGAGAAAGGGTTCCGGTTTTCCACCTATGCTTCCTGGTGGATTCGGCAGGCTATCGAGCGGGCTCTGGTCAACCAGGGGCGAACGGTTCGGCTCCCTGTGCATGTGGCGGGTGAGCTTTCCAAGATGCTCCGGGTCGCCCGTGAGCTGGGGCAGGAGTTGGATCGGGAGCCCACGGTCATGGAGATTGCCATCACCCTGGAAAAACCCATTGCCTACGTGGAGCACCTTCAGGAGCTCAATACCCGGAACTGCTCCCTGGAAAAGCCCCTGGGTGTGGAGGGGGATTACCATCTGCTGGACACCCTGGCCGACACCACTGGAGACACCCCCCAGAGCCGTCTGGACAGTGAGGATGTCTCGGAGCAGGTCGCCTCGTGGATTGCTTCGCTCACGGAGCATGAGCGTGAGATTCTCATTCTCAGGTTCGGGCTGGATGACGAGGAACCGCAGACACTGGAAGCCATCGGCAAACAGTTCGGGGTCACCCGTGAACGGATTCGCCAGATTGAGGTAAGGACTCTTGCCAAGCTGCGTAAGGCGAGCAAGAGTTCGGATGTCTTGATCTGATTACAAAACGGAAGGAGCAGCTGTCATGAACCAACTGAAGGACATCATCCGCGATATTCCCGATTTCCCCAAGAAGGGGATACTGTTCAAGGATATCACTACGTTATTGGCCGATGCCGCATCCTATCAGAAGATGATAGATCTCCTGTCGCATCGATACACCGGTCAGCGGATTGACAAGGTGGTGGGGGTCGAGGCGCGGGGTTTCATCATCGGCGCGGCGTTGGCCTACAAGCTTGGGGCGGGAGTGGTTCTGGTTAGGAAGCCGGGTAAGCTTCCGGGGGAAACATTCAGCAAAACCTACGATCTGGAGTACGGCACCGATACGCTGGAGATTCACACCGACTCCATCAAAAAAGGGGAACGGATACTCATTGCCGATGACCTGTTGGCCACGGGGGGGACGGTTTCGGCGGTGGTGGACATGGTGACGGCCATGGGGGGAGATATTGTGGAGTGCTGTTTCATGGTGGAACTGGAGTTTCTTCATGGCCGGAAGCGGTTGCCGGAAGGAAAGTCTTTTTCCCTGTTGCAGTTCTGAGCTGTCTGTCATCCTGAACGGAGTGAAGGATCTGCTTCTGTTTGAAAAGCAGATGCTTCACTACGTTCAGCATGACAACCTTTAGTTTCAATCGCACCCCGGGGAGTGAAAAGGCTTGCAAAAGCCGACCGGCTGATATATATGATTAAGGATTATGTCCCCGTAGCTCAGTTGGATAGAGCACTTCCCTCCTAAGGAAGGGGTCGGACGTTCGAATCGTCTCGGGGACGCCAATAAAATCAAGAGCTTACAGGTTTTACCTGTAAGCTCTTTTTGTTCATGCCGTAGTATATGCCGTAGTAGATTTTAGAAATGCCCTGAAAACGATTGAAACCGGATGGATTCATCGTATGTCTACTTGATTCTCCAT
>CAIUUR010000463.1 GCA_903902345.1 uncultured Geobacteraceae bacterium | reverse complement strand
GATTGCCGAAATGCTAACAACCCCGGAATCAATCAGAACGCTACAGAGGAAGCTCTACCGCAAGGCCAAGCAAGAACCGACCTGCCGCTTCCACGCCTTATATGACAAGGTCTACCGGGCCGACATCCTTAGTCACGCCTATCACCTTGTTCGCGCCAACAAAGGGAGCGCCGGAATTGACGGCGTAACCTTCAAGGCAATCGAGGAGAACGAAGGGGTGCCCGCATTCATTGGGGAGCTGGAAGAAGCACTGAAGAACAAGACGTATAAACCCGATCCGGTCAAGCGTGTCATGATACCGAAGAGTGACGGCAGTCAGCGCCCTCTCGGTATTCTGGATAAGGATGGGACGAAGCGGAATATCGGCGGCGGCAAGGGCAACCGTAAAGGCACACCGCTTTGCTTCTAAAGCCGCACAATGGATGATGCATGCACTGCGGTCGAAAACGCCTTCAACTGAGCCGTGACGTTTTGGACTCGGCAAGAGAAACCAGCTTAACTTCGCCCCTCTCTTGTTGCACCCCAATCAGCACTTGTTCCAGAAGTCGCCCGGTGTTAGCCCAACCATTCGAACCGTCTATCCCTCAGGAATGCACCGTCTCATCTCCGTGAACAGCGTGTTGATCTCAAACGGTTTGGTAACGCAACCATCAAAGCCCTGGCGCAAGATATTTTCCTGTTCCTCACGCAGTGCGTCTGCCGTAAGCGCAATAATAGGGGTATATTTGTCCGTCCCAACCTCTTTTTCCCGAATTATCTTCGTTGCCTCGATGCCATTCATGACAGGCATATGAACATCCATCAGGATGAGGTCGAACGTGAACTCCAACCAGGCTTCGAGCGCTTCCTGGCCATCACTGGCCGAAACGAAGTCAATGCCTGCTTTTTTCAGCAGATATCCTGCTATATTCTGGTTAATTTCATTGTCGTCGACAACCAGAACCCGTAGCGGCCGACCATCCCATTTCAAATCTAATGTTTCGCGATTCCGATTTTCCTGCTGATTCACTGCCACAGATGATACGCCAAACGGGATGACTACCGAAAAGGTGCTGCCAGCCCCTGCAGTGCTTTCCACCTCGATCCTTCCCCCCAACAGTTCGGCAAGTTGCCTGCTGATGGTCAGGCCAAGACCGGTGCCTCCGAATTTTCTCGTGGTCGAAGAATCCGCCTGGCTGAACGGCTCAAATATTTTTTGAATGGCCTCGGCGCTGATGCCGATTCCGCTGTCAGTAACACCAATTCTGATCGTAGCGATGGAGTCAGCTTGTTGCTGCATGGCAACCTTAACGGCAATAGCGCCGGAATCGGTGAACTTGATGGCGTTGCTCAGGAAATTGAGGATTATCTGTTTGAGACGAAGCTGATCACCAATCAGGTTATCCGGAATTGCGTCGGGAATGTCGGTGATGAGTTGCAATCCTTTACGCTGCACGAGGGAAATCTGGGTATTCACCACGTCCGAAATTGTCGCCCTGAAGCTGAACTCTCGTTGTTCCAGTTCTATCTTTCCGGCTTCGATTTTTGAGAGATCGAGGATGTCATTGATCAGTCTCAACAGGTTATGTGAGGAAGACTTTATGGCGTCAACGTACTTGCGCTGTTCATCATCCAGCGTGGTGTATTCCATGAGTTGCGTCATGCCGAGGACCCCATTCATCGGGGTGCGGATTTCATGGCTCATGTTTGAGAGAAACTCGCTCTTCGCCTTGTTGGCGGCCTCGGCTGCTCCACGCGCCTCTTCAAGCTCCTTCTCGTATTTCATCCGTTCGTGTATGTCGTGAACTATCCCAATCGCATGCCACGCATCATTCAGAAATACCGCCGACGATGACACCGATACCGGAATCTCGCATCCGTCTTTTCTGAAGGCGAAAAGATCGCGGCTCTTACCCATAGCAGCGCCTTCTCCGGTGCGAAGAAACACGGGATACCCTGCATTGAAGTCGTCATGGTAGCGCATCGGAGCCAACAAGTCGTGGAGATTTTTGCCCAGCGCCTCGCTGGATGAGTACCCGAATATCCTCTCGGCCGCCGGATTCCAGTGAGTGATTGAGCCCAGGTCATCCATCAATACAATGCCGTCATTGGCATAATCACTTATACTACGCAGTTTCTGCTCGCTCTCCTGCAGCTCTTCGGTCCGCTCCTCAATCCTTTGTTCCAGCTCGCTGTTGAGTCTGTGGATTTCGATTTCATTTCTTTTATGTTCGGTGATATCAGAGGCGACACACTCCATCAGCTGTGGTGAACCATCTTCGCCGTAATAGAAACGACCCTTGGCAGCAATCCAGCGCGCCGAACCATCAGGCAAGAGTATCCGGTATTCGGTGTCGTACTCACTGCGGCTCTCCATGGCTTGGCGGACCTGACGGTCGGCGCTCTCCCTGTCCTCCGGGTGGAGCAGTGACAGCCAATTGTCATAGCGAGGCTCCAGTTCCTGAGAAATTCCGAAAATATTACGGAATTCATCGGTCCAGCTAAACTCACCCAAGGCAACATTCCAATGAAATGCACCCAATCTGGCGGCAGTGAGCGCCAGGCTAAGTTTATCCTCGACGGCTCTGTTTACTTTTACGAGTTTCAGCTCATTCTCGCTCTGTATTTTTTCCAGAAGGAGCTTATTGTAGAAGTACACTCCCACTCCCAGAAGGAGAAGGCTTATTACCGTAACAATCAGCAAGAATCGCCACTGCTGCCACTGCAACAGGGCGATCTCTTGTGCTGTGGTATGGGTAACCAGCTTCCACTGCTCGGCGGCCTTGACGGAACCAGTTTTCAGCATACCCGGATTTATCGTTATCCAACTCCAGAGTCCGCTTGAGAGCATGACCTGCCCGGTCTTGTTTGCCGAGATCTGCGCCCATTCTGCTGGGTTGCTCCTGGCGAGTGTGGCGTTGGGTCCGAACATGAATCCCCATGACTCTTCCGCATTCGGTGTCATCAGCCAGTAACCCGCCGGATTCAGGAGCATATAATCTTTTACACCACCACCCGGCATGAGGTTTCGGCGGAGGTCGTTGAAGATATGCTGGACATTCAAGTTGACCATCAGGATACCCTGGTCACGTCCGGCTACAACGGGCAAGCGGATAGCCATCCTGATCGTCGGTTTGTGGGGAACCTCTACGACCCCATTCTCGACATTGAGATCGAGGCTCGACTGGTAGAGTTCACCCGGCTTCAGCCTGATCGAAGCCTTGCAAGAGTAGTGAGTTGACATGTTCTTCAAGTCGCTGCTCGCCACCGGCACGGGGTCGTTCCCTCGACGATCCACCCGAACCAGTTCCATGCCATGGGAGTCCACCCAGCGAACATGGTCATAGATGGGGTCGTGGTACATCACTGCCAGCAACCGCTCACCCATCAACGCATTTGCCTCTTTAACCGACGCCGTGAAGGCACGGTTAACGGCCGGTTCGCGCAGTATGCCACGGAGGTGATTTAAAGGCTCTGTCAGCGCTTCAATCAGAATTTCGGCGCCATTAAGTAATTGTGCCGAGTGAGAAGCTTTCTCCGTATCCAACTCTGAATCGGCAATGACGAAGCCGACAACAAGCGTCACCAACGCAAGCAGAGCTGCTATCGGCAGGTAGAGTGCGAGAAAACGCTTCATGTTGATTGTCCTTCAAACATCGTTTTTGTTGCTTGCATGAGCGCCAGATCTGATTCCGCATTAAATCATGTTACAGGTTTGCAATATAATCTATTTTCAAGGCGCTGTACACGCTATAGTGCCGAATGGAATTGTTTTATCGGAGTTCAACAAATAACTGTTCCCTGTTCTTTTTTGTTCATCCCGGGCCCGGGGGGACGCGGGCCGAGGGCCGGGCCCGGAGGGGACGCTGGGGGCGGGCGGGACGCTGGGAAAGCGCCGGTAAAAGCCGGCAAAGAGTAATGGGTGAAAGTCGAAAGCGCCGGTAAAAGTCGGCAAAGGGGAGGGGGTGTAAATACCCCGAGAGGTAGTGGTTAGCGGCCAGCCACGGCCCCGACTCTTGCGTCGGCCCGTCGCGATCTTGCATGGATTACGGAAGTGTCCATCACTCCCTGTGACTGTTTACAAGCAGAGTCTTACTAGTAGCTAGTGCCAGGCTCTTTTTTTATCAAGACCAGGATGCCGCGAGCTAAAGCGATAACTCCAAGAGCAATCCAGATCAGGATGCAGCTGTTCGGTTCAGGGATGGCCGGTATTTGATTGATTTGAACGGCAGAGAAACCGCTACCGTGCAATAAATTAATTTGACCGGAAAAACTTTC
>CAIUUR010000462.1 GCA_903902345.1 uncultured Geobacteraceae bacterium | reverse complement strand
GTACCAGGGGCGATCGGCATTGGGGGTCCGGAGTTTTTCCATGAGGAGCTGCTGCTCCTTGTCGGAGAGCCCCCGCCGGGTCTCGCCGGCGAGGTCGAAGAAGCGGGACTCCAGACCGCAGGAACCGATCTCCAGGGAGCGGAGCGCCTTCTGGAACGACTCCTTGAAAGTCCGGCCGATGGCCATGACCTCCCCCACGGACTTCATCTGGGTGGTGAGAGTGGCGTCGGCGTCCGGAAATTTTTCAAAAGTGAAACGGGGGATCTTGGTCACCACGTAGTCGATGGCCGGCTCGAAGCAGGCCGGAGTCTCCCGGGTGATGTCGTTGCAGAGTTCGTCCAGAGTATATCCCACGGCCAGCTTGGCGGCGATCTTGGCGATGGGGAAGCCGGTGGCCTTGGAGGCCAGAGCCGAGGAACGGGATACCCGGGGATTCATCTCGATGACCACCAGCCGTCCGTTCACCGGATTGATGCCGAACTGGATGTTGGAGCCCCCCGTGTCCACCCCGATCTCCCGGATGATCTTCAAGGAGGCGTCCCGAAGAATCTGGTACTCCTTGTCGGTAAGGGTCTGGGCCGGGGCGATGGTAATGGAGTCCCCCGTGTGAACCCCCATGGGATCAAGGTTCTCGATGGAGCAGATGATCACCACGTTGTCGGCAGTGTCCCGCATCACCTCCAGCTCGTACTCCTTCCAGCCGATGACCGATTCCTCCACCAGGATCTCGTCCGTGGGAGAGGCGTCGATCCCCGCCATGACCATCTTCTCGTACTCTTCACGATTGTAGGCGATACCGCCACCGGTCCCCCCCAGAGTGTAGGAGGGGCGGATGATGGCCGGAAATCCCACGATCTTGACCACCTCCACCGCCTCTTCGAAGTTATGGGCGAATCCGGAGCGGGGGACAGCCAGACCGATCTTCTCCATGGCAGCCTTGAAGAGGGTCCGGTCCTCGGCCTTCTTGATAGCCGGGAGCTTGGCGCCGATGAGCTCCACCCCGTACTTTTCCAGGACCCCCTTCTCCGCCACCGCCACGGCCACATTGAGGGCGGTCTGTCCCCCCAGGGTGGGGAGGAGAGCGTCAGGGCGCTCCAGCTGTATGATTTTTTCCAGATATTCAGGAGTCACCGGCTCGATGTAGGTCCGGTGGGCAAAGTCCGGGTCGGTCATGATGGTGGCGGGGTTGCTGTTCAGCAGCACCACCTCATACCCTTCTTCTTTCAGCGCCTTGCAGGCCTGGGTGCCGGAGTAGTCGAACTCGCACGCCTGGCCGATGACGATGGGGCCGGCGCCGATGATGATGATCTTCTTGATGTCGGTACGTTTGGGCATCTAAAACAACTCCTTCAGGTAGTTATGAACAAAAAGAAAGGTCAGGCCACACGGAATCGTAGAGTCTGCACCGGGTTCATGGTGCGCACCCTACGATTTTCTCATCCCGCATCGCCGGCGGGAAATACCAGCTCGGCATAGAAGGCCCGCAAGGACTCGGCATGGTCGGAATCGTGGTCCATCATGGCGGCAAACATCTTCCGGTCATCTTCATCGGAATAGAGGAGGAGCTTCTCCAGATGAAACTTGGCCAGATCCTCTTCCAGAATGATGGCCGCTTCCAACGCCCGGACAAGGGTGGGAGGATGGGCTTCGAATTCCCGCCGGAGAGCCTGCAGCTTTTCCAACTCTCTCACCGCCGAATCTTCTTCCAGAAGCGGAACCGTAAGGATGCCGGCCGCCAGTTTCTCCGCCAGAATGAATTGACACTCGTGGTTTTCCTCTTCCAGGGCCGTCTTTTTCCAGAGAAGGGCCGCCCGTCGATTTTCATGAAACAAGTCGCTGAGCCAGTGGTACAGATCCGCGTTTTCGCGCTCCATCCGGGCACAGATTTTGAGAAGCGTCGTACTGTTAATCATGGTCCACCTCCCCTGCCGGCACGACTACTCCTGCACCCAGCCATTCTCCAGCCCGGCGGATTCCAACGCCTCCACCGCCGACTCATACTCCTCGTCGGTGATCTTACGGTTCAACTCCGGCATCCCCACCGCCAGATGGGCCGGGAAATACTGTTTCATGAGTGAGACGTGCGTTTCCACCCCCAGATTCCGGGCGATCCAGGGAAGAATCTCCCCGGAACCGGCGGCCCCTGCCGGGAGAACCAGATGCCGGATGATGACCCCCTTGAAAGCCACCCCCTCCCCGTCTGTCTCCAGATGCCCCACCTGCCGGAGCATCTCCCCCACCGCGGCGCGGTTTGCCGCCAGGTAGCCGGGGGCGCAGGAAAAGGCCAGGGCTCTGGCGTCGTCACCATACTTCATGTCCGGCAGGTAGATATCCACAACCCCATCCAGCAACTCCAGGGCGTCGACCTTTTCATACCCGCTGGAATTCCAGACGAGGGGGAGGGTGAACCCCTTTCCCACGGCCAGCCAGAGCGCCGCCAGGATCTGGGGCAGATAGTGGGTCGGGGTCACGAAGTTGATGTTGTGAGCACCCCGCTCCTGAAGCCGGAGCAGCCGCCCCGCCAGGGCAAGTGGCGTCAACTCTTCCCCGTTCCCCATCTGGCTGATGGGGAAATTCTGGCAGAACCGGCAGGCCAGGCTGCACCCCGTCAGGAAGATCGTCCCGGAGCCGCGGCTTCCCGAGATCGGGGGCTCTTCCCCACGGTGCAGGTTGGCCGAGGCGATGCGGGGGCGAAACCCGGCCCGGCAGAGTCCGGTTTCGCCGGCGACCCGGTCCACCCCGCAGAGATGGGGGCAGAGGTCGCACCGCCGGAGCCGGTCATAGGCGGCACGAACCCTCTGAAGGAGTTCACCGGATGTGTACAAGTCGAGGTAGCTCATGGAAACGGCCGTGACTGGTGACTAGTGACTGGTGACTAAAAACCGTGACGAGCTCCACGCATTTTTCCGTGGAGGGTGCATGGCTTTATCATGCGCACCATTATGATCTTCCGGCAACCAATAACTCAAGAGTTGTAGTGAAATGACTTTACCAATCACCGGTTACCAGTCACCAGTCACTAGTCACCAGTCACCAGTCACCAGTCACCGGTTTTTCTCCATCATCTCCACGAACCGCCCGAAGAGGTAATGAGAATCGTGGGGGCCTGGTGACGCCTCGGGGTGATGCTGCACCGAGAAGATGGGAAGCTCGCAGTGCCGCATCCCCTCCACGGTCTGGTCATTGAGGTTCTCGTGGGCCAGGGAGGTGACCCCGGCCAGAGAATCAATATCCACGGAAAAGCCGTGATTCTGCGCCGTGATCTCCACCTTGCGGGTGGCCATGTCCATGACGGGGAGATTGGAGCCGTGGTTGCCGAACTTGAGTTTCTGCGTACGCCCTCCCAGAGCCAACCCCAGGAGCTGGTGGCCGAGGCAAATGCCGAAGATCGGTTTTTTCCCCACGAACTTCCGGATATTCTCGATGACGGCAGTCATCGGCTCCGGGTCGCCGGGACCATTGGAAAGAAAGATCCCGTCCGGATTCAGGGCCAGAGCCTGCTCGGCGGGGAAGCCGGCCGGCACCACCGTGACGTCGCAACCGGCGGAAACGAGGCAACGGAGAATGTTGTACTTGATGCCGAAATCGTAGGCCACCACCTTGTACTTCAGCTCTCCACGCTCCGCCTGGCTATAGCCGGTTTCCAGATCCCAAAGTTTTTCACTCCAATGGTACGGCTCATGGCAACTGACCCCCGACGCCAGATCCAAACCGGCCATGCTGGGGACGGCGCGGGCCTTACGAACCAGGCTACCGGGGTCCAGATCCACCGTGGAGATGATCCCGTTCTGAGCGCCATTGTCCCGCAGATGTCGGGTCAGCGCCCGGGTATCCAGCCCCTGAATCCCCACCACGCCGTTCTCCTTGAGGTAGGCATCCAGAGTCATGGTGGAGCGCCAGTTGGAGGGGAAATCCAGATACTCCTTGACGATGAACCCGGCAAGGTGAAGTCCCGAGCTCTCCATATCCTCGGGATTGATTCCCGTATTCCCCATCTGGGGATAGGTCATGCACACCATTTGCCCCTTGTAGGAAGGATCAGTGAGAACTTCCTGATAACCGGACATGGCGGTATTGAAGACGACTTCGCCGGTAGCCTCGCCGGTGGCGCCGAATGATTTTCCTGCAAAGGTGCGCCCGTCGGCCAGCGCAAGGACTGCTTTCATAAATAGACTCCTAGGGATTAACGACTTTCCCGGCCAGAATGGTGTACGCCGCCTTCCCTTTCATCTCCCACCCCAGGAAAGGGGAGTTTTTGGACTTGCTGGCCAGTTTATCAGCCTCCACGGTCCAGACGGATTCCGGATCGATGACGGTAATGTCCGCCACACTCCCCGGCGCCAGGGTCCCGCGGCGATGCAGTCCAAGAATCTTTGCCGGGGCGACGGACATCCTATCCACCAACTCGGTCAGGGTCAGCACTCCGTCGGTCACCAGCGTCAGCGACAGCGGCAGCGAAGTCTCCAGGCCGATGATGCCGTTCATGGCCAGATCGAACTCCACATCCTTCTCATCACGGTGATGGGGAGCGTGATCCGTGGCGATGGCGTCGATGGTCCCGTCGGCCACCCCCTCCCGGATCGCCAGTCGGTCCGCCTCGGTCCTCAGCGGCGGGTTCATCTTGGCGTTGGTATTGTAGCCCCGCACCGCCTCTTCGGTAAGAATGAAATAGTGGGGCGCAGTCTCGCAGGTGACCTGCACTCCCCGGGCCTTGGCGTTCCGGATGATCCGCACCGCCCCCTTGGTGGAGACGTGGGCCACATGCAGGGGGGAATTTGTCAACTCCGCCAGATAGACATCGCGGGCGGTGGCGCTGTCCTCGGCCACCCAGGGTATTCCCTTCAGCCCCAGCTCCGTGGAGACGTACCCCTCGTTCATGACCCCGTTCCCCGCCAAAGAAGGGTCCTCGGCATGGCTGATGACCATGATCCCCATCCCCCGGGCGTACTCCAGCGCCCGCCGGGTCAGCTCGCCGCTCACCACCGGCCTCCCGTCGTCGGAGACCGCCACACACCCTGCCTCCTTCAACTCACCCATCTCGGAGAGGTTATCCCCCTTGCTCCCCTGGGTAATGGAGCCCACGGGGAAGACGTTGGCAAACCCCTCTGCTACGGCCTTGTTCACCACATAAGCAGCAACGGTCTTGTTGTCGATGACCGGCTTGGTGTTGGGCATGCAGCAGACCGAGGTAAACCCTCCGGCGGCCGCCGCCCTGGTCCCCGAAACGATATCTTCCTTGTACTCCAGCCCCGGGTCACGCAGGTGGACATGCATGTCGATGAGGCCGGGGGTAACGATCAACCCGGCGGCGTTGATGACCTGAGCGCCTGCCGGTGGAATCAGCCCTTGCCCCAGCTCCTTCACCGCACCGTCCACCACCAACAGGTCCAGCGTAGCGTCAATCCCCTGGGATGGGTCGATGACCCGCCCCCCTTGTATCAGCAAATCCATATAATTTCCCTCGTTTATAGTTAAGACACGTATATCCATTGTCATTCTGAGCGCCAGCGAAGAATCTGCTTCTGTCTG
>CAIUUR010000461.1 GCA_903902345.1 uncultured Geobacteraceae bacterium | reverse complement strand
TCTCCATTCTGGGCGAACGGTATACGCACGGCCATGTCTTTGATTTCTACCGACAACTGAGGGAGGATCCTACCCGGTTGGGGGTGCTGGGGAACGGCACGCAGCGAAAATCCTATCTACATATCCAGGACTGTATCGACGCACTGCTCCTTGCCCTGGAGAAGGCCGGTGAGAAGGTCAATATTTTCAATCTCGGTGTTGACGGCTATTGCGAACTGAATGATTCCATAGGGTGGATCTGCGAAGAGCTGGGGGTTCGGCCGGAGCTGGAATATTCCGGCGGCGACCGAGGCTGGGTCGGAGACAACCCTTTCATCTTTCTGGAGACGGAAAAGATCCGGTCGCTGGGATGGAACCCACGATGCGACATTCGTGAGGGGGTAGTCAAGACCGTGCAGTATCTGCGTGACAATGAGTGGGTATTCCAGGGGCGCAGATAGTAGGATGTAAAACTATCTGTGGAGTTTTCCGATGAACAGCGGTAACTGTTGCCTTATCACAGGAGCAACCGGGGGGCTTGGCGCAGCTCTTGCCCGTCGTTTTTGGGATTCCGGATTCGACCTCTGTCTTGTCGGGCGAGATGCTGAATTGCTTGCCGATGTTGTGCGGGGGATGCCTGCACGGACAGGTCAAAAGATCTACACTCACTTGTGCGATCTTGCTATCCCTCACCGGACCTCTGAATTGGTCGCCGGAGTCAGGGCGACAGTGTCGCGACTGGCTGTGCTGATAAATAACGCGGCTATTCATGGCCCCATTGGTCCTCTGTGGGAAAATGATGTGACTGCGTGGCAACAGGCGATACAGGTTAATTTGCTGGCCCCGATGGCGCTCTGCCACGCTTTTATCCCCTGGATGAGGAAAACCGGCGGTGGGACGATCATCAATCTCTCCGGAGGAGGCGCCACCGGTCCAAGGGCGAATTTCTCAGCCTATGGGACGGCAAAGGCGGCCCTGGTCAGAGCCAGTGAAACAGTGGCTGAGGAGGTCAGACCCTATGGTATTAACGTGAACTGCATAGCGCCGGGGGGAATGCCCACCGCGCTGTTGGGTGAAATCCTGGAACAGGGCGCCGGAGTTGCCGGCGCCGCTGAATTCGCCGCCGCCGGCAGGGTGTTTGCCGGAGGGGGGAGCTCAATGGCCCGAGTTACCGACCTGGCGCTGTTTCTTGCCTCCGATGCCGGCAACGGGATCACCGGCAAACTCATCAGCGCCCAGTGGGACAACTGGGAGGAGTGGCCCGAGCATCTTCAGGAACTGGTCGGCAGTGATCTCTACACCCTGCGCCGGATTACGGGGCGTGATCGTGGTGTTACCTGGGGGGACAAATGAGTTTGGGTGTCGGTATCGTGGGGTGCGGTCTCATCGGTCAGAAACGGGCGAAGGCCCTGGGGGCGGGGGGGCGGCTGGTTGCTTCCGCGGATTGCGATCCGGCCCGAGCCGAGAAGCTGGCCGCGTCGGTGGGGGGAGCGGCATATGGGGATTGGCGGGAAATCCTACGTCTGCCGGAGGTGGAGATGGTGATTGTGGCCACGCTTCACGATTCTCTTGCCGCCATCACACTGGCCGCCATCGAAGCCGGCAAGCATGTCCTGGTGGAAAAACCGGCCGCCCGTTCCTCCCGGGAGCTGGAGCCCGTCATGGCCGCGGCAAAACGGCACGGGGTAAAGGTGCATGTGGGCTTTAATCACCGTTACCACCGCTCCCTGCGGAGTGCGAAGAAGATCATTGCTTCCGGAGCGTTGGGGGAGTTGATGTACCTGCGGGCCCGCTACGGGCATGGGGGACGGTTAGGGTATGACCGGGAGTGGCGGGCAAACCCCGCGCTTTCCGGCGGCGGGGAACTCATTGATCAGGGCCCCCATCTCATCGACCTTTCACGCTGGTTTCTGGGTGACTTCGCCTCCGTCCAGGGGTTTGCTCACACCTACTACTGGGATATGCCGGTGGACGATAACGGCTTCATGCTCCTGAGGAGTGCGGGCAAGCAGGTGGCGTTTCTGCATGTCTCCTGTACCGAATGGAAGAACCTTTTCTCCATGGAAATCTACGGCCGGGAGGGGAAGCTGGATCTCTCCGGTCTCGGCGGGAGTTACGGCGTGGAGCGGTTGACCCACTACCGGATGCTGCCGGAAATGGGACCGCCGGAAACGACGGCGTGGGAATATCCCATGGAGGATGATTCCTGGGGTGTCGAACTCTCCGAGTTTTATGATGACATTCTTCTGGATCGTACGCCGGCGGCCGGACTGGATGACGCCTGTGCGGCGCTCCGGATCATCGAAGAAGTCTACAGGGAGTCCGGTTATGATCATTGCCCGTAGCCCGTTGCGGGTCACTCTGGGGGGAGGGGGTACCGACCTCCCCTCCTACTATCGCGAACACGAAGGGTTCCTCATCGCCGCGGCCATCGACAAATATGTTTACGTGACGGTCATGCGCCCCTTCACCCCGGGGATCTATCTCAAGTACTCGCAGCTGGAGCATGTGCAGCAGATTTCCCAGGTACAACACCCCATCATCCGCGAGGCGCTGCGGATCCTGGAGTTCAAAACCCCCCAGGTAGAACTGACGACTCTGGCGGATATTCCGGCGGGGACCGGCCTGGGCTCCTCCGGCAGCTTCACGACGGCGTTGTTGAAGGCGCTCCATACCCACCGGAAACGCCATCTGCACCAGGAAGAGCTGGCCGAGTTGGCGTGTCACATTGAAATCGACTGTCTGGGGGAACCTGTGGGGAAGCAGGATCAGTATATCGCTGCGGTGGGGGGGGTCACCTGCTTCACCTTTCACCGGGACGACAAGGTGACCGCTGAGCCCCTCCGGATCGGCATGGAGACCATGCTGGATCTGGAGGATAACCTCCTCCTCTTTTTTACCGGGTTTTCCCGCAGCGCCGGCGGCATCCTGAAGGATCAGCAGGTTCGCTCCCGGAATGACGATCCGGAGATGCTGAGCAACCTCCATTACGTCAAAGAGCTGGGATATCGCAGTAAGGCCGCCCTGGAGGGAGGGGACACGGTGCGGTTCGGGGAACTGATGCGCGAGCAGTGGGAGCAGAAGAAACGACGTTCCGGCGGGATGAGCAATCCGCACATTGACGGCTGGTACGAACTGGGGATGAAGAATGGCGCGGTGGGGGGGAAGCTGGTGGGCGCCGGTGGCGGCGGTTTTCTGATGTTTCTTGCCCACGACCGGAACCGGTTGCGACGCACCATGGCCATGGCAGGGCTGGAAGAGGTCCGCTTCCGCTTCGATTTTGAAGGATCCAAAGTGGTGATGGCGTCGTGATGTTCCCCGTTGCCCTTCTTGCCGGCGGTCTGGCCACCCGGCTCCGTCCGATTACCGAGACGATCCCCAAGGCGCTGGTGGCGGTGGCGGGGGAGCCGTTCATCTGCCGCCAGTTGGAGTACCTGGCGGCCCAGGGGATACGTCGGGTCGTACTCTGCATCGGCCATCTGGGCGAGATGATTCAGGCGGTGGTGGGGGATGGGTCCCGGTTTGGGGTAGACGTCGCCTATTCTCCCGATGGACCTCTGTTGCTCGGCACGGGGGGGGCTCTCAAGCAGGCTCTCCCGCTGCTGGGAGAACGTTTTTTTGTGCTGTACGGCGATTCTTTCCTGCCGGTTGATTTTTGCGCCGTCCAGCAGGCCTATCTCCGGAGGGGGAAGGGGGCGCTGATGACGATCCTGGAAAACCGGGATCGTTGGGACAGGAGCAATGTCCACTTCCGGGACGGGACCATTCTGGAGTACAACAAACCGGCCCCCCGCCCCGACATGCGCCATATCGACTATGGCCTTGGCGTCCTCTCCCGTCACGCCCTGGAGTCCCATCCCGCAGGGGAAATCTTCGATCTGGCGGAGCTGTACCATTGCCTCTCCCTGCAGGGGGAACTTGGCGGTTATGAGGCGCATGAACGTTTTTACGAGATCGGTTCCCTGCGCGGACTGCAGGAGACGGAAGCCTATTTTTCGGGAGTAGGTGGCATATGACGTATACAGAGCGACACCTGAACGAGGCCGTGGCGATCATCGGCATGTTGGACGTGGCCGCCATCGAAAAAGTAGCAGATCTGTTGGCGACGGTGAAGGCCGAAGGGGGGAGGATCTTCTTTCTGGGTGTCGGCGGCAGCGCCGGCAACTGTTCCCACGCGGTGAACGATTTCCGAAAAATCGTCGGGATCGAATCCTATGCTCCCACGGACAATGTGTCCGAGCTGACGGCGCGAACCAACGATGAGGGGTGGGGGTCGGTTTTTGTGGAATGGCTGAAGACAAGCAGGCTTGCCCCCAGGGATGCACTCTTTATTCTCTCCGTGGGGGGGGGAGATGCTGAAAAAAATATCAGCCCCAACCTGGTCTTGGCGCTGGACTACGCCAGGGAGTCGGGTGCCCGTATTACGGGTGTCGTCGGCCGTGATGGCGGTTACACGGCGCGGATGGCGGATGTCTGCGTTATCGTCCCCACGGCGAACAGGGAGACGGTAACG
>CAIUUR010000460.1 GCA_903902345.1 uncultured Geobacteraceae bacterium | reverse complement strand
GTAGACGTCCAGTCGCGAACCGAAACGGATCAGCCCATACCGTTGTCCCCGCGCCAATTGATCCCCCTGCTTCGCATAACAGACGATCCGTCGGGCGATGAGACCAGCCACCTGTACCACCACCATTTTTAATCCCTTGGCGGTTTCCAGAACCATCCCGCTCCGCTCGTTTTCGAAGGTGGCGCGATCGTCCCGCACATCCAGAAATTTACCGGGAGTATAAAAGGTATCCAAGACTCTGGCAGATACCGGCACGCGGTTGATATGGACGTTAAAGACCGACATGAAGATGCTGATTTTGGTCATCTCCATTCCCAGGCGCTCCTCCAGGGCCGGTCCCAGGTAGATGACGACACCATCGGCAGGAGCAACCACGGCATTTCCCGCAGCGGAGCAGTCCCGCTTGGGATTACGAAAGAAGAAGGCGATGAAGAGGGAAACGACGGAGGTGAATCCCCCCACATAATAGAGAAAGGGGAGGCTGTCGGCCAAAACGAACAGCAACAGGGTCAGCCCCAGAGACGGAACGAGAAACTGTAATCCTTCGGCGGCGATGAGGGTAGTACGGTTACGCATGGACGTCCCTTGGAAACGGTAAGGCGAGGCCGGAGGTAGCACTGCGGCTGCAGGCGACTCCTCCGGCCTTTGCTGTTGTTACGGCAAAACGATTAGTTTTTGCTTTTGTCGACGATCTTCTGGATCCAGGGCATCATGCTCCGGAGACGCTCACCAACCTGCTCGATGGGGTGGGCAGCGTTGAGTCGCCGGCGAGCCGTCATCTCGGGATAGTTGGAGGCCCCTTCCAGGATGAAGCGCTTGGCATAATCGCCGTTCTGAATATTGTTCAGGCACTCTTTCATGGCCTGACGGCTCTGTTCGTTGATGACCTTGGGACCGGTGACATACTCGCCGTATTCAGCGTTATTGGAGATGGAGTAGTTCATGTTGGCAATCCCACCCTCGTACATGAGATCAACAATCAGCTTCAACTCGTGGAGACACTCGAAATAGGCCATCTCCGGAGCATAACCTCCCTCCACCAGTGTCTCGAAACCGGCCTTCACCAGTTCCACGGCCCCTCCGCAGAGAACAGCCTGCTCGCCGAACAGGTCGGTTTCGGTCTCATCCTTGAAGGTCGTCTCGATGATCCCCGTACGTCCCCCCCCGATGGCGCTGGCGTAGGAGAGTGCTACCTCGCGGGCGAGGCCCGAAGCGTTCTGAAACACGGCGATGAGGTCGGGGATGCCGCCACCTCTGACATATTCGGAGCGGACCGTGTGCCCGGGAGCCTTGGGGGCGATCATGATCACGTCCAGATCGGCGCGGGGTACGATCTGGTTGTAATGGAGGGCAAAACCGTGGGCAAAGGCCAGAGTGGCCCCCTGCTTCAGCTGCGGCTGAATCTCGTCACGGTAGAGTTGTGACTGAAACTCGTCCGGGGTAAGGATCATCACCAGGTCGGCGGCAGCAACGGCGTCAGCCACGGAGGCCACCTTCAGCCCGGCATTCTGCGCCTTCACTGCCGAAGCCGAGCCGGCGCGCAGCGCCACGGTCACATCGACCCCGGAATCCTTCAGGTTACAGGCATGGGCATGTCCCTGGGAACCGTAGCCGACCACTGCGACTTTTTTCCCCTTGATAATGGCAAGATCACAATCACGATCGTAATAAACGTTCATTTACTTCCTCCATGGTAGTTAGTTGTTATCCCTTCCATCCCTTGGCGCCACGACCGATGGCCACGGGACCGGTCCTGACCAGCTCCTTGAGTCCCAGGGGGCGGAGCAGTTCCAGGATGGCGTTGATTTTTGCCGGTGATCCGGTAGTTTCGATGGTATAGGAGCGGGGAGTGACGTCGATGATCTTGGCCCGAAAGATATCCACGATGCGCAGGACTTCCGCCCGGCTCTCGTCTTCCGCTGTCACCTTGATCAGCGCCATCTCCCGCTCAATGCCGCTCCCGTCGGTAAAGTCGATGACCTTGATGACGTCAATGAGCTTGTTGAGCTGCTTATTGATCTGCTCCAGGATCTGCTCGTCCCCCCTGGTCTCCAGGGTAATCCGGGAGATGGTCTCGTCATTGGTGGGGGCCACGGACAGACAGTCGATATTGAATCCCCGCCCGGAAAAGAGCGACGAGACCCGCGCCAGTACCCCGAATTCATTCTCCACAAGAACGGAGATGGTATGTTTCATGGTTAATCTCCTTAAGCATTCAGTACCATTTCATTCAGGGAAGCCCCTGCCGGGACCATGGGGAGCACCTTCTCCTCCCGGGCAATCATGAATTCCATGATAACCGGACCGTCGTGGGCGAGCCCCTGCTTGATCATATCTTCAACTTCCTCGGTCTTCGTCGCCCGAAACCCCTTGGCGCCGTAGGCGTCGGCAAGCTTGATATAATCGATGGGAAACTCCATACAGGTCTGGGAGTACCGCTTGTCAAAGAAGAGCTCCTGCCACTGGCGCACCATCCCCAGGAAGTTGTTGTTGAGAATGACGATCTTCACCGGGAGCTTGTTCTGCACCAGGGTCGCCATCTCCTGGATATTCATCTGCACCCCGCCGTCACCGCAGATGGTGATGACCTGACGCTCCGGAAAAGCAGCCTGCGCCCCCATTGCCGCGGGAAGGCCGTACCCCATGGTTCCCAGACCACCGGAAGTCAGGAGGGTCCGGGGTTTGGTAAAGGTGAAGAACTGGGCGGTCCACATCTGGTGCTGCCCCACGTCGGTGGTAACGATGACATCGGGGTCGGAAAGCTCCCGCAGTTTCTCGATGACATACTGGGGTTTGATGACCGAGGCGGCATGCTTGTAGGTGAGAGGGTGCTTGGCCTTCCACCCCTCGATCTGTGCACTCCAGGGAAGAATCGACTCCTTGAACGCAGCCACCTTCTCGGGATGGGCCTGGACTTCCTTGATCATCTTGATCAGCACATCCTTCACATCCCCCACGATGGGAAGATCCACCCGGACGTTTTTCTTGATGGAGGTGGGGTCCACGTCAATATGGATGATCTTGGCGTGGGGAGCGAAGGTGGAGAGCTTGCCGGTTACCCGGTCGTCGAACCGCGCCCCCACCGCCACCAACATATCCGTATCGGTCATGGCCATGTTGGCGTAGTAGGTGCCATGCATCCCCAGCATCCGGAGCGAATTGGGGCGATCCTCGGGATAGGCCCCCAGTCCTAGGAGGGTGGTGGTCACCGGAACCCCCAGAAGGTCGCAGAAGGCGGTCAGTTCACCGGCCGCTTCGGCCAGAATGGCCCCTCCCCCCACGTAGACCACCGGCTTCTTGGAAGCGAGGAGCATGGAGATGGCCCGCTCGATCTGCCTGGGGTGCCCTTCCACAGTGGGTTTGTAGCTCCGGAGTTCGATGGTGTCGGGATAATGAAATTCGGTCTGGGCGATCTGGACATCCTTGGGAAGATCCACCAGCACCGGGCCAGGGCGACCGGTCCGGGCGATATGAAACGCCTTCTTCATGATGGTCGCCAACTCCTTCACATCCCGCACCAGGAAGCTGTGCTTGGTGCAGGGACGGGTGATGCCGATGATATCCACCTCCTGGAAGGCGTCATTACCGATGAGGGGGGTGGGAACCTGGCCGGTGATGATCACCATGGGGATGGAATCCATGTAGGCGGTGGCGATGGCGGTCACCGTATTGGTGGCGCCGGGCCCCGAAGTGGCGATGGCCACCCCCACCTTCCCCGTGGCCCGAGCAAGGCCGTCAGCGGCATGGGTACCGGCCTGCTCGTGACGCGGCAGGATATGCCGTATCTCCTTGCAGGAGAAGAGTTCATCATAGATATTGATGACGGTACCGCCGGGATAGCCAAAAATGGTATCCACCCCTTCCTTCTTCAGGCACTCCAGCAGTATCCGTGCTCCGTTCATTTTCATGGCCAACCTCCAGAACCCCTAACCATCCACTGATTTCACTGAATACACTGAAAAATCTTGAGGACAGTCCGGGTCATTAATTGTCTTGCATGCAAATTCCGCAGCAGCCTGCGTCCCCAAAAATCATTTTACTCGGTGTAATCGGTCTTTTCAGTGTGCTCAGTGTCCTCAGTGGATCAGTGTCCTCGGTGTAATCGGTTTATTCAGTGTTTTCAGTGTCCTCAGTGGATCAGGCCTTCATCACCGCGCCGGTATACGCCGAGGTAACCGACTTGGCGTAGCGGGCCAACCAGCCACTACTGATCTTCGGCTCCGGGGCGACCCACCCGCTCAGCCGTTCCTGCAGGGTCGCACCATCCACCAGAAGCTCCAGCTTCCGGTTGGGGATATCCAGCTCTATCCGGTCGCCATCCTTGATGAGAGCGATGGGACCACCTTCCGCCGCCTCTGGAGAGATATGGCCGATGCAGGGACCACGGGTGCCGCCGGAGAAACGGCCGTCGGTGATAAGCGCCACCGACTCTCCCAGCCCCATCCCCATGATGGCCGCCGTGGGGGCCAGCATCTCCCGCATCCCCGGACCACCCTTGGGCCCCTCGTAGCGGATAACCACCACGTCCCCCGCGACTATTCGACCCTCCATGATGGCGGCCATGGCCAGCTCTTCGGCGTCGAAACAGCGGGCCGTCCCCTGGAACTTCATCATGGCGTCGGAGACGCCGGATTGCTTCACCACCGCCCCCTGGGGAGCGATGTTGCCGAAAAGAATTGCGATCCCCCCCTCCTGCTTCACCGGATTGGAAAGAGGACGGATGACCTCTTCGTCCACCTGTTTCACGCTGGCGGCCAGTTGGTGGGTCGTAAGGCCGAAGACCGTGGGGTTGTCGATGATCTTGTCCCCCAGCTGTTTGAGGACCCCCATGACCCCACCCGCGGTGTCCAGGTCTTCCATGAAGTGCTTCCCTGCCGGGTTCATGGAGGCGATCTGGGGAGTTTCCCGGGCCAGGGTGTCGAAGGTCTCCAGGGGAAGTTCCACCCCGGCCTCATGGGCAATGGCCAGGAGATGGAGAACCGTATTGGACGAGCCACCCAGGGCCAGATCCACCCGGATGGCGTTCTCGAAGGCGGCCCGGGTCAGGATGCTCCGGGGGGTAACGTTGTTTTTCACCAGTTCGACGATTTTTTCTCCCGAGGCGAAGGCTATCCGCCGCTTGAGGGCGGAAACCGCCAGGGCCGTGCCGCAGCGGGGGAGGCTCATCCCCATGGTCTCGGTGAGGATCGCCATGGTGTTGGCGGTGAAGAGCCCCTGACAGGAGCCCATGCCGGGACAGGCGTTATCCTCGCATAGTTGCAACTCCTTGGCGTCGATGACCCCGGCACGGTAGCGGGCCATGGCCTCGAAGGTGTCGGTGACGAAGGAGAACTTGCGCCCCGCCTCTCCCCGTCCGCTCATCATGGGGCCGGCGGTGACGACGATACAGGGTATATCCAGCCGGGCTGCGGCCATGAGCATGCCGGGGGTAATTTTATCGCAGTTGGTAAGAAGCACCAGGCCGTCCAGGCGGTGCGCCTCGGCCACCGATTCCACCATGTCGGCGATGAGTTCCCGGGTGGGGAGGGAGTAGTGCATCCCCTTGTGCCCCATGGAGATTCCGTCGCAGACGCCGGGGATACCGAAAAAGAGGGAATACCCCCCCCCCGTATGGACCCCTTTCTCGATGAACCGCTCCAGGTCGCGCATCCCCACATGGCCGGGAATCAGGTCGGTGAAGCTGGTGGCCACGCCGATGAACGGCTTCTCCATCTCGCTGTGGGGGATTCCGGTGGCCTTGAGAAGCGCCCGGTGGGGGGTCCGCTCCAGCCCCTTCTTGATCATGTCGCTGCGCATGCTATCTAGGTTACCTCGAAGGTGAAATAGGGTAAAATGAGAACAGGAAAGATACTATAGAGGAGACATGACTGTCAATATGAATAAAACGGCGGTTCGATAAAGGGTTACTCCCCCTGTTCATCCTGCTTGCGCTTGCGAAAGAGCGCCACCCCCCCGACAGCCATGGCCAGGAGTGCCAGAGCAGAAGACCCAGGCTCGGGAACCGTAACCGCCCCGGTGTCGCCAACCTTGATTGCTGCGTCGGGAGTGGATTCATAGGCCCAATCGTTTACGTGATATGAGCTGTAATCGCTCGCTATGGTATCGATATTAATCCAGCCGTGGTGATTGCCGGCAGAGGTAAATTTGACGCCGATGTAACCACCGTTGGAAGGTGCAAATTGATACGGATATAACGTGCCGACATTTCCGAATAGTTTTGCATGGGTGGCATATTGATATTTGCCATTGGCAAGGTACGCACTTCGATCAAACTTCAGCGCTTTAGGATTAGTCGCACCATTGTATTTCCTGATGGATGCACCCGAGCCGATCCCCTTTACGTTCCCATAGAGATGATTGTTGGTATTCGTCAGGTTGAAAGAAAACGCCGTCCCGGCCCCCATAGCGACGGTAACAGGAGTACCAACATCCACCGTTCCGTTGACCACAGCACCGTACACCACCGAGGCATCCGCCGGACCAGCCGCAGCCAGCAGCGCCCCTGCCGCGGCCGCATAGGCCAGCAATCGCTTTTCATCAACCTTCAGGCTGTTCAATGTATTCCTGGCTTTCATGGCAGACACTCCGTATTAGGGGCTTGACTCCGGCACTATTTGGATGTACCTGAAGACAGTTGGATAAATATCGTGGAGTCAGCTACCACTTATGCTGTCGAAATGCAACAACTATATCATGGAAAACGTATATCAGAACATCGACCCCGTGACGCAAACTGAAATAATCGATCTCTGGACGACTGCCCGGGTGTTGGATAGCCAGGGAGCAGAAAACAGGGTGCATGAAGTGCTTTTTACAATAAAAAATTCATCGGGTCTGCTTTGCGGAGTAAACACTGTTTACGTCGACAGTTTCATGGCGAAAGGTAACTACTATTATTATATGAGGGCCTTCATCCGGAGTGAGGATCGCGGCGTTTCAGGCCTGCTCCTTTCCCTCTCTACCAAAACCATCAGTTTTTTGGAAACGTACCGGAGTTCCGCATCCTCCCCCAAGGGGATACTGATCATAGCTGAAAATCAAAAAATCTGGCGCAAAGGTTACCGACGCTACCTGGGGAGGCACGGCTGGAACTATCTGGGGATGGGACCCAAGGGAAACCATGTCTGGTATTACAACTTCGACAGATCGCTCATGCCGGCGGACATTGTTCTGCGATTTCAGCCCCGACAGCCAAATCCCTTTACATGACCCCGGAAAAGGGCTAGATTATACCCAATTTACGTATACAGGATACTCCATGACCATTCTCAAGACCAACAACCTGAAAGTCGCCTCCATTACCCCCATCATCGCTCCGGCCGACCTGCGTCAAGTCTTTCCTATTTCCATTGAATCCAGCGAGTTCGTCAGCGCCAGCCGGAGCCAGGTGAAGAACATCATCCGTAACCGGGATCACCGGCTCATGGCGGTGGTGGGCCCCTGCTCCATACATGACCCCAAGGGCGCCCTGGAGTATGCCGGACGCTTGGCGCGTCTGGCCGAGGAGATCGCCGATCAGATCTTCATCGTCATGCGGCTCTATTTCGAGAAACCCCGCACCACGGTGGGCTGGAAGGGGCTCATCAACGACCCGGACATGAATGGCACCCACCAGATATCCAAGGGGCTGGGGATTGCCCGAAACCTCCTCTGCGATATCACCCGGATGATGCTCCCCATCGCCACGGAGATGCTGGATCCCATCACTCCCGAGTATCTGGCCGATCACCTCACCTTCGGCGCCATCGGCGCCCGGACCACCGAGTCCCAGACCCACCGTGAAATGGCCAGCGGTCTCTCCTTCCCCATCGGCTTCAAGAACGGCACCGACGGCAACCTTCAGGTAGCCCTGGACGCCATGAATGCAGCCCTCCACTCCCACAGTTTCCTGGGGGTCAACCGCGAGGGACGGACCTCCATCGTCCGAACCACCGGCAACCCCGATGTCCACCTGGTCCTCCGGGGAGGCTCCCGCAAGCCCAACTATTTCCCGGAAGATATCCGCTACGCCGAGGAGATGCTGGAGAAGTCGGGACTCTTCCCCACCATGATGGTCGATTGCAGTCACGGCAACTCCAATAAGGATCATCTCCAACAGACGACGGTACTGACAAGCGTCATCGATCAAATCATGGCCGGCAACCGCTCCATCACCGGGGTCATGATCGAGAGCAACATCGAAGAGGGAAACCAGCCGATCCCCACGGAGGTGACCCGGCTCAAATACGGGGTCTCCATCACCGATAAATGCGTGGACTGGCCCACAACCGAACAGATGCTCCGGGAGGCGGCCGGGCGACTCCGCAAAAACGGTGGCCGCCCTATAACGGCGTAAATTAATGAGACAAATAATTAGTTGACGTAAACGGATATAATCCTGTATAATTTTACCGTTCAAAATCACCAGTAGATCACACCTAAACTTTTATGGGGAGGCAGCAGACATGGCATTAAGAGTTGCAATCAACGGGTTCGGCCGGATCGGCCGCATGGTATTCCGGTCGGCGCTGAAAGAGCAAGGAATTGAGATCGTCGCCATCAACGACCTGACGGACGCCCAGACCCTGGCGCATCTCCTCAAGTACGACTCGGTTCACGGCCGGTTCGACGGCACAGTGGAAGCAAAAGATAACACCATCATTGTTAACGGCAAGAGCATCACAATCTACGCCGTGAGAAATCCCGCGGAACTCCCCTGGGGCGCGCTGAATGTGGACCTGGTCCTCGAGTCCACGGGACTCTTCACCGCCCGGGACAAGGCAGCCCTTCACCTTCAGGCAGGAGCCAAGAAGGTCATCATCTCCGCACCGGCCACCGACCCCGACCTCACCGTCGTGGTGGGTGTAAACGATTCCGCCTATGATCCGGCCATTCACCACATCGTTTCCAACGCCTCCTGCACCACCAACTGCCTGGCGCCGGTGGCCAAGGTGCTCAACGACGCCTTCGGTATCGAGAAGGGTCTCATGACCACCATCCACTCCTACACCAACGACCAGAACATCCTTGACCTGCCGCACAAGGATCTCCGTCGCGCCCGGGCCGCCGGACTCTCCATGATTCCCACCTCCACCGGCGCCGCCAAGGCGGTCTCCCTGGTTCTGCCGGAACTGAAGGGGAAGCTGGACGGCTTTGCCATTCGCGTCCCGACCCCCAACGTCTCCGTGGTGGACCTGACGGTCACCCTCAAAACGGCCACCGATGCCGCTGCGGTAAACGCCGCCCTCAAGGCAGCGTCCGAGTCCGGTCCGCTGAAGGGGATTCTCGGCTACACCGACGAAGAAGTCGTCTCCATCGACTTCAACGGCTGCCCTCTCTCCTCCATCGTCGACTCCAAGTGCACCAAGATCATCGACGGCAACCTGCTCAAGGTCCTCTCCTGGTACGATAATGAGATGGGCTTCTCCAATCGCGTCATTGATCTCATCAAGATCATGTGCAAATAAGCTACCATTTGATGTAAACCGAAAAAGGGGGAATTAAACTTCCCCCTTTTTCTTTATAAATTCTTCAGAGGAGATATGCCATGGCTGTCCGCTACATCGATGAACTCGGTTCCCTCCAGGGGAAAAAAGTCTTCATTCGGGTGGATTTCAATGTCCCCCAGGATGAACAGGGAAACGTAACCGAAGATACCCGCATTGTCGGCGCGGTCCCCTCCATCAAGTACGCCCTGGCACAGGGAGCCAAAGTGATCCTCGCCTCCCATCTGGGACGTCCCAAGGGAGAGAAGAAGCCCAAGTACACCATGGCTCCGGCCGCCCAACGGCTCTCCGAACTGCTGGGAACCCCAGTGACACAGGCCCCCGACTGCTTCGGCCCCGAGGTAACCTCCCTGGTGGACGGATTGCAACCGGGTCAGGTGCTGATGCTGGAAAACGTCCGTTTCTACCCAGGGGAGGAGAAAAACGATGCCGGCTTCGCCCGGAACCTGGCTAATGGCTGTGAAATCTTCGTGAATGACGCCTTTGCCGTCTCCCACCGGGCACATGCCTCGGTGGAGGCGATCACCAAGGTGATTCCCGTCGTCGGCGGCGGCTTCCTTATGAAGAACGAATTAACCTACTTCGACAAGGCGATGACATCTCCGGAGCGCCCTCTTGCGGCGATCCTGGGGGGAGCCAAGGTCTCCGGCAAACTCGAGGTACTTCAGAAACTCGTCTCCAAGGTCGACATCATCATCATCGGCGGCGGCATGGCCTTCACCTTCCTCAAGGCCCAGGGGTATTCCATCGGCAAGTCCCTGGTTGAGGATGATCTTCTGGACACCGCGACAAAGATCCTCGCCGATGCCAAGGCCAAGAACGTCCGGTTTCTTCTCCCCACCGACTGCGTGGTGGCCGACCGGTTCGCTGCCGATGCCGACAAGCGTACGGTGGAGATCAAGGATATCCCCGCAGAGTGGATGGCCCTGGATGTGGGGCCCGCCTCGGCCAAGGCCTTCGGCGAAGCGCTGCAGGACGCGAAAACCGTTATCTGGAACGGTCCCATGGGGGTCTTCGAGATGGAGGCCTTTGCCGGAGGAACCTTTGCCGTAGCAGACGTGGTGGCCGGACTGAACGCCATCACCATCATCGGCGGCGGTGACACCGATGCCGCAGTCCGGAAAGCCAAGGTGGATGACAAGATGAGCTACATCTCCACCGGCGGCGGCGCCTTCCTGGAATTGCTGGAAGGGAAGATCCTGCCGGGAGTCCAGGCACTGGACCGGTAACATTCACCGGGAAAAACAGAAACCCGGGAGAGGCCTCCGGCCGCTCCCGGAGCAACCAAATAGACGTACCCAGGGAGAAGATCATATGAGAACTCCGGTCATTGCCGGCAACTGGAAACTTTTCAAGAAACAGGGAGATGCCGTGGCCCTCGTTGAAGGACTCATCCCCCTCGTCAAGGATACCGTCGGGGTGGAAATCGTGGTGGCCCCGGTCTTCACGTCTCTGTCAGCGGTGTGCGAGAAGATCAGCGGCACAAATATCAACCTCTCGGCCCAGAACTGCTACTGGGAGGAAGAAGGCGCCTTCACCGGCGAAATAGCTCCGGGGATGCTGGCAGACGCCGGCTGTAGCCACGTCATCATCGGCCACTCGGAACGGCGCCAGTATTTTGGTGAAACTGACGAAACGGTTAATAAAAAGATCAAGGCTGCCCTCAAGGGAGGACTCGTTGCCATCTTCTGCATCGGCGAGACCCTGGCCCAGCGGGAAGCCGACAGTACTTTCGATGTCCTCCGTACTCAGGTGACCGACGGTCTCGCCGGCATCACCGCCGCTGAACTTGCCAAGATCATCATCGCCTATGAGCCGGTCTGGGCCATCGGCACCGGCAAGACCGCCTCCGATGACCAGGCCGAGGAAGCTCACGCCTTCATCCGTGGTCTGGTGACCGGATTGTATGATCAGGGTACCGCCGACGCCATCCGGATACTCTACGGCGGCAGCGTCAAACCCGAGAACGTCAAGGGGCTCATGTCCCGCCCAAACATCGACGGCGCCCTTGTTGGTGGAGCGAGTCTCAAGGCCGACTCTTTCGCGGGAATAGTCAATTTTCAAAAATAATTCTTTTCTTTTTACAGCGTTCGTGGTAAAGGTCTGAGGTTTTTCGCGAACGGAGGTATTATCCAACATGATTTATTTATTAATGGCGCTCCACATCACTGTTTCACTCGCTCTCATCGTCATCGTCCTCCTGCAGTCGGGCAAGGGGGCTGAAATGGGGGCTTCCTTCGGCAGTGGTGGTAGTCAGTCCGTCTTTGGCGCCGGCGGCAGCAACACCTTCATGAGCAAACTGACCACCAGTGCGGCAATCATCTTCATGCTTACCTCTCTGACTCTGGCATACCTTGGCGGAAAGAGCGGTTCAACGTCCATCATGCCGAGCAAGAGTGCCGCGGCGAAACCGGCTCCTGCAGCCCCCACGGGTGGAGCTCTACCCGCTAAACCGGCAGCGTCGTCCCCCCAAGGTGCGATGGCGCCTGCAGCCAAGGCGCCGGCTACCCCTGCCGCTCCTGCCGGAAACACAACGGCAGTGCCGGTACCGCAAAAAAAGTAGTAACTTTTCTTGACATCAAGAAGATCATATGGTACAAGATAAATCCTTGCCGAAGTGGTGGAATTGGTAGACACACCATCTTGAGGGGGTGGCGGGTTTTTGCTCGTGCGAGTTCGAGTCTCGCCTTCGGCACCACCAAACGAAGTAACCCACTGATTTTTTCAGTGGGTTTTTTCGTTTCCTCATTTTACTTCCTGATTGCTACCATTCTGCGACTAACAGAATCTCCCTCCTTTTCAAGGGGAGGGCCCCATAACAACCCCATCCCCCTCCAGACCTCCCCCTTAAAGATCAAACAAAAGAGCGGATAACCCTTCTGGGTCATCCGCTCTTTTGTTTGTAACGTCAAAGTTTATCATCAGGATCGGCTCAAAAGAGTTCCTGTACTCTTCTTGGGTTCGCCATTCTGCAGCTTGAGCCCTTCAAGGATCTCCCGGCGAAATTCCCGACGCTTCACCTCATAGGCGTTCGCCTGGGGACCGACACCACAGTAATATTTCTTCGCCTTATCCAGGTTGCCATGGGTCATGCTCAGCTTGTTCATCAGTTCCCGGACAGCCGCCTCAGCGCACTTCTCATCATTTTCCATCTCTTCCGGTGTATACCCATGGCTCTTGGCGCGCCGCGGCATTAACTGCCAGACCCCCAGCGCACCGGACTTGGAGACCAGATCAGCGGATAATCCGTAGGCTCCGGTCTCGGCCAGGGCTATCTCGGCCAGATCAATGGGCATCAGGGAGGTGCCAAGCGTCTTGAAGTAACAAAGCGCAGCCAGCCACCGGGCCCGTTTCGGTTCAGCCCGTCGGGCAAAGACTTCGGCAATGGCGGGGACCTGACATTTACGTTCTTCCAGGTTGATCCCCTTCTCCATCACCTGCCGGATCTCTTTGTCCAGCTCTGATTCCGCCGCCTTAAGGGGAATCTGTGCCTGCTGAACGTGCGTCTGGTCACACGACATCAGGATCAGCATACAGGCGACGACAAGAATGGCGGAATTTTTCATAGTTTTTTTTCGCAGGTTGCTCAGCAACGCTGAGTGGTCCTCAGGGACCCACGGTTTGGACGGATCGTTTCCGGCTCAACCTCCTTTACTATTATATGAATGTGAAAGAGCACACTACACTACAGTACAACACGAAAACTGTCAAGCGTTCATGTGAAAATTTTGAACCAAGCCCTCAACTTTACAATTTTACTCCCATTATCTCAGCCACAGTGTGAATATCTTTATCTCCCCGCCCCGAAAGACAGACGACAATGGTCGTGTCGGCAGACAGGGTCGGGGCCAATCTGATGACGTGGGCGATGGCATGGGCCGACTCCAGGGCCGGCAGGATCCCCTCCTCCCTGGTCAGAGTGGTAAACGCAGCCAGAGCCTCATCATCGGTGACGGAGACGTACTCTGCCCGTCCGGTATCCTTGAGCCAGGCATGTTCGGGACCAACTCCGGGATAGTCGAGACCGGCGGAGATGGAGTGAGCATGAGAGATCTGGCCAAACTGATCCTGAAGCAGGTAGGTCTTGTTCCCATGGAGGACCCCCACGCTCCCCGCGCAGAGGGGCGCGGCGTGCTTGCCCGAATGAATGCCGTGGCCGGCGGCCTCGACCCCCACCAGTTTAACCTCTTTATCCTTGAGAAAGGGATGAAAGAGCCCCAGGGCATTGCTACCGCCACCCACTGCCGCCACAAGAATGTGGGGGAGCCTCCCTTCGGCCTTGCGGTGCTGCACCCGGACTTCCTTGCCGATAACCGACTGGAAGTCACGCACCATCAGGGGATACGGGTGCGGCCCTGCCACGGTTCCGATTACATAGAAGGTAGAAGCAACGTGAGTGACCCAGTTACGCATCGCCTCGTTCATGGCGTCCTTGAGGGTTGCAGTGCCGGAGTTTACCGGGGTAACCGTGGCGCCGAGAAGCTTCATCCGGAAAACGTTGAGTGACTGCCGGTGAATATCCTCTTCACCCATGAAGACTTCGCACTCCATCCCCATGAGAGCAGCAATGGTAGCTGTCGCCACTCCATGCTGCCCTGCTCCGGTCTCGGCAATGACCCGTTGTTTACCCATCCTCTTGGCAAGAAGCCCCTGACCGATGGTGTTGTTGATCTTGTGGGCGCCGGTGTGATTCAGATCTTCACGCTTCAGGTAGATCTTTGCCCCACCAAGCTTGCGAGTCAGTTTTTCGGCGTAGTAGAGGGGATTGGGACGTCCCACGTACTGGCGGAGGTAATAGTCGAACTCCTCTCTGAATTCACGATCATGGCTGAAGTGAGTGTAAGCCCGCTCCAACTCCAGAAGGGCGGGCATGAGCGTCTCAGGCACATACCTGCCGCCAAACTCGCCAAAGTGACCATTCTTATCGGGAAAGCGCATATGAACTCCAGGGTTGAAATGTATCGGTAACGTTATCGGGAAAGCGCATATGAACTCCAGGGTTGAAATGTATCGGTAACGTTATCGGGAAAGCGCATATGAACTCCAGTTTTTACAGTTGTCCGGCATCGAGATAAAGAGTTTCGACCCAGGTCAGGCGCCTTTGGCGCGCCGGATGAACTCCCTGACTTTATCGGCGTCCTTGCGGCCCGGTGTAGATTCCACCCCGCTGGAGACATCCAGACCATAGGGGGCCACGACGCGAACCGCGTCGCCGACATTTTCGGGGGTGAGCCCACCGGCGAGGATCAGCCTGCCGGTGGAGACGACGCTGCGTGCCAACTCCCAATCAAAGCTCTGGCCGGTCCCCCCCGGCGCCAGGGGAGACCAGGCATCCAGAAGATACCCGGCCGCCTGATAGCGGCTGACTCCTGCCGTAGTGGCGGCATCCTTCACCCTGAACGCCTTGATGATTCGCCGGTTGATGCCGAGACAGTACTCCGGATCTTCCTCGCCGTGCAACTGCACCAGGTCGAGGCCACAAAACCCGGCGGTCCAGTTTACCTGATCCGCCTCTTCATCAACGAAGAGACCGACGCTCTGGATAAAGGGGGGAAGCTCCCTGATAATGGCCGCAGCCTTCTGGGGGGAGACATAACGGGGTGATTTCTCGTAGAATACGAAACCCAGTGCGTCAGCCCCTCCCTCCGCCGCCATGAGGGCATCCTCTTTGGACGTAATTCCGCAGATCTTGACTCGAATCATAAGTTCCGTTGACCGTTACTACAAATTTATTTTCGGCAACCGCTCCAGCGCCTCGCGGATCTTGGCCTCAGGATATTCGTAATCCTCCAGGTTTCCGGAGAGATAGGCGTCATATGCCCCCATATCCAACTGACCGTGGCCGGAAAGACCGAAGAGAATAGTCCTCTCTTTCCCCTCCTCCTTGGCCAGCATCGCTTCGTCGATGGCGGCACGAACGGCGTGGGATGATTCCGGCGCCGGAACAATCCCCTCGCTCCGGGAGAAGAGGATTGCCCCTTCGAAACAGGCGTTCTGCTTGTACGACTTGGCCTCAATCTGGCCGGCATGATGTAGCTGGGAAACCAGCGGCGACTCGCCGTGATAGCGAAGCCCTCCGGCATGAATTCCCGGCGGCATGAAATCGTGACCAAGAGTATACATCATGGCTATGGGGGCAACCTGGGCGGTGTCGCCGTAGTCGAAAGCATAGACCCCCTTGGTCAGGGTCGGACAGGAGGCCGGCTCCACGGCCAAAGCACGAACTTGCTTGCCGGCGGCGCGATCGGCGATGAAAGGAAAGGCCAGCCCTGCAAAATTGGAACCACCGCCACAGCAGGCGATGACCACGTCGGGATAGTCGCCGGCTATCTTCATCTGCTCCTTGGCCTCCAGGCCGATGACCGTCTGATGGAGGCAGACATGGTTCAGCACGCTCCCCAGGGCATAGTTGGTGTCGGCGTGGGTCGCGGCATCCTCCACCGCCTCGGAGATGGCAATCCCCAAACTACCCTGACAGTCAGGATCGTGGGCCAGGATGGAGCGGCCGGAGTTGGTAAACTCCGAGGGGGAGGGAATGACCTGGGCGCCCCAGAGCTGCATCATGCTCCTGCGGTACGGCTTCTGCTGGCAAGAGACCTTGACCATGTAGATCGTGCACTCCAAACCGAACATGCTGCACGCCAAGGCCAGAGAGCTCCCCCATTGTCCGGCGCCGGTCTCCGTGGCCAGGCGACGGATCCCCGCCTGCTTGTTGTACCAGGCCTGGGGAACGGCGGAGTTGGGCTTGTGGGAGCCGGCCGGTGATACCCCCTCGTATTTGTAGTAGATCTTGGCGGGGGTCTGCAGAGCCAGCTCCAGTCGGCGAGCCCGGTAGAGGGGGGATGGCCGCCAGAGGCGGTAGATCTCCCGAACCTCAGGGGGAATGTCGATCCACCGGTCGGTGGAGGTCTCCTGCTGAAGAATCGCCAGGGGGAAGATGGCCAACATATCTTCCGGCGTAGCCGGCTTTAGGGTCCGGGGATTAATAACCGGGTGCAGCGGCCCAGGCATATCGGGGATGATGTTATACCACTGTTTAGGGATCTGCTCTTCACCCAGAAGAATCTTCGTATTCATGGCGTTATCCTTTGTCTGCTTTTCATTTCACTCGAAGCGACGATTGTCGAACATCCTCCTGGTTTTCCGATCCGAACGGGGAAGTTCGCCATAGGGAAGGATCTCCGTCTCGCAGGAAACCATGAGCTTATGTTTGATGATGGTCGCAATAGCCTTGGCCATCCGGGAATCGCAGGTGGCCGGAGTTTCTTCGGTCCGCTCGATGCGGATGGTCATGTAGTCCTTACCATCGGGACGATGATCCAGCACCACCTGGAATTCGCTCCCGAGGCCGGGAACCGTGGCCAGTAGCTCGTCTATCTGGCCGGGGTAAATGTTGACCCCCCGGAAGATGACCACATCATCGGAACGGCCGAGAATCCGGTCATGACGTGGAAGGGAACAGCCGCAGGGACAGTCACCCGGCACCAGACGGGTCAGATCCCGGGTACGATAACGAATCAGCGGCGCCCCTTCCTTGCGTAAGGTGGTCACCACCATCTCCCCCACCTGGCCGGGCCCAACCGGCCGGAGTGTTTCGGGATCAATGATCTCCAGAATATAGTAGTCGGCCCAGTAGTGGATGGCGCTGTTTGCACCCGGATGGCCGCAGGAGAGTCCGATACCGGGGCCGTAGAGTTCCGTGAGTCCGGGGATGTCGTGAACCGACTCGGCCCCCAGTGCGTCACGAATCTTGGCCAGCATGGCATCGCTGGAGCGCTCGGCCCCCAGGATAACCTTCCGCACGGCGATCTTGTCCCTTAACCCCCGCTTCTGCACTTCTTCCGCCAGAAGGAGCCCCATGGAGGCGGTACAACAGATCACCGTGGTCTGCAGGTCAACCAGGAAACCGGCCTGCATCTCCAGGTTTCCCGGCCCCACCGGTATGGCCAGGGCGCCGAAACGTTCGCACCCCAGCTGAAAGCCGATCCCGGCGGTCCAGAGTCCGTAGCCCACACAAATCTGCACCCGGTCAGTTTCCGTGACTCCCGCCATCTCATAACAGCGGCCGAACATCTCCGCCCAATCGTCGATATCTTTTTGGGTGTAGCAGAGCATTTTCCGCTTCCCCGTGGTGCCGGTGGAGGAGTGAACCCTCACCAGTTTTTCGAAGGGGACGGAGCGCAACGGAAAGGGATATTCCTGTCGCAGGTCGTCCGCCGTGGTGAAGGGAAGCCGTTGCAGATCGTCCATAGTGCGGATCTCCTCCGGGGTGATGCCGGCAGAGGAGAGTCGTTCACGATAGAAGGGTGAATTTTCCTGTACATGAGCCAGAGTCCATTGCAATCCGGCAAGTTGGTGAAGTGCCAGGCCTGCGGCGTCAGCGACGGCAGGAGGGAAACGTTTCAGCATGAAGAAATCTCCGTAGAATCTATGCCGCCGGCTTGCAGCGCTGCCAGCGCCCCTTCCAGCAGCTTCGGCTTTGCGGCCAGCTTCACCGCTAACGTTCTTTCCACCTCATCCCGATGGCAAAAGAGGAGCCCGGGAACAGCCAGTACCCGCCCCAGGACGATGAGGTTCACCGCCTGGGGGTTCCCCAGGGCAAGGGCCGCGGCATCCGCGTCCACCGTAACCTGCGCCGTCCCGGCAGTCACACTGTTGGCCACGCTCCACCCCCCCGGCCGGATGAAGTGTCGGTGAAGCGCCACCGTTTCCCCCTTGAGGGAAATCAAACCGTCAGCCTGGCCCGGCCGGACCAGGGGGCTGCTGTAGTCTCCGATTTTCAGATGAGAAACAACAATCCCCCCCCGCTGGGCCATGCCGTGGGTCTCGGAGGTGAGAACCGGCATCCCCATGGCGATGGCGGTCTCGGCCAGCAAGCGGGTAATGAAGAGGATTCCCTGGCCACCGACGCCGGAGATGATCAGTTGCTGCGCGTTACCTGTCATTTTTTTCACTCCGGTGAAGCTAGTTCTAGGTTCAGGGTTCAGGGTTCAGGGTTCTAGGTTCAGGGTTCAGGGTTTCAACATTGAACCTTGAACATTGAACCTTGAACCGCACCTATGGCGAGGGTGGGGCAAACTTCCCGGCAGACGGCACAACCGGTGCAGATCATGACATCCACCGTCACCTTTTTAGCCACCGGATCATAAACCAGGGCCGGGCATTCGAACTGCTTGGTGCAAATCTGACAACCAATGCACGCCTCCCCCTGAACAACCGCCTGACCACGTCGGGTCTGTTTAACGCTCCGGTCCACCAGGCAGGGACTACGGGCGATGACCACCGCCACCCCTTCGTTCCGGGCAAAGGCAACCGCCTCTTTCATGATAGCCGTGAACCCGGGGAGATCCAGGGGATCGGCGATGCGACAGAATTGAACCCCGCACCCCTTCACCAGCTCCTGGATGTTCACGGGCCTCCCCTGGGGTGTCCCGTGGGCTGGAGTCGGCTGGTTACCGGTCATGGCCGTGGTGCTGTTGTCCAGGATCGTCAGGACGAAGCGGGCCCCCTGGACCACCGCATCCACCAGCGGCGGGATACAGGCATGGAAAAAGGTGGAATCACCCACCGTGGCGACGATGTCCTGCTGCTGCCCCGTGATCCGATAGGCCTGATAAAAACCCGCGGCCTGCCCCACCGCCGCCCCCATGCAGAGGACAGTATCCACCCCCCCCAGATTGAGCCCCAGGGTATAGCAGCCGATGTCCGAGGGGTAGATCCCCTGGGGAGCGGCCTTCTTGATGGCATAAAAACTGGCGCGGTGCGGGCAGCCGGGGCAGAGAGTAGGTCGCCGACCGCCTCCCGTGGGGGGGATGGGGAGCGCCGGAAGAGGGAGACCGGCAAACTCCGCCAGCGTGCGCTCCACAATCTCGGGGAGCAACTCTCCCGCTTCCGGTACTGCTCCGGAGAGCTTACCCTTGACCCGGGACCGGTCACGCAACTGCATCTCCATGACCCCGGTCGTCTCTTCCAGGACCAGAACCTCATCATAGGAGCTGAGGATCTCCTCAATAAATGCGGTATGGAGCGGATAGGGCTGAAACACCTGATACAGGGGGAGAAGGTCCCAGAGGCCGAGTCCCCGGAGCAGCTCGCGGGCGTGAGCGGCGGCAACACCGGAGGCAATGACCGCTTTCTTCCCCCCGGAACGGGGATTGAGTAACGAGGGAGCGGTGGGTCCCCAGGCCGCAATCTTCACAAGCTTTTCGTTCAGCTCCAGGTGCAACCGGTAACGGTGAACCGGAGTGGCGGCCCAACGGCTGGGCTCCTTGCGGAAATCGGCGATCCTGTTGAGCCGCTGCACCGGGCCGGGAAGAACATCCTGACAGGCATGGCAGACCCTGGTGGTAGGACGGAGCATCACGGGAAGCCGGAACGCCTCGGAAAGCTCGAAGGCCTTCCCCGCCAGCTCCCCTGCCTCCGCCGGTGAAGATGGGTCCAGGACCGGCACCTTGTACAACATAGCCATGAGGCGTGAATCCTGCTCGGTCTGGGATGAGTGCGGTCCGGGATCATCGGCGCAGACCACCACGAAACCGCCCACCGTTCCCAGATAGGCGGCGCTGGCCAGCGGGTCGGCCGCCACGTTGAGCCCCACCTGTTTCATGGCGGTAACTGCCCGCAGCCCGCTCTGACTGGCGGCATAGGCGATCTCGAAGGAGACCTTTTCGTTCACCCCCCATTCCACATGCATGGGGAGCTCTTCCGTCTGCTGCAGAGCCTTGATGACCGCCAGAATCTCCGAGGCAGGGGTCCCCGGGTAGGAGGTGGCAACGGCACAACCGTGTTCCACAAGCCCCCGCGCCAGCGCCTCGTTCCCCTGCATCAGTACTCTCTTCGTTTCGCTCATGACTCTTCCTTTACGACTTTCACTCCGAACAGAGGAGCTCATCCAGCTTCGCGCCCATATCCTCTTCCCGCATGAGCGACTCGCCAATCAGGAACCCTCCGGCGCCGGCCGCCAGGAGACGTTCGATATCGGCGCGACAGATGATACCGCTCTCGGAGACCACAAACCGCTCCGCCGGGATCCGGGATATGAGCCGCTCGGTCACCCCCAGATCGGTGACGAAGCTCCGGAGGTCTCGGTTATTAATGCCAATGAGTTCGCACTCCGTGGCCAGGGCTTTATCCAGATCGGCCTCGTCATGGACCTCCAGCAGGACATCGATGTGAAGTTCCCGAGCCACTCCGGACAACTCCGCCAGCTGGCCCGGTTCCAGGATGGCGGCGATGAGAAGCACCGCGTCGGCCCCGGCAGCCCGCGCCTCGTAAATCTGAAACGGATCGATGATGAAATCCTTGCGCAGGAGCGGCAGCCCTACCCGCTCCCGGATAAGTCCCAGAAAACGGAGGTTTCCCATAAAAAACCGCTCGTCCGTGAGAACCGAGAGGCAGCAGGCGCCGTGGGCCTCATAGATCATGGCGATCTCCACCGGATCGAAGTCGGCCCGGATGATCCCCTTACTGGGGGAGCCCTTCTTTACCTCGGCGATGATTGCGGTCCACCCCGAGTCACGGGCCGAGCGGAGCGCCGCGGCGAAACCGCGCGGGGTGTCCTCGGCTTCGGCGGCCCGTCTCATGACGGATTCCAGAGTTTCATCACGGCGCAACGCCGCAACCTCTTCTTTCTTATGGCTAACGATGCTGGCGAGAATATCGGGTAGGTTGCTCATTGACGGCCGTGATCCTTTCTTTGTCAAAAATTTCCCAGAGCTTGAGTTCCAGTTCCGGGAAGAGTGTCAGCGTCATCGTTTCATTCCAGCCAAAAACATCGGGAGAGCCGTAGCGTCCCTCCGTCAGGGTATACCGCTCCACGGTCTCGTTCATGGGGTCCACCAGAATATACTCCAGCACCCCGAATCGTTCATAGAGCTTCTTCTTCTCCCGCCGATCCTTGACCCCGGTGGAGGGTGAGAGAATCTCCACAATGAGATCCGGGGCCCCCTTGACACAGGCATCGGTAAGTTTGGAGTGGTCGCAGACTACCAGAATATCGGGCTGCACCACGGTATCTTCGTCAAGAACCACGTCGGTGGGAGCGTCAAACACCTCGCACGTTTTCCCATCCAGGAAGGCGACCAGACGGTAAAAGAGATTACGCGAGATTCTCTGGTGTTTCAGCGTCGGCGCCGGTGTCATATCCCATACCTCTCCGTCAATGATCTCCCACCGTTTCCCGTCATCCCAGGTCAGATAGTCGGCATAGGTAAAATGATCGTCAAGTTTTCGGGCTGTTGACGGCATGAAGTACCTCCTGACTGCTACTCGTTGGTCATGGCCGCCAGCCGTCCCATGACAGTCAGAGCTTCCCCCGAATCAACCGCCTGGGCCGCCATCTCCACCCCCTGGGCAAGGCTGTCGGTTTTTCCGGCGGCGACCAGGGCGAAAGCGGCGTTGATCAGAACTATCTCCCGCTTCGCTCCTGATGCGCCGGCAAGAACCTCCCTGACGATGGTGGCATTTTCCGTCGCGTTGCCGCCACGGAGCTCCGCCATGGAACAACGGGTAAAACCAAGCTCCTCCGGGGCAAAACGACGAAGCTGCACGCCGTCGGTCGTAACCTCGGCAAGAGCTGTTTCCGTTGTCAGAGTAATCTCGTCCATGCCGTCCAGTCCGTGAACGACGAACCCCCGCTTGCAACCGAGCTTATGAAGTACCTGGGCCAGCGTCGCCACCAGATCCTCGCGATAGACCCCCATGACCTGACACTGGGCGCCGGCGGGGTTGGTGAGAGGGCCGAGGATGTTGAAGATGGTCCGGATGCCGATCTCCCGCCGCGGACCGATGGCGTGCTTCATGGCGCCGTGAAGGGCCGGGGCGAAGAGGAAACCGAGGCCAATCACAGAAATACAACGCTCAACGGTCCGGGGCGACACATCCAGATTGACGCCAAGGGACTCCAGCACATCGGCGCTGCCGCAGAGGGAGGAGACGGAGCGATTGCCATGCTTGGCCACCTTGACGCCGCAGGCAGCCACCACGAAGGAGACGGTGGTGGAGATGTTGAAGGTATTGGTGCCATCTCCCCCGGTTCCCACCACATCCAGGATTGTCTCCTGGTCGATATTGATGTCGTCCCGGTCCATGTCCAGGACATCCCGTCCCACCCGGATGGGGGTGACCCGGTCCCGCATGACCCTGGCCGCGCCGGTGATCTCGGCCACCGTTTCCCCCTTCATCCGGAGGGCGGTGATGAAGGAGCTGATCTGGGCCGGAGTCGCTTCTCCCGACATGATCTGGTTCATGACCTGGATCATCTCCCCCTCGGAGAGGTCAATCCGGTCGACAACCTTGGCAATGGCTTTACGGATCATGCACAACCTCCTTTCACTTCATTCGCGAAAGAGCAGCGACAGGTTGATGACAAGCTCCGGCAGGGTGCCGACAGTGGGCTTGTCATCCGGGGAGTAGATGTCGGGACGGCCATACCGGTTGTCGCTCCCTAGCGTGTAGACATGGGTAATCTGCGACTCCGGGTCAACAATCCAGTACTCCTTCACTCCGTGCCGTTCATAGAGGAGAAATTTCTCCTTTATATCTTTGCGGGCAGTGGATGGAGAGAGGATCTCCGCTACCATATCAGGTGCGCCGACACAACCGGCTCCATCAAGTTTTTTCCGATCACAGACGATAAAAATATCGGGTTGCACCACATTGGATGCGTCATCACCAGATTCATCAGCTTCAGGAAAACGAACATCGAAAGGGGCAATGAATACCTTACACATCCTGTCCAGGAGATAATTCTTGAACTGGCGCCCCAACTCCAGCACGATATCCTGGTGCCGCTGAGACGGGGCCGGACTCATATCGTAGGCGTTACCATCGATTAGTTCCCACCGTTCTTCATCGGGCCATTCTCGATAGTCCCTATAACTCCACTTCTCATCCGGACGAATCTTTGGAAGCGCCATGGAATCTCTCCTTGAGGACCAGCTACCTGCTCATTTCCAGGAAATTCTTCAAAAGCTCCATCCCCCCCACGGTGAGGATCGACTCCGGATGGAACTGCACCCCCCAAACGGGGAGCTCCCGGTGAGCCAACCCCATGACTTCACCAGCTTCCACCCAGGCGGTGACTTCCAGGCAGTCAGGAAAGGTAGCCCGTTCCACTACCAGGGAGTGGTAGCGGGTGGCGTCGAAGGGATTGGGGAGTCCTCGAAAGAGTCCCTGCCCGTAATGATGAATGGGGGAAGTCTTGCCATGCATGAGGGTTGCACTGCGAACCACGTTGCCACCGAAGGCGGCACCGATGGCCTGGTGACCCAGGCAGACCCCCAAAAGCGGAATTTTCCCAGCGAAATGCCGGATGGCCGCCACCGAGATCCCCGCCTCTTCCGGCGAGCAGGGACCGGGAGAGACCACGATCCGCTCCGGCTTTAACGCCTCGATCTCAGGGATGGTGATCCGGTCGTTGCGGTGGACACGGACATCCTCACCAAGTTCGCCGAGATACTGGACGATGTTGTAGGTGAAGGAGTCGTAGTTGTCGATCATCAGTAACATTGAACACCCGGCCTCTGGAAAGCATTGTCTCCTGCGCGGCGCGGTCGGCGCCACGCAACACCGGAGAGTCCCAACGGAGGAACATATATAGACGTTTTGGCCGTCAAATTCAAGAAAGTTTTAGCGGAGTTACGGGAAGAGCTTACGGAGGAGTCAAACAATTTAATCGCAATTCAGGAGTCGCTACGAACAAAAGGATTCAAGATCGTAAGCCGCTTGTCGATCACCTGACCATGATGCATATCTTCAGAGAAAAGTGTATTGCAACCGCTGGATAGGGCTGAAACAACAATAAGGCTATCCCAGTATGAGTAGCCATACATCATGGAGATATCTACCGCCCTTAGGCAGTCATCCGGTTGTATCGGTAAAACGACAAACGAACCCCTGAGATTCGCAATAACATCACGTGCCGACACCACATCCATGATTTTCTTGCGCGTCAGAACCTGGTACAGCTCCCCGAGAACTTGGGAACTTATAGTAATATCCAGAAAACGCAGGTCAACCAGAGACCGGACTAATTGTCCCTTCGCATCTCCTCCATGAAGATAAACCCAGAGATTGGTATCAAGAAAGACCTTACCGCTCATGAAGTTCGTCACGATCAAACTGATAGTCTGGAGGAATAGTGACAAGATGAACTGCGACCTTCTCGAAGAAACGTGATTTGCTGTCCGCCAAACTCGACGTCATTCGACGTGAATGTTTCTTTTTGGCGGACACACCGTACTTTTTGACCAGAAATGAGTAAAAGTCCGACAGCTCCGTTCGGGCATGCTCTGGAAGCCGTTCCAGGTCTAACGCTTTGACAGTAGCCATGAACTAATCCTCCTGCGCTGAAATATGCCTCATCTTACCACCATCCCCAATAAAAATCCATCGATCCAACTTCTACAGCTCTTTTCACCCTTCACGGTAGAGACAGGGCATGCTTTGCCTCTACTCTTCACCCTCCTTCACCTACTCCAGCCCCTTCTCCGCGATCTCGATGGCACTGATAACCGCCATGGCCTTGTTCACCGTCTCCTGGTATTCGGCAGCCGGCTCCGAATCGGCCACGATACCGGCGCCGGCCTGAAGATGGAATTTGCCATCCTTCACCACCAGGGTACGGATGGCGATGGCCAGATCCATGTTGCCGGAAAAGGAGACGTACCCCACGGCGCCGCCGTAGATCTCCCGGCGGACCGGCTCCAGTTCGTCGATGATCTCCATGGCCCGCACCTTGGGGGCGCCGGAGAGGGTACCGGCCGGAAAGGTAGCCCGGACCAGGTCAAAAGCGTCCCTGTTTCCGCTCAATTCACCGGAGACGTTGGAGACGATATGCATGACGTGGGAGTAGCGCTCAACCACCATCAGCTCCGTCACCTTCACCGTGCCGGTGCGACAGACCCGTCCCAGGTCGTTGCGCCCCAGGTCCACCAACATGACATGCTCGGCCCGCTCCTTGGGGTCGGCCAAAAGCTCTTCCCCCAGACGCCGGTCCTCTTCCGGACTCTTCCCCCGGGGGCGGGTCCCGGCGATGGGACGCAGTTCCACCCGATGGCCTTCCTTGCGAACCATCACCTCCGGTGAGGCCCCCACCACCAGGGTATCGTCGCACCGGAGAAAGAACATGTAGGGAGAGGGGTTCAACGTCCGGAGCACCCGGTAGACATCGAAAGGGTCGGCGGAGACATCGCCGGAAAATCGTTGGGAGAGGACCACCTGAATGATGTCTCCAGCCCGCACATACTCCTTGGCCCTCTCCACCGAATCCTCGAACTCCTGGCGGGAGATATTCGAGGCGAAGGAGACCTTACCGACACGGGGAGTCGTGGAGGGAGAAGGAAGGGTTGAACGGAGTCGCTGGATGAGGAACTCGATCTTGGCGCTGGCCTCGGCGTAAGCTCCCTCCGGTGAAATACCGCCGTCCAGATGGGCGTTGGAGACCACCTTGATCTTTTGGGACATGGTGTCGAAGATAATGATGGTATCGGTAATCATGAAGAGCGAATCCCAACCACCGATGACCGCCGGCTTGCTTGTTGGGAGATCTTCAAAATGGCGGACCATATCGTAGCCAAAGTACCCCACGGCCCCGCCGAAGAAGCGGGGGAGCCCCTCCACCTGCACCGGAGTATACCGGGCCAGGAGGTCGCGAATCACCGAAGGGGGGTCATCACTCTCCAACCTCTGCGTCTCTTTACCTTCTGTCAGTATCTCCACATATTTTTCACGGGAGCGGACAACAATGGAAGGAGATGAGCCGAGAAAGGTGTAGCGGGCCCACTTTTCGCCCCCCTCGATACTCTCCAGAAGAAAGGAGTAACGGCCGTCGTCGATCTTTTTGAAGGCAGTGACGGGGGTATCCATATCGGCCATGATTTCCCGATAAACGGGGATCAGGGTGCCCTGGTTCGCGAGTTGTTGAAATGTATTAAAATCAGGTGAGTACATCGGCTCTCCGGGATAAAGTCCTTCGATGATATCCAATACGGCGTATATGATGCGGGCAAATTATCACTCCCCCACCAGGGAGTCAAGCAAAGGGGGAAAGAGTACGTGTGAGCAGCATCAGGAATTCCCGGTTCCCCTTGGGGCCGGTGATGGGTGATTCCACCAGACCGCCAACGGTCAATCCCAGCACGACGGCCTCCCCAGCCACCTCATCGATGACCCGCTTATGTTTCGCCTCATCCCGGACCACCCCCCCCTTCCCCACTTCCCCCTTCCCTACCTCAAACTGGGGCTTGATGAGGGCCACGATGAAACCATCGGCTCGAAGCAGCCGGACGACTGAGGGGAGAACCTTACCCAGGGAGATGAAAGAAGCGTCGATGACCGCCAAGTGGGGGGCAACGCCCAGTGTAGCCGGCTCCAGATAGCGGATGTTGGTCTTTTCCAGATTCACCACCCGGGGGTCTTCCCGGAGCTTCCACGCCAGTTGACCATACCCCACATCCACGGCAAAAACCTTGGCCGCCCCCCGTTGGAGAAGACAGTCAGTGAACCCCCCTGTGGAGGCCCCCACATCCAGGGCGGTGAGCCCGGTGACGTCCAGTGCAAACTCGTCCAACGCCTTCTGCAGTTTGAGACCCCCACGGCTGACGAAGGGGAGCGGCTCCCCCTTCAGTCGAATCTCCGCATCCAGGGGTACCAGCTGGCCGGCCTTGGAAACGGCATGATCCCCCACCACCACCTGACCGGCCATGATCAGCGCCCGCGCCTTCTCTCGGGACGGCGCCAGTCCCCGCTCCACCACCAGCTTGTCAATCCGCTCTTTTTCCGCCATAACAACAATCCCCGTGAGGGCACGGCACGCCGTGCCCCTACTCTTTCAATTCCCACACCGTCACTTCCGACAAGGTATGCTGATACTTCCGCTTGTGCTCACGGATGACGAAGGGGATCTCCTGCGGACCGGAAATCAGCCGGAAGCGAGGTTCAAGAACCTCCTTCAACCCCTCCAGGGTGGTGAAGTTCTCGCCACCAAAGCGATACCCCCCCAGCCACTCCTCCCGCTTGGTGAACTCCGTCTGCCAGGTGTAGGGGGAGGCGACCACCAGGATCCCGTCGGGATTCATCCGGTCGGAAATACTCTCCAGGAAACGACGGGGGGAGTAGAGCCGGTCGATGAGGTTGGCCGCCAGGACCAGGTCGTAACCGGTGAACTTCGTGGGGAGGTTACAGGCATCGGCCTGGGCAAACTCCACCTTCTCCCTGACCCCGGTGAGCCCCAACTGCTCCAGGCTCACCTCGTGATAGGAGACCAGTTCCCCTTCCTCGGGGAGGGCATAGCGGACGTGTCCCCGCTCCTGCAGGTCGGCGGCCAGCCGGAAGAAGCGGGTGGAGAAGTCCAACCCGGTGACATGATCGAAGCTCCTGGCCAGTTCGAAGCTGGCCCGCCCCAGGGCGCACCCCAGATCCAAAGCCTTCAACCCGGGACGTCCCCCCACGATACCACGGCAGAGTCGAGCCATCTCAACGTTAAAATTCGGTACACCGAAATAGTCGGGACCGTAATGAAAATGGCAGTATTGAGCCACCAGGGAATCGGTCTCGTAGGCGTCATCCACGATCACCACCGGCGCCTCGCTTTCCACGTAGCGGAAACCGGCATGCTGGTAAAAGTGCCGGCGGAAGGCGTAGCGGGAATCCCTGGTCGCCTCATTCCCCGTGGAGATCCAGGAGCCCCCCTTCATCAGGTTATGCCGCGTATCGAAGGTAGGAGTCGAGAAATCATCATACCAGGGGTGAATCTCGAACCCGTCGAAGGGATAGATGGGACTCTCGGTCCATTGCCAGACATTGCCGATGACATCGAAGAAATCGCCGAAGCGAAACCGGTCCACCGGACAGGGAGAGGCGAACTGCTCCAGGTTGATATTCCCCGGGGCCACTTCCCACCAGGGCTGGTCCGGAACCTGGGCCAGATCGCTGAACCGGCCGTACTCCTCCTCCGTGGGGAGACGAAGCGCCCTTCCCGTCCGGGCAGCCTTCCAGTTGCAGAAAGCCTTGGCCTCCAGGCAGTTCACCTCCACCGGCCAGTTCCACGGCATGGGGATGATCTCCGCCACCGTCCGTAACCGGAAGGAGCCGTCGGTATCCTTGATCCAGAAGAGGGGAAACTCCGCTTCCTTGAAGCTCCGCCAACTCCACCCCTCCTCGCTCCACCAGAGCCGTTCACCGTAGCCGCCATCATCCACGAACTCCTTGAATTCGCCGTTGCTGGTCAGGAACCGGGAAGCCCCGAAATCGGTCACCTCCGCTTCATGACGGCCGTACTCGTTGTCCCAACCGTAGAGGAGATGACTCCGCTCCTTCCCCAGCCGGACTGTTCCACCGGGAACCGGGAGCAGTTCATTGATCGGGGCCTCTCCCGACTCTCCGCAGATCTCCCAGAGGGGGAGCGATTGCACCAGATCGATGGGGAGCTGGCGGATGATCACCGACGAAGTCTCCAGGTGAATCCGCTGATGTTCGATCCCCATCAGTATCGCCCAGAACGGGTCGTTCCAGTGAATGGGGAGCCTCAGCGGCATGGTCCGGATGAGCTGACCCACGACCTCCCGGACCTCGTTCCGGTAGGTCTGTACCTCCTCGCGAGTTGGCCAGTCGTAGTGGGCTTCGTTGAGATCGTCCCAGGACATCTCGTCCACCCCCACGGCAAACATGGATTCATAGCGGGGGTTGATCCGCTGGGGGAGGATCTTGGCGATGACCAGCTTGTTCATATAGAAGGTAGCGGTATGGCCGAAATAGAAGATGAGGGGATGGCGAAGCGGTTCCGCCCGAAGGAAGAAGGCCTCGGGGGCGCTGACCATATCGTAGAGCCGCTCGTCGATTTCGAAGGTTTTGTGAAAATAATCAAGGATCTCGGCCCGTTTGGCCTCAGGGTCACCTTCGTTGAGGATAATGGTCTTTGTGTTGCGCAACGGGTCCATGGTTCCCTCCTGGAATAATCCTAGAAAAAGCAGTCCACCACAGAGCCACGGAGACACGGAGAAAAACTTTCAGGAACATCAGCTGTTATGACTCTGTACTTTTTGCCAAGAAGCTAAGCTTTTTTAGCAAAAAAATATGTCTGATTTTCTCGGTGATTTCTCCGTGTCTCAGTGTCTCCGTGGTTCAAATGACGTTTTCAGGACAAAATATATTTCTCAACCTAAACCTTAACCTCAACCTTGCCTCACTTCCGGCAACTCCTTCTCAAAAACCTCCCACAGGTTCAGAGTCAGTTCGGGAAAGAGATTCAGTGTCAGCGGTTCCGACCAGTCGAAAATCTCCGGGCCGCCGTATCGACCGTCCACGAGGAGATACCGGTCAACACTCTCGGCAACCGGATCGACGATGAGGTACTCTTTCACCCCGAACCGCTCATAGAGCGCTTTTTTCTGCCGCCGGTCCCGGAGATTTGTCGAAGGAGAGAGAATCTCGACAATCAGGTCAGGAGCCCCCTGGACGTTGGCGCCGGTGAGCTTGCTGGGATCACATACCACAAGCATGTCGGGCTGAACAATATTCTCGTCATCAAAAACCACATCCGTGGGAGCAATGAAGGGACGACACGACTTGCCCCGCAGAAAGCCGTGAAAAGAAGAGAAGATATTCCCGATGATCGCCTGATGGCGCAGTACCGGCGCCGGCGACATGTTGTAGGCCTCGCCGTCGATAATCTCCCACCGCTGACCATCATCCCAGGTCAGGTAATCGGCATAGGTCCATTTTTGTTCCAATTGATACGCAAGCGGTCCCATGGAAAGCTCCTTATTCCGTGTCTGTCATCCTGTTCTTTGCTCGTCAAAGGCTGTTGGGTTACGCGATGAAGCCGCTAACCCGACCTACGACTACCACCGAAAACCTTACCACCCCCCAAGAGCTAAACCCGACCAAACACTCCCCTCCTTGGCTAAGGAGGGGGTCGGGGGGTGGTTCGACAGTTTGTAGAGTGTACACGGTTCATGGTGCGCACAATAACCCGTGCGCACCCTACTTTTTGTCATCCTGAACGAAGTGGTTAAAAGTATCTGTAATCATAAAGGAATGGGTGACATTGTCAAGAAAGTTGTCCAACTCCTCGGAAGCAACTCAGGCAATCCCCGCCAACTCCAGCCGCCCCCCCCAACGCCGGGCAAGTTCCACCATGAGCCGGGGATAAGCGCTCCCCAGGTCAGGATGGAGTTCCACCAGGGCGAACGCCTCCTTACGGGCCTCTTCCAGGATACGACCATCGCGCAGGATGTTCCCCACCCGGAAATCGGGAATACCGGCTTGCCGTATCCCCAGAAAATCACCGGGGCCGCGAATTTCCAGATCAGCCTCGGCGATCCGGAAACCGTCCGTTGTCTCGGTCATAACCTGTAGCCTCCGGCGGGCATCTTCGCTCCGTTTGGGGCCGGCCAGTAGGATGCAGCGGGAACGGGCGCTCCCCCGCCCCACCCTCCCCCGGAGCTGGTGCAGCTGGGAAAGACCGAACCGCTCGGCATGCTCCACCAACATGACCGTGGCATTGGGAACGTCGATACCCACCTCGATGACGGTGGTGGCCACCAGGATGTCCAACTCCTGCTCCTTGAAGGAGCGCATGACCGCCTCCTTCTCCTCCGGCTTCAACCTGCCATGAAGGAGTCCGATGCGTAGTTCGGGAAAAACCTCCAGCCGGAGCTGCTCCTCCATCTGGGTGGCGGCCTTAAGGTCGCTCTTTTCCGACTCCTCCACCAGGGGATAGACAACATAGGCCTGCCTTCCGGAGGCGACCTCGCTCCGAATGAGTCCGTAGAGCTGCTCCCGGTGCGCTTCGGAGCGGACGGAGGTCTCAATGGGGGTCCGCCCCGGAGGGAGTTCATCGATGACGGAGAGGGAAAGATCGCCAAAAACGGTCATGGCCAGGGTCCGGGGGATAGGGGTGGCGGTCATGACAAGAATATCGGGGTTACCCCCTTTTTTCTTGAGGAGTCCCCTTTGAAGCACTCCGAAACGGTGCTGCTCATCGATGACCCCCAGCCCCAGCTTGTGGAACTCCACCCTCTCCTGAATCACCGCATGGGTGCCGATGATGATCCGTGCGCGCCCTTCAGCGATTTCCGCCAGAGGCCCGGCCCCTTTCTTCCCCCGAAGTGACGCGGAAGTCACAAGGACCGCCGTCACCCCCAATTGCTGACACCAGCGATGAACCGTCAAATAATGCTGTTCCGCCAGCAACTCCGTGGGAGCCATGATAGCCACCTGATAGTCGTTCTCCACCGCCACCAGAGCCGCCATGAGCGCCACGATCGTCTTGCCGCTCCCCACATCCCCCTGTACCAACCGGTGCATGGGATGCGGCGCCATCATCTCCTCCTTGATCTCCGACAGCACTCGCCGTTGAGCCCCGGTGAGTTGAAAGGGGAGAAGCTTCAGGAGCTCCCGGGTATAACGGTGGGTCACGTTGAAGGGTATTCCCTCCTCCAGGGCAACCCCCCGCCGCTTGAGCGCCATCCCCAGCTCCAGAAAGAAGAAATCATCGAACACCAGAGTCCGGTGCCCGGGGGAGGCTCCCTCCTCCAACGACTGGAAATCCAGATCGCTATCCGGAAAATGGACCTGACGAAGCGCCTGTTCCAACGGCAAGAGTCCCTGACGCCGCACAATCCCTGCCGGGAGGGTCTCTTCCAGCTCCCCGGCATGAAGTTCCACAATCTCCTTCATGATCTTGCGCAGCGACTTCTGCTGGAGTCCCTCGGTGAGCGGATAGACCGGAAGTATCCTCCCGAAGTTCAGGGGATCCTTTGCCATGAGCTCGGCCGGCGTCTCCCCCTCCACCAGCCACTCCACATCCGGGTGGTGCAGCTCCCGCTGATAACCGAACTGAGACACCTCACCGGTAAAGAGCCCCCTCCGCCCCACGTTCCAGCTGTTCGTCATGTACCGGGCGTTGAAGCGGAACCACTTGCAGGTGATGGAGCCACTGCCGTCACCGATGACCGCCTCAAAGTAACTCTTCCCCCCCTTGCTCAGCTGGCTCCCGGCGGCAAGGATCGTTCCCGCAAAGGACTCCACCTTGCCGGGACGAAGTTCCACGATCGTATGCAGCTCCCTTCGATCCTCGTACCGGTTGGGAACCAGATAGAGGGCATCTTCCACCGTGGCGATATTCAGGCGCCCCAGATTCTCGGCGAGCTTCGGCCCCACCCCCTTGATGAACTGGATGGGACTCTCCAGGTTCTTCCGTTTGACGGCCTGGCGAAAAGGGGTGATGGGGGACGCCACATGAGTAGGGAGATGACGACGGAGGGTGACAGAGCCTTCCCCCGGCTCCAGAGTAAGCTCGTCTCCGGGACGGATGCCCAGCAGTTCGCGGAGCTCTTCGGGGAGAGTCAGAGTGTTGTCGGGGGAAAGAGTAAGGAGGGTGACAGTCATAACATCAGCAAATGTAATGCATACAGAAGACGACGTCAACTATTACATCCGTAAACAAAATAACCTCTTGACGAAATATTACCACTGGCTTATCTTTGCAAAATATTATTAATAATTTAGGCAACAGCATATCCAGCACCCGATACGACCTCCGGAGGCAGACCATGACCACCAGAGCACCGCACGAGCTCCCTGATTATCTGAAAGATCTGCTGCAACCGACTCCCAGCAGCATCGAGAAACTACTGGCGGCATGGGATGGACTCAGCGTCGAGACACAAGCAGCTATTTTGTTAAAACTGGACAAGGTGCCAACCCCAGTATACCTTATTGAACGTGTCGAGACTAAAGCACTGAGTAGTCATAACGCCTACATCCGGTACCTTGCAGCACACAGATTCAACTCAAAAAATAATTACTCAAGCAAAGACAAGGAACTGCGAGAGATGATAGAAAATGATTCCTCTCCGTTAGTTAAATATTCTCATTTTGAAAATCTTTCGGAAATCACTTCCGTCTTTTTAGATGATGACGACCTTAAGGATGCCGACTCTTTTTTCGCCCTGCCACACCAGGCTCGACTGGCAAAAGTACGAATGCTCCGCGGATATGGAGAGAAGGTGACCGGAATTCTGGAAGAAGCCGCCGTGCGACAGCTTCAGGACGGCTCGGTGTCAGAAACAGAACTTTATGAAATCATAACCGATTATCTGGTCAAACCAAAGTTCCGAACAGGAGATGCGGACAATCATCTCCCACCCGACGACTGCGATCATGAGGGGGATAACCTCATTCAGCGGTTATGGCAGTTGGTACCTCTCCTCCCGCCACGCATTGCCCAGGTACTCGTCGATAATCTTCCCAAGCTGTCCCAACCGCACTGCGTACCCGAAAATGTGATAAAAGCCATGACAATTAACCAGTTGGAGAGCCTGCTCGATCGGCAAGATATTGAATTGGTTGCTTTTCGCAAGAAAATTTTCCGTGAAGATGCCGAGTTGAGAGGAGCGGCAGTGAGATCACATTTCACGCTGGATTACTCGGAATTTGCGGAGATTCTGGCTGGAGCACCCCAGGAAAGAGTGGCGACTTTGAAACTTTTGGGAACAATGGCCCCGGACCTGGAATTATGTCTCTACGAAGCCATTCACGATGTCGTCATCGCTTCCGATGGAAGCGGCACGGTAACCTCATTTGAAAGCTCACTTGCTTGCGGGGCCATGGCCAGGCGGCTGAAAGAGCTTGAGCAAGAAAAAAAATATCGCGAATTTGATCAGTTACGCTTATACCGCCTTGCCAGAACCGCCGTACCTTGGGAACCGGAAGCGAAAGGGTCCCCTCCCGTCGGAAGCCTTAAATTTCTCGCAGACAACATCGTTCCCGGCGATACCTGGGGAACATTCATGGCTTTTTCACAAGTATGGCCCCAACGTGGAGCGGGGCATCGCGTCTTGGTACGGGAACTGCCGCGTTTATATGACCTGGGGGAAGATGATTTGCCCCGGGAAGAGTCCGAATCCGACAGAAATGCTCTGGTCCGGATGGATGATGAATTGAGTCGGGGTATCGCCGATATTCTCGAAGAGGTGAAAACATTACGGAAGGAACTTACTGATGAGGTGGAAAACATCGGCAGGCAAACCGGCGAACAAAGGGCCCGACTGGACCATGAAATCGAAGCACGTACCCTGATGCAGCAACAGATCTCCAGAGTGCGACGAAAACGCCTTTTTACCTATATCCCCTTGGGAATGTGCGGGTTCATAATCCTGCTGTTGTACGCAACCAAATAACTTTTTCCCTCCTCACCCTCGGGAGTGGTGAACGGACAATCAGGAAGAAGAAGAGTAGTGCCTGACCCGCAAACGACCGTCCAAGTGACTGCCGTTTGCGGGCTAAGAATGACTATTTCTGGTCGATGGCCGTAAGCCGCCAGGGGTTGGGGCCGACGGAACGGCGGAAGGTCCAGAACTCCTGAAACTTGACCGGATCGGTTTTGCTTCCCGCCACCACCTGTCCGGTGGCGTCGTCAGTGGTGTAATCCAGGAGGTTGGCGGTAATCAGCACCATGAGGTAGTCCTCACCGCTTTCCTGCCAGGCCTCGACAATTTCCACATTACGCACAGCGATATTGTCCAGCTTGTTGACCCGCTTCTCCCGGAGGAGCTGCTCCACATCACCCTGGAGCGTCCGCTTCATCTCATCGGCAAGAAGTCCGCTCACCGGAGCCAGATCGCGATTCATCCAGGCACCCTGGATCTTGAAGAAGATATCCATGGCGTTATCACAGAATCGCTCTTCGTCGAAGGCCGGATCCATCTGCCGAAGATGAGACAGACCCTGGTCCAGGTCCGCCGCCGGATCGGGCGTTGGAGCAATTGCCGGATACGCGGGGGGAGAATAGGAAACGGGGGATATATCCCGGTAGCTGGCGGTGGGCGCCTCTTCACGCCGACTCTTGACAAAACGGTAAATCAGGTAACCGATACCGGCCAGGAGGATGATCTCGAACAGACCGATACCACCTCCGCCCATGCCGCCCATTCCGCCCCCTCCAAAACCGAGTCCCCTGAAGAGCATCCCCCCCAGCATACCGCCCACCATCCCGCCGGCCATGCTCCGGAGAAAGCCGCCCGATCGCGGCTGCGTCGAGGGAGAAGGCTGGTACGTGGGGGCGGCGGGGCGATACGGCTGAGAGTACGATTGCCCCGGAGGAGAGTAGCTGCGGGTCCCCCTGCTCCCCATGGATCTTCCGCCGCCGGCCCGGGCCTCCGCCTGACTCGCGCCGATGACGGCTGTCATACCGGCAATAAGTGCGACCAGGGTCAACATTCTGAATAATTTTCCGCTCATGATTCCTCCTGAGTGCGTGATAGGTAAGAGTTCGTAGGAAACCCTTTCAATATGGGGAGCATCGCGTACAATGTCAAGTGACTTTCAACGTAATATAGGATAAGGTCTCTCCATGAAACGAAAACTATCCATCCTCTTTTCCGTATCAGAAGCAGCTCCCTTTGTGAAGGAAGGGGGACTGGGAGATGTGGCCGGCTCCCTTCCCCGGGCACTGAAGACACGAGGACATGATGTCCGGATTGTCCTCCCCCGCTACTACGCCATCGACCGGGATCTCCATAACCTGAAACCACTCCCCGGCACCCTCGTCGTCCCCATGGGGATCATCGGTGATATGTACTGTTCCGTTTACGAGGGGGTTCTTCCCGACTCCGGCGTCCCCGTCTATTTCCTGGAGCATGAATCGTTCTATGGCCGGGCCGGTGTCTACGGCTCGGACAATGAAGGGTTCAGAGATAACGACAACCGGTTTGTCTTCCTTGCCCGAGCGACTCTGGAACTCTGCAGAATGCTGGACTTTACGCCGGACCTCATCCATGCCCACGACTGGCACACGGCAGCCGTCCCCATATTCATGAATACCCTCTATCGCCACGATCCCTACGTGGGGGATGCGGCATCGGTACTATCCCTGCACAACCTGCAACATCAGGGGAATTTCTATCCGGGACTCATGGACGTACTGGGGATCGGCTGGGAACACTTTACCCATCTGGAGCTGGAAAAAGATAACCAGACAAACCTTCTCAAGGGGGGGATACAGCACGCCACCAAAATCTCCACGGTGAGTGAGGGGTACAGCCGGGAGATCCAGACCCCCGAGTTCGGCTGGGGACTGGAGGGGGTCATCCGGGAACGGGTCGGAGACCTGGTGGGAATACTCAACGGAGTGGATTACGCCGAGTGGGACCCGGGTAGCGACCCCTTCATCCCTGCCCATTACTCGTCAGTTGACCTTTCCGGGAAGGGGGTCTGCAAGCAGGAACTGCAACGCCGCTTCGGCCTGCCGAAACGAAGCGACACACCGGTTTTCGGGATAGTTTCCCGCCTCGTCAACCAGAAAGGGATAAACGTCCTGGCCGCTGCCATCCACCGGATTCTCGAACTCGACCTCCAGATCGTCCTTTTGGGGAGCGGCGAACCATGGACACATTTTTACTTCAGCGACATTGCGGCGCGCTACCCGGATAAATTCCGCTGCCACATCGGTTTTTCCAACCCGCTGGCCCACCTTATCGAAGCGGGAAGCGACTTCTTTCTCATGCCATCGGCCTTCGAACCTTGCGGCCTCAACCAGATGTACAGCCTCCGTTACGGGACAATTCCCGTGGTCCGGGCCGTGGGGGGACTCAACGATAGTGTTGAAAATTTCGACGAGCGAACCCTCACCGGCACCGGTTTCAAGTTCCGGGCGCTGACCCCCGACGCTCTGGTGGACACGGTCGGCTGGGCCGTCTGGAGTTGGTATCAGAACAAACCGGGAATAGCGGCCCTGATCAAAAGCGGCATGGCCCGGCGCTTCACCTGGGAAAAGGCCGCAGAGAGGTACGAGGAGTTGTATTATTGGGCTGTGGAAAAAAAGTTGGGGTGGGAAGAGTTCAACAAGCGGTTCCCGGAATGAAGTCTATAACCCTGAAAACGGCAGTTCAACCACGGAGACACAGAGACACGGAGGAAATCACAGAGAAAAACAGATTTTATTATTCTCAACCAAAAAGCTGACAGTAACGTACTGCATGCGAAACTATGGCTATCTGTTATTTCAGTAGAGTTTTTTCTCCGTGTCTCCGTGTCTCCGTGTCTCTGTGGTGGACTCCGTTTTAAAGGTTTACATGTAGAGACTATTTGATGGCGAGGAGTTCCACTTCAAAGATGAGCGTCGCATTGGGGGGGACATCACTCCCCGCTCCGGCGGAACCGTAGGCCAGCTCAGGGGGACAAACCAGCTTGGCCTTGCCACCAACCTTCATCTTCTGCACCCCTTCGGTCCAGCAGGGAATGACTCCGGAAAGGGGAAAGCTGATGGACTGCTTCCGCTTGTAGGAGCTGTCGAACTCCTTGCCGTTGGTCAGGGTACCGCGATAGTTTACTTCTACGGTGCTGGCAGCCGTGGGGGATTTTCCCGAACCATCCCTCAGGGAGTGGTATACCATTCCGGAGGAGGTTTTCACGGCCCCTTTTTCCTTGGCGGCCTTGTTGATGGCGTCGTCTGCTCCGGACAGTGCCGGAACCGCAAGCATGGTGGCAACCGCTGCAATGATAAGTCGCTTCATCGTTACTCCTTACTGAGGTAAAAGTGGCTTCAAACGGCGCCCATACTACCATTAAACAGACACTGCCGTCAACTCCTCCTCATCACCCACCCTCCTCATCACCCACCTTCCTCATCTCCCGCGGCGGAGCGGAGGGCGAACTCTCCCCACCAGAGTAATCCCCGAGAGAACGAGAATGGTCCCCAGACCGAAGAACCAGTCGATGGTTTCGTGGAGCAGGAGTACGCCGAAGGAGACGCCGAAGAGAGGGCTCAGAAACATGAACGCGGAGAGTTGCGAGGCGTTGTAGCGGCGAAGGAGAGAGAACCAGGCGAGGTAGGCGGCAAAGGTGATCACGGTCGCCTGAAACAGCACGCTTCCCCAGGCAAGGGGAACCATGGTCGGCCGCGCCTGCCCGGTGAGGAAGGCCACCGCCAGCAACAGCACGAAGGCGGTGACCAGTTGGTACAACAGCGTCTTGGTGGCCGGCGCCTCCGCCATGTTGCTGCAGCGAACAACCACCGTCGTGGCGGCCCAGGCAGCTCCGGCAAGAATCCCCAGCAGGTCCCCCCGCACGATCCGGAGGTTGACGTCCGTTGCAAAAAAGCCCCCCGCAAAGGCAGCAACAATTCCACTGAACGCGAGAACGATACCGATCCACTGGTGGCGCTGAAGCCGCTCCGCGGGGAGCAGACGGTGCAGGGCCAGGGCGGTAAAGAGCGGAGCAGTGTAGAGAAAGACCGACATGTGGGCAGCAGTGGTGTAGCGGAGCCCCTGGGCCACGAAGAAAAACTCCAAGGAAAAGAGAACTCCCAGGAGCAGTCCGGGACGGAGAGTCCCGTCTCGCAGGGAAAAACCTTCCCGACGCCGGAGGATGACCAGGCCGATGAGGCAGGCGCTGATTCCGGAGCGAAGCGCGATCTGCAGCACCGGGGCGATGTAGGGGGCCGCTCCCTTGAGGGCAACCTGGTGAAGTCCCAGGACGATGCAGAGGAGGAGCATGACGGCCATGCCGGTCTGGTCCAGAGGCTTGCGCGCCATACTCATGGTGGCGCCGTACCATTCATTAATCTCATATTCATTTCCTTATGACCTCTAATGCCGCTGGGAGATCACCCCCCAGTCATTACCCCGCACCAGAACAGATCTCTCGCCTTACTGAGGTGTTGGCGGGGGTTTCGTAATCAATGAATCGCACCGGCTGTTGTCGGCCACGGTCCCCTTGAGGAGCAGTTCCGTTGCGGCTTGGTTGATCTCCATCAGCCGGTGTCCGGCTGCCTGTTCCACGTCGCGAATAGCCTTAGCCGTTCGGCTTTCATCCAGCCACGGCACACCATCCCTCAAGTTGATCCGGGTCAACGCCGCAGCCAGACGTCCCTTGAGTAACACCTCGCGAAAAGATACTCTCTCCGTGAGCTCAGGAACATCCTTATCCCCTTCCAGCCACTCTCACCCCATTCCCTTGAGCTGCAGGCAGAAAGGTTTCTCGGCTATCTCATATTCCCACTCGACCCTCGCCATGACGTGCCCCTTTAAAAATTTATTGACAATTCAACTGACAAGCTTATATTTTAAAAAATTCAACACCGGTGTTGACTTCTTTAAGTGGCGGAGGTTTTTCTTTTGAGCCACCACCAGTGGGTATTGAAAAAGGGCTGGGAGGCATGGTTATGACGGCATTGTTTCAAAGACTCCTTGGTAACATCGAGAAAAAAACAGGACTCTCTGCATCAGAGTTACGAACAAAGTCGCCTGAGGAGTACCGTGAGTACCTCACGAAACGGACGCTTAAGCCGTTTCAAATCAACAGTGAACACCCAATTATTGGTCGTGGTGGCGTCTTACGTGACGGCCTCGCAAGTTCGCAAGAGATAAATGCCGATATCGATACTATTTTGGGACGAGTGTGCGAGTAGACGAAGTTTATCGGTTTTATGATGAGTATGCCAAGCCCCTCTACTGCGAAATAGAAGCGCGTAACAACACCATTCCCGTCGAACTACTCTTTGAAATCCACGCCGCTTTTGATCACCTGAAAAGGTATTACATCGGAGAAGAGACTGAAGATCTCGCTTCACATAAAGCGCATTCTCACATCAAAAGAGGCATGCTCGATGCTTTCAAGCTGAAGCTAAAATACTTCAATAGCGATGTTGAATCTCTTCTCAACAGTGGTATTGACTTTTCACTCATCGATAATGGTAATTTCCTGCCCAATCTCCTCGCTGACAGAAGCATGATCGTTCAACTTGCCAAGAAGGCGCGCCTTCGCGAATCCCAAAAAGATCTCGAACAAGCATTCAGTCCCTGGGTGGAAGCCTCCTTGAAAATGGATGAATTTTCAGAGAAGTACCTTACCCAAGGCGAGAAATTTGATTGGGCGAAACACCAAACTTTCCGATGGATTAACAAAGATACGTGGCGTGGGATATTCATCGGTTTCATAACGGGCGTCGCATCATCATTCCTCGTTTGGTGGCTGACAAAATAAACGCTAAGTCAGGTGTGACGCGCCACCGCTCATGAGTTTGTGTTAGGCTCACCAGAGCCTCTACCTTGGCTTTCAGACGATTCCCGCAGGTCAGAGTGATCACAATTATTCCTGTACTTTGCTACGTACCGACATCTCTGCCAGTTCAGCTTCAACTGACAGCAACCGGCCTTCAACGCTCATGCGGTCGAGGATGTCTTCTTCGGGTATCTCTTCGAGCATTCGCAGAAGCTGTCCCCGCTCACTCAAAACATAGAGGTATTCCTGACGATTCATAAATGGCCACCTACACCCTGACTATTCACGTTTGCCACGCAGTGGCGTCTCCCAACGGTGCCAGATCGAGTTGCACGAACCCTTTTAACGAGATAGTGAATGCTTTCATCTGTCTGGGATGCGGAACTTGTCCACTATATCATGTTGGAATTAAACATCTGTAGGTTGGCGGTGAACGGCCTCACCGTGAACCCCAACGCGGCATTTTGGGGTTCACGATAAACCTGTTCACCCCAACCTACGCTTCACTGCTACGTTCTCACTCTGGAACTTGGGAACGAGAAAAAAAGGTTTCTCGGCTATCTCATATTCCCACTCGACCCTCGCAATAACCCCGTTAACCCCGGTCGCGGTTTGAGAATACGAACCATGAGCCGGATTACGTCACGAGGAGTGTAGAAATCCCCCCCCTTTTTTCCCGCCGACTCAGCAAACATGTTGATCAGGAACTCATAGGCGGCGCCAAGCAAGTCGGAAAACTGGAAATCCTCGTTACGGAGCCGGTAGCGGCTGAAATGTCTGACGAGATCTTTGCATGCCTCGTCGGGAACCACCCGCTTGTTACTCTGTACCTTTAAAAAGCTGATGTGGTCAAGAACATGCTCCAGGGTCTCATTCTGTTCGGCCAATGCCGCCAGGGCCGTGTCCAGAACACTTCCGAAGGTGACCGTGGCATCATTCAGCTTGGCTTGAAGATACGACCAACGAGCCCGTTCCGGGACAAAAAACTCATCATAGTAGTCAGGGTTCTCACCATAGTGAGTTTCGGCATCTTCCTTGGCGACGCCCTGTTCCACCTTGCGGTCGATAATGTCGTCATGTGCAGCCTCGAACACATCGGAACTTCGCTTCAGGAACAGCATCCCGAAGATATAATCCTTATAGGTTGCGGCATCCAACCCTGATCGGCGAAGGATGTCGGCTGCGCCATAGAGATGGCGCTCAAGTTTGGCAAGGGAGAGTTTTGGCATGGGGTATATCCTGAATGCGGTGATGAGGTTCCGTAGGACTCAACCGAATAGGTAACCGCTAAACATTAGCACACAACAAACAACAAGACAAATTGAATAGAAGCAGTGGACAACGACAAACGACGTCGGGACAAAGATGTTTGTGAATTGCTACGGAGAGGCGGTTCGGCACAGGAGGGGGGAGGAACTTGGTCTCGGAATGGTCCGGTGCGGGGTTATACCTGCTCTTCCGCTCGCTGGATAAACTCTCGCACCATAGGAGTGAAGGTCTCCAGTTCCAGCAGGAAGGCGTCGTGGCCGTAGGCGGAGGTGATGAGGTGGTACTCCGCACTCTTCCCGGCATTCTTCAGCGCCGTCACCATCTCCTCGGTCTGATAAGGGGGGTAGAGCCAGTCGGAGGTGAAGGCGAAGAACTGGAGAGGGGCAGTCACCGGGGCGAAGGCCTCTTCCAGCGACTCGCAATCCCAGGCCACATCGTAGAGATCCAGGGCCTTGGCCAGAAAGAGGAAGGAGTTGGCGTCGAAACGGTCCACGAAGTTGTAGCCGTTGTAGTTGAGGTACCGTTCCACCTCAAACTGGCCGAAGAAGTCGAACTGACCGTCACGGGCCGAGAAACGACGACCGAATTTGCCGGTCATGGACTCGTCGGAAAGAAAACAGATATGGCCGATCCCTCGGGCCAGCGCCAGACCGTCCTTGGGATTTTTGTGGTACTCCCCCTTGCGCCAGGTGGGGTCATTGAAGATGGACCACCGGGCGATGCTGCTGAAGGC
>CAIUUR010000459.1 GCA_903902345.1 uncultured Geobacteraceae bacterium | reverse complement strand
TACACTGGACGCCGTCATCGGCCCCCTGAACGTGGCTGCGGAGTACGTGGAGCGAATATACAATGGGGAGATTCCACCCAGGATCACCGACTCCTACAACGGCGATTTCAACGAAATCAAGAACAACCTGAATGTTCTCATCGTAGCCATGGCCACGGTTACCGAGGCGGCCTCGCAGATTGCCTTGGGAAACCTGGCGGTGGAGGTTCAGGAACGATCACCCCAGGATCAGCTGATGCAGGCGCTGACCCGCATGGTTACGACGCTACGGGATCTGGCTGCCACAGCCGAAAAGATCGCCGGCGGAGACCTCACCGTGACCGTGAAACCGGCATCGGAGAACGACGCCATGGGGAATGCTTTTGCCGCCATGGTGATTAACTTGCGGGAAACAATAGGTAATGTGGGTACGAGTAGCGATTCCATCTCCACTGCGACAAAACAGATCGCCACCGGCAACTCCGACATGGCCCAACGCTCGGAGTCACAGGCCGCTTCCCTGGAAGAGATCGCCGCCAGCATGGAAGAGCTCACCGCAACCGTAAAGCAGAATGCCGACAACTCCAAGCAGGCCGACCAGCTGGCCATTAACGCCAGCAACGTGGCGGTCAAAGGAGGAACGGTCATCACCCGCGTGGTGGAGACCATGGAATCCATCAGCGGCAGTTCCAAAAAGATCGCCGACATCATCTCGGTCATCGACGGCATCGCCTTTCAGACCAATATCCTGGCCCTTAACGCCGCCGTTGAAGCGGCGCGGGCGGGGGAACAGGGACGCGGCTTCGCCGTGGTGGCCGGTGAGGTGCGCAACCTTGCCCAGCGGAGCGCGGCGGCGGCCAAGGAGATCAAGGAACTGATCAGCGACTCGGTGGACAAAGTCGGCAACGGCAGCAAACTGGTGGGAGAGGCCGGTGAGACCATGCAGGAGATCGTCACCAGCATCAAAAAGGTGACCGACATCATGGCCGAAATCGCCACGGCATCCAATGAACAGTCTGTGGGCATCGAGCAGATCAACAGCTCCATCACCAGTATGAACGATATGACCCAGGAAAACGCCCTTGTGGTGCAGCAGACCTCTTCCGCTTCCGACGCACTGGAAGAGCAGGTTCGGCAGTTGGTTGAAGCGGTCAACCGCTTCATCCTGGACAAATACCGAGGGGGTAGAAAGGAACCGGGCAAGGTGCTGAAGATGGAGTCGGCGCCATCCATGAGTCAGGTTATATCCAAGGAAAAGGGGGTTGGTAGGAGCGACAAGGCCAATGGCTACCATGAAGCCAAGGGGGGTGCAGAAGCGCCCTCGACCAGGAATATGGGGCAAGATATGGAGTGGATCGGGTTTTAGCCGATCCGCATCATTAGCGCTGATGGGAATGATCGGTCTGCTGTCATAGGATAACAAGGTTCACTTTGAAGTAAATCTCAAACGGACACAACGCTCCCAGCTCAAGGTCAACTCCCAACTCCTGAAAGCGGCGCGCGACGTCATCGAGCATCTACCATGAGAAAACATTTTTCATCCAGTTCCCTGAAAACAAAGCTGGTGGTGATGATGCTCCTGACCAGCTCCACGCTTCTTGTGACGTCAACCACCATTTTCATTGCCAACGAAGCGATCGCCTACCGTCAGGGGATGAGGAATGAGATGGTTTCCCTGGCGGAGATCATCGCCCGCAACACCGCTTCGGCGTTACTCTTCGATGATCCAGCCGCCGCAGTGGAAACCATCGGCAGCGTCAGCGCCAACAGGGATATTCTTTCGGTGTATCTCCTCAAGGGGAACGATCAACTTTTCACCCAGTATCACAAAAAAAAGGATAACCAATCCAACCGGAAACCGGGTACGAACGAGGCGGGCAGCTCCGCAGTCCTGATTTCGCAGTTGCTGGCCCATGCCCATGGAGATCTTCATAACTTTTGGGACTGGGATATGCGAATGGACATCGCCAGAAGCATTGTCGTGGAAGGCAAAACCATCGGCATGGTACTGGTTGAAGCCGATATGACGGGACTGATCAGCAAACTGCAACGGTTCACGCTCCTTGCGATCCTGATTCTCTCCGTCTGTCTGGCCATGGCCTACTTCATGGCCCTGAAACTCCAGACGTTGATCTCGCAGCCTATTATTCATCTGGCAGGGACGATGAAAACGGTATCCGTTGACAAGGACTTTACCGTACAGGTCAGGAAGAGCGCCGACGACGAAATAGGTTCGCTGTTCGACAGCTTCAATGCCATGTTGACGGAGATCAAGGAACGCGACGAACTCCTCCAGGAGCGACAGGAACAGCTCCGCCAATTGGCGCATTTCGACAATCTTACCCTGATCCCCAACCGGGCGCTGTTTCACGATCGTCTCGCCCAGGCGTTGCTTCAGGCGGATCGGAACCGGCGCCGGATGGCAATCATGTTTATCGACCTGGATGGTTTCAAGGCGATCAATGACACCCATGGGCACCGGGCAGGAGACAGTGTCCTTGTGGAGGTGGCGGCACGGCTGAAGAGAATTATTCGTGCGTGCGATACCGTGGCGCGAATGGGCGGAGACGAGTTCACCGTTTTACTGCAGGATATCCGGAACCCGGATAACGTCAGACTTGTTGCCGAAAAGATCATTACAGAACTGGCCTTGCCGCATTCGACCCAGGGCAAGGAGCTCTTTTCTTCTGCAAGCGTCGGTATCGCCCTGTATCCCGATGACGGACGGACATCCGATGAGCTGCTGCGAAAAGCCGACACGGCCATGTACTATGCAAAAAACAACAACAAAAACATGATGAAGTTCTATACGGCGGAACTTGATACCCTGATGGGTTCCCAGATCGAACTGCAGAACAGCCTGCGCAAAGCCCTTGACCGTCACGAGTTCGAAATCCACTATCAACCAATTGCGGCCTTGAGCTCCGGTCGGGTGGTTGGCGTGGAAGCCCTGCTCCGCTGGCGCCATCCGGAGCAGGGACTCATCATGCCTGACGCATTTATTCCTGCCGCCGAGAAGTCGGACCTCATACACGGGCTGGGGAGAATGGTGCTGCATGAGGCGTGTCGCCGAATAAAATCACTACAGGAGGAAGGGTTCCCCTCTCTGCGCGTAGCGGTCAACGTCTCCCCCTGCCAATTCCGATGGCATAATTTCTACGAGGTTGTGTTGGAGGTGCTCCTGGAAACCGGGCTCGATCCGCACTGTCTGGAACTGGAGGTCACTGAAGGGGCTATCATGCACGATGTGGAGGCTTCCATAGCCACCATGTCACTCCTGAAGTCAAAGGGGGTGAGAATCTCCATCGACGATTTCGGCGTCGGCTACTCGTCGCTGAGCTACCTGCGTCGCTTCCCCATCGATACCCTGAAAATCGACCGTTCTTTCATCACTGACATGGCCAACTGCAACGAAGATCTGGCCATAGTCACCACCATCATTGCCATGGCCCACTCGCTGAATCTTGAGGTCATCGCCGAGGGGGTCGAAACAGAGGAGCAGATGACGCTTCTTGCTCATTTGAGGTGCCAGTTGCTTCAGGGTTACCTGTTGAGTCAACCTCGGCCGCCGGAAGAGCTGCCGGAAGTGTTGGCGGCGGGATGGGCGGTCCCAGCGACAAAAGAACACCTTGATAAGACAGTGCTTGTTATTGATGATGATATCCTTACGACAACAATGATTGCTACCATACTTGTCGGGCATGGCTATCGGGTTATTACCGCCAAAGATGAGGTTGAGGGTCTCAGAGAAGCAATTACCCATACCCCCCAGGTTATCGTTTCCAACAAATTTACACCACATTCCAAGGGTTTCGCATTTCTGCATTCTCTCAGGGCGCTACACAGTATCCGGATAATTCCCGTTATCCTTATGGGCTTTCACCTGACACCGGAAGATGAGGCCGAGGCCCTGGATGGAGGTTTTTTCGATTCCATAGCCAAACCGATTAATTCTTCCGCACTGCTGGCGAGGGTCAACCGGGCCCTCTGGCTTTCCGGCCAGAACTGGGAACCACGTAGCAACAGTCCTCCACCGAATATGCTACCCCCTGTTTTGTTATCGTCACTACACGGTAGTCGCCTCCTTGTAGACGAGATGTTGACTGATACATAAGGAGCACTTGCCACTTTCCGAACGCAAAAAAGGGGCCGTAAAACGGTCCCTTTCCTGTTCAATGATTCTGCGTTGGGGTTCACGATGAGGCCGTGCACCACCAACCTCCGGATTATGACTACTCCAGGTTATCCTCGATCCGGATGAGGTTGGTCTTTTCGGTGATGAACTCCAGAGAGTCGATCTGGGCCAGAGCGGCCCGAACATCAGCCTCCCGGGCCTCGTGGCTTTTGATGACAATGGATACCGATTCCTGGGCGCTCCGGGCAGTCTGGATCATTGACTCGATACTGATGCCGTGATCCCCCAGAACCCCGGTGATGCGGGAAAGAACCTTGGGGCGATCCACCACGGAGAAACGAAGATAATACTTACCACTGATCTCCCCCATGGGTTTGAGGGGAAGCATGGCGACCTCCGAGTCCAGATACCCCAGCGGCGGCGTACGGCGACCGATACCGGCCAGGATATTGCGGGAGATATCCATCAACTCCCCCACCACGGCGCTGGCAGTGGGATTCATCCCCGCGCCGCGACCGATGAACATCACCGGCCCCACAAAATCGCCGGCAAGGCGGATGGCGTTGAAGACGCCGTCCACATCGGCCAGGGGAGAGTTGAGCGGGATCATGGTGGGGTGAACCCGCGCCTCGATCAATTGTCCGTCACTCTTGCCGATGGCCAGAAGCTTGATCTTGTAGCCGAACTCCTTGGCAAAGGTGATATCCACCGGCGACAAGGAGCTGATCCCCTCCGTATGAACCTCATCCAGCTTAACCCGGGTCCCAAAGCAGAGGGATACCAGAAGACAGAGCTTATGGGCGGTGTCGATCCCCTCCACATCGAAGATGGGGTTTGCCTCGGCATAGCCCAACTCCTGGGCCGTTTTGAGCACCGAGGCGAATTCGGCCCCCTCCTGGGTCATCCGGGTGAGGATGTAGTTGCAGGTGCCGTTGAGTATCCCCAGCACGGTGCTGAACCGGTTGGCCCCCAGATTCCCCCGGATGGCGGAAAGGACCGGAATCCCTCCCCCCACGGCCGGCTCGAAGAGAACCTCGACTCCCTTGGCGGCAGCGGCGGCAAAGATTTCCTGACCGTGCACCGCCAGAAGCGCCTTGTTGGCCGTGACAACATGTTTCCCCGCATCAATGGCCTTCAGGACAAAACTCTTGGCCGGCTCGTACCCGCCGATGAGTTCGATGACGATGGCGATCTCCGGATCGTTCAGCAGCTCATTGACGTTGGTTGTCAGAACGCCGGGGGGTACGACGACCCCACGATCGGTGACGATGTCCAGATCGGCGATGGTCTTGAGGGTCAGGGGCGCCCCCAGCTTCTGCCGGATAAGGGGGGCGTTTTGGGCAAGGAGCTTCACCACTCCGGCCCCCACAGTGCCGAAGCCGATGAGCCCAACCTTGATGTCTTTCATGAAACCTCCAAACTGCTTTGCTATCCACTGATTACACCGAAAAAAGCTGAATTAAACCAATCCCTTGACGATGATGATTCAGAGAGTATCTCCAGATGCCTTTTGAATCAGTGTATTCAGTGTTCTCACTTAAATCTGTGGATCAGTCTTTCTCAGCTCTTTTATTTCAGTGTTCTCAGTGAAATCTGTGGATCAGTCTTTCTCAGCTCTTTTATTTCAGTGTTCTCAGTGAAATCTGTGGATCGGGGTTACTCCGCCTTCCCCTCCGGCACGGCAAACTCGTCCAATATCCCGTTGACGAAAGCAGAGGAGTCTTCACTGCCGTACTTCTTGGCAACCTCTATGGCTTCGTTGATGACGACCTTCTTGGGCACGTCATCCCGGTACAGGAGCTCATATGCCGCCAAACGGAGCAGATTCAGGTCCACTCGGGCCATACGGGGTAGAGCCCAGTGCTGAGCCTTGCTCTTGATGAGAAGATCCAGCTCCTCCCGCCGGGCAACAACCCCCTCCACCAGCAGGCCGGCGTAGCTCCGGGCCTCCGGAGGTGACGGATTCTGTTCCCAGAAGGTCAACAAAAATCGACGAGTATCCATGGGGTTGAGGTCCAGAGCATAGAGTACCTGGAGGGCGAGTTCACGACCGAGTCGTCTGGCCCCCACTAGCTCAACACCTTCAGCAGGTTGGCGCTCTCAATGGCGGTGACCGCCGCCTCGAATCCTTTGTTCCCCGCCTTGGTCCCCGCCCGCTCGATGGCCTGCTCGATGCTGTCGGTGGTGAGAACCCCAAAGGCAACCGGAATACCGCTCTCCAGCGACACCATGGCCACCCCCTTGGAGACCTCGGAGGCCACATAGTCGAAGTGGGGAGTGGAGCCGCGAATCACGGCCCCCAGACAGATAAGTGCGTCGTATTTTCCGGATTGTGCAAGCTTTTTGGCCACCAGCGGAATCTCAAAGGCGCCGGGAACCCTGGCCACGGCGATGTCGCCATCGGCGCCGCCATGACGGATGATGGCGTCCAGCGCACCTTCCAGGAGCCGTTCGCCGATAAAACTGTTGAACCGGCCGACGACGATCCCGAACCTAAGTCCGGTGGCATCAAGTTTGCCGTCATAGTACTGTGGCATGATCTTCTCCCGAGAGTGCTAAATCGTTGAATGTTCTACGTTCAAATATTTTCCAGCAGATGTCCCATTTTTTCCCGCTTGGTCCGTAAATACCGCCGATTGGTCCCGTTGGGGGTTATCTCGATGGGAACCCGCTGGACGATGTTGATGCCGTATCCTTCAAGACCCACCACCTTCTTGGGATTGTTGGTCATGAGCCTGATGTTGCGGATTCCCAGATTAACGAGGATCTGGGCGCCGATGCCGTAATCCCGCAGGTCCGGCTTGAATCCCAACGCCAGGTTGGCCTCCACGGTGTCATGCCCTTCATCCTGAAGAACATAGGCCTTGAGTTTGTTGACAAGGCCGATCCCCCGACCTTCCTGGCGCATATAGAGGATCACCCCCCGCCCCGCTTCTTCGATCATGGTCATGGCCCGATGAAGCTGCTCGCCGCAGTCGCAGCGACCACTGCCGAAGACGTCGCCGGTGAGACACTCGGAGTGGACTCGGACGAGAACCGGTTCATCCCCCCCCACATCCCCCTTGACAATGGCCAGGTGCTCCAACTTGTCCACATCATTATCAAAGGCTATGGCGGAGAATTGGCCATAACCCGTGGGAAGCTTCGCCTCGGCGGAACGCCTGACCAGTAACTCGTGCCGGAGCCGGTAAGCCACCAGATCGGCGATGGTGCAGATTTTGATGCCATGTTCCTTGGCGAACTTCCGGAGTTCCGGCATACGGGACATGGTCCCGTCGTCATTCATGATTTCGCAGATTACGCCCGCGGGTTTCAAACCGGCCAACCGCGCCAGATCCACGGACCCCTCGGTCTGACCGGCCCGGACCAGAACTCCACCGTTTTTGGCCCGAAGCGGAAAGATATGCCCCGGCCGCGCCAGGTCTTCAGCTTTGGCGCCATCGGCCACGGCAGTCTGGATGGTGCGAGACCGATCGGCGGCGGAGATACCGGTGGTGACCCCCCTGCGCGCCTCAATGGAGACGGTGAAGGCGGTCCCGAAGGAGGAGGTGTTGGCGTCAACCATGAGGGGAAGCCGGAGCTGGTCACACTTTTCCCCGGTAAGAGTGAGGCAGATGAGCCCCCGACCGAAGCGGGCCATGAAGTTGACCGCCTCGGGGGTGACCATCTCCGCAGCCATGGTCAGGTCACCTTCATTCTCCCGATCCTCATCGTCCACCAGGATGACCATCTTCCCTTGGCGGATATCCTCTATGGCGTCTTCAATCCTGGCGTGTGGCATGGCGCTCCCTGTTCGGAGTGTGAACCTCGCCGAAGAAGTCCCGGCAGAGGTCAAGAATTGTGAACTATAGCAGATCCGCTCCGGAGATCAAAGTTCTAAATCAGGGTTCAAAGTTCTAAATCAGGTTCAAAGTTCAAGGTTCAGGGTTTTTGTAACCTCGGACCTTGAACCTTGAACCTCGAACCTTGAACCACCTCAGGGCCGGCGCGGAGAAACTGGTGTACCTTTTTCGCAAGTTGTGCTAGAAGAGTACGTTTAACGTTGGGCATATTTTCTCCCCGTGCCCAAAAGGAGCCTTGATGAAACCATTCAGGTATCCCCTCTCCTACTCCCTTACCTCATTTAACGGCGGGGAGACTCCCCAGGAACGTCAGAGCCCGCCTCTGCCCGGAGGGGCCAAGGTGCACCACCTCCCGGTATCTCTCTGGAAGAAGAAGGAGGGAGAGAGCAAGGACACCCTGGATCTGGCCGTAGAGCGGAGTCGCGATTTCCTCCTCAGGGAACAGCTCCCGGAGGGGTACTGGTGGGCGGAGTTGGAATCCAACGTCACCATCACCGCCGAGTACGTCATGCTCTTCCACTTCATGGGGCTTGTGGACAAGGAGCGGGAGCGAAAGCTCACCAACTACATCCTCTCCAAGCAGACGGAAGCAGGATGCTGGTGCATCTATTACGGCGGTCCCGGCGACATCTCCACCACGGTGGAGGCGTATTTTGCCCTGAAACTGGCAGGATATCCGGCGGATCATCCCGCCATGGCCCGAGCACGGGCCTTTATCCTGGAGAAGGGAGGAATCATCAAGTGCCGGGTATTCACCAAGATCTTCCTGGCGCTCTTTGGAGAATTTGCCTGGTTCGGCGTCCCTTCCATGCCGGTGGAGCTGATGCTCCTTCCCACCTGGGCCTATTTTAACGTTTATGAGCTCTCCAGCTGGTCCCGCGCCACGATCATTCCCCTCTCCATCGTCATGGCCCAGAAGCCGGTGCGAAGACTCCCCCCCTGGGCCCGGGTCCAGGAGCTCTATGTGCGCCCTCCCCGCCCCATAGACTATACCTTCACCAAGGAACACGGCATCATCACCTGGAAGAACATCTTCATCGGGGTGGACCATATTCTGAAAGTTTACGAGTCCAATCCCATCCGCCCTTTCAAAAAGAAGGCGCTGGCTGTGGCGGAAAACTGGGTACTGGAGCACCAGGAGCCCACCGGCGACTGGGGGGGGATCCAGCCGGCCATGCTCAATTCAGTTTTGGCGCTCCACTGCCTGGGATACGCCAACGATCATCCGGCGGTGGAACGGGGTCTGGAGGCGCTGGCCAATTTCTGTATCGAAACCGAGGAGGGGATCGTCCTCCAGTCCTGCATCTCCCCCCTCTGGGACACGGCCCTGGCGCTGAAAGCGCTCCTGGACGCAGACGTGCCCGCAAACCATCCGGCTCTGATCAACGCCACCCAGTGGCTCCTGGACCGGGAGGTGCGCAAGCCGGGAGATTGGCGAATAAAATCTCCCGATCTGGACCCCGGTGGATGGGCCTTCGAATTTCTCAACGACTGGTTTCCCGACGTGGACGACTCCGGCATCGTCATGATGGCCATCAAGGATGTCAAGGTGAAAAACGTCCGGGCCAAGGAAGACGCCATCAAGCGGGGAATCGCCTGGTGCCTGGGGATGCAGAGCAAGGAAGGGGGGTGGGGCGCCTTCGACAAAGACAACACCAAGCATATTCTCAACAAGATCCCCTTCGCTGACCTGGAGGCTCTCATCGACCCCCCCACCGTGGACCTCACGGGACGGATGCTGGAGTTGATGGGAAGTTTCGGCTACCCCAAGAGCCACCCGGCCGCGGTGAGGGGACTGGCTTACATCAAGGAGCAGCAGGAACCCGACGGCTCCTGGTGGGGGCGTTGGGGTGTAAACTATATCTACGGCTGCTGGTCGGTTCTTTCGGGACTGGCCGCCATCGGCGAGGACCTGTCGCAACCATACATCCGAAAATCGGTGAACTGGCTCAAGTCACGGCAGAACATCGACGGAGGGTGGGGAGAGTCCTGCGAATCCTACGATGACCCGTCTCTGGCGGGATTCGGCGAAACCACGCCATCCCAGACGGGGTGGGCGCTCCTGGCGCTCATGGCCGCCGGAGAGGTCAAGGCGGCGGCGGTAGCCAAGGGAATCCAGTACCTGGTCACGACCCAGAAACCTGACGGCACCTGGGACGAGGAGCGGTTTACGGGGACGGGATTCCCCAAGTATTTCATGATCCGGTATCACATCTACCGTAATGTCTTCCCCCTCATGGCCATGGGAACCTACCGGCGTCTGCTGCGACCAGAGCAGACATAAATTAGGAACTATGAATTACAATTTCACAGTCACCAGTCACCAGTCACCAGTCACGGTTTCTCCATGAAGGCCTTCGTCACCGGCGCCACCGGGTTTATCGGGGCCAGTATCGTCCGGGAACTCATCAGGGAGGGTCACCAGGTTCGCGCTCTGGTCCGTCCCGGCGCCAACCGGAAAAACATCGCGGGGCTCCCCCTGGAGATATGGGAAGGGGATCTGCTGACGCCGGACAGGCTGGCAGCCGGCATTGCCGGTTGTGACCTCCTCTTCCATACCGCCGCCGACTACCGGCTCTGGACCCGGAATCCTGCGGCCATGTACGCCGCCAATGTGGAGGGGACCAGAGCGGTCCTGCAGGGTGCGCTCCTGGCGGGGGTCCGGCGGGCGGTCTACACCAGCAGTGTGGGAACGCTGGGAAATCCGGGGAACGGCGTCCCCGGAGATGAGACTACCCCCGTCACCTTCCGCGATATGGTGGGCGACTACAAGAAAAGCAAATTTCAGGCCGAACGAGTGGCGGAAGAGTTCGTCCCCCGGGGGCTGCCGCTGGTCATCGTTAATCCGTCAACACCGGTTGGAATCCTCGACATCAAACCGACCCCCACCGGCAAGATTATCGTCGACATCCTTAACCGGGCAATGCCGGCCTATCTGGACACGGGGTTGAATCTCATCGACGTGGAAGATTGCGCCCGAGGTCACCTTCTCGCCGCGGAAAAGGGACGGGTAGGCGAAAAATATATCTTGGGAAACCAAAACCTCACGCTGCGGGAGATTTTTCAAACTCTGGAGGTGATCTCTGGGGTTCCCGCGCCGAAGGTTCGACTCCCGTACCCCCCCATTCTTCTGGCGGCGTATGTCAACGAGGCGTTCTCCCGCCTCACCGGAGTTGAACCTCTTATCCCGCTGAACGGCGTTCTGATGGCGCGCAAGTTCATGTTCTTCGATTCATCCAAGGCGATCCGGGAACTGGGACTCCCCCAGACCCCGGTGGCTCAAGCCCTGACAAAAGCCGTGGCGTGGTTTCGCGCCAATGGGTACGTAAAAAAGGTGAACGGTAAAAGGTGAAAAGGTAAACCTTGAACCTTGAACCTTGAACCTTTTTTTGGAGTTCTTATGCTCGAAACCATCAATAGTCCGGACGATCTCAAAAAACTCTCCGTGGAGGAGCTCCCCCCTCTGGCGGAAGAGATCCGGCAATTCCTGCTGGCTACCCTGTCCAAAACAGGAGGGCATCTGGCCTCCAATCTGGGCTGCGTGGAACTCTCCATCGCCCTCCATTACTGTTTCAACTCTCCCGTTGACCATATCATCTGGGATGTGGGGCACCAGGCATATACCCACAAGATCCTCACCGGACGGAGGGACCGGTTCCCCACCCAGCGTCAGTACAAGGGGCTTTCCGGCTTTCCCAAACGAAGCGAATCACCTCACGATGCCTTCGGCACCGGCCACTCCTCCACCTCCATCTCCGCCGGACTGGGGATGGCGGCGGCAGCCGACCTCCAGGGGATCAACAACAGGGTGATCGCGGTCATCGGCGACGGCTCCCTCACGGGGGGGATCGCCTTCGAGGCCCTCAACCAGGCCGGGCACCTTCACAAGAACCTCATCGTCATCCTCAACGATAATGAGATGTCCATTTCAAAAAATGTGGGAGCCTTCGGCGCCTTCGTATCCCGTAAGCTCACCGGAGGGTACTACCGCGACCTGAAGAAGGAGATGCAGGGGCTCCTCAAGCATATCCCGGCCATCGGCACCAACATCCTCAAATTCGCCAAAAAGGCGGAGAATTCCCTCAAGGGATTCTTAACTCCCGGGATGCTCTTTGAGGCGCTGGATTTTGACTACATCGGCCCGATCCCCGGCCATGATCTCCCCCAACTCATCGAGATCATGCAGAACGCCCGGACCATGGAGGGACCGATCCTCATCCATGTCATGACCACCAAGGGGAAGGGGTACGAACCGGCGGAAGCCACCCCGGATCAGTACCACGGCGTGGGTCCCTTCGACATGGCCACCGGCAAGGGGACGGCGAGCAAACCGGGCGCGGCCTCCTATACGGGAGTCTTCGGCGAGACCCTGCTCCGGTTGGCAGCCGAGGACGAACGGATCGTGGCCATCACCGCCGCCATGCCTGACGGTACCGGCCTCACTCCCTTTGCCCGGGCCTATCCCCACCGCTGCTTCGACGTGGGAATCGCCGAACAGCATGGGCTTACCTTTGCCGCCGGGCTGGCGGCGGAAGGTTTCCGACCGGTGGCGGCCATCTACTCCACCTTCGTGCAGCGGGCCTACGATCAAGTCTTTCATGACATCTGTCTCCAGAAACTCCCGGTATCCCTCATGCTTGACCGGGCAGGACTGGTGGGAGATGACGGCCCGACCCATCACGGGGTCTTCGACCTTTCCTATCTCCGGCACCTCCCCGAGCTGACGCTCATGGCTCCCAAAGACGAAAACGAACTCCGGCATATGCTGAAGACCGCCATATCCAGCGACCGCCCCATCGCCATGCGCTACCCCCGCGGGGCCGGGTACGGGGTTCCCATGGACCAGGAACTGACGACCCTCCCCATCGGCAAAGGGGAGATGCTGGAGTCAGGAGATGATGTCGCCATCGTCGCCATCGGCAGCACCGTCTATCCGGCCCTCCATGCGGCCCGACAGCTCCGGGAACGGGGGATTCGCGCCACCGTCGTCAATGCCCGTTTCGTGAAACCGCTGGACAAGGAGCTTATTATTGAAGTTGCGCGTCGCTGCGGTAACCTGGTGACGGTGGAAGAAAACGCTCTTCAGGGGGGATTCGGCAGCGCGGTGCTGGAACTCCTCGCAGGGGAAGGGGTCTACGATGTCCGGGTCAAAAGGCTCGGCATTCCCGACCGCTTCATCGAGCAGGGGAGTCAGTCCCAGCTCCGGAAGGACCTGGGACTCGATGCCGACGGTATTGCCGCATCGGTGGAAGTTTTTTTGGCACTCGGCAGGGGACATTCGGCGAATGACCGGATGGCCTGCGCCTAGAACCAACTCAGAACCCGTCACCAACGTAGAACGTAGAACCTGGAACCTGGAACCTTGAACCTGATTTTGAGAGGCATATATATGCGTTTTCCCTGGCGACTCAATTACGACCTGACCCGATACATCATGCGAAATAATTTCCAGAAAATCACCAAGTACCCTCTGGTGCTCATGCTGGAGCCGACGCACCTCTGCAACCTGGCCTGTTCAGGGTGCGGCAGGATACGTGAATACGCCGACACTATTCAGGAGATGATGTCCCTGAAGGAGTGCCTCCACTCCGTGGACGAGTGTCCGGCTCCGGTGGTCACCATCACGGGGGGAGAACCATTTCTCTATCCCCATATCCACGCGCTTATTGATGAGGTGCTCAAACGGGGGAAACATATCTACCTCTGCACCAACGCCCTCCTGCTGGAAAAGGCGCTGGATGTCATGAAGCCGCACCCCAACTTCACCCTCAACATCCACCTTGACGGGCTTGAAGAAACTCACGACCGGATACTGGAACGGAAGGGAACCTTCAAAATCGCCATAGAAGCCATCAAGAAGGCCAAAAAGCTGGGATTCCGGGTCTGCACCAACACCACCATCTTCAAGGAAACTGATCTACTGGAGATCGAGATGCTCTTTTCCCAGCTTCAGGATCTTGGTGTGGATGGCCTTCTGACGGCGCCCGGCTTCGGCTATGAGGCCGTGGGAGAGAAGCTCTTTCTGGAACGGCGGGAGATCGAGAAAAAATTCGAGAAAGTCTACGAGATGAGCAAGAAGTACCGCTTCTTCTCAACTCCCATGTATTTGAAATTCCTCAAGGGGGAGAAAAAGCTGGAGTGTACCCCCTGGGGAAATCCGACCCGCAACCCGCGGGGGTGGAAGGCGCCCTGCTACCTCATCACCGACGCTCACTACCCGACCTTCAAAGAGATGATGGAGAAGACCGACTGGAGCAAGTACGGTGTCGG
>CAIUUR010000458.1 GCA_903902345.1 uncultured Geobacteraceae bacterium | reverse complement strand
TGTAACGTCTTGAATTTTTCCGCGATCTCCGCGTCTCCGCGTGATAAAAAGTTGTTTTTAGGTTAAAATAGCCCGTGGGTTGATGCGCCGCATCGCCTACGGGATTTATCTTGTAACGAGGAGTTTTCCTGAAGATGAAACGGTTATTCCTGTTTGTACTGCTGTCTCTCTGCGCCGGGACGGTCCACGCTCACCAGAGCGCCCCACCGACCCGCGTGCCGATTCTCCTTTACCATCGCCTGGGTCCCACAAAGGCCGACAGCATGACGGTGACCACGCCGGTTTTCGAATCGCACCTGAAGTATCTCAAGGAGCATGGCTATACGGTCATTCCGCTACGGCAGGTGGTAGAGTGGCTCTGGAAGAAGGCCCCGGCTCCCCCCGCCGGATCGGTGGTCATCGTGGAGGACGACGCCCATAAGAGTGTGCAGAGCGTCATGCTCCCTCTGGTGAAGAAATACCGGGTTCCGGTAACCGTCTTTGTCTATCCTTCCGCCATCTCCAATGCGAAATACGCCATGACCTGGGATCAGTTGCGGGAACTCAAGAGTAGCGGTCTCTTCGACATCCAGTCGCACACCTTCTGGCATCCCGACTTCCGGCGGGAAAAAAAGCGGTTGAAAGCTGCCGAGTACGAGAAACTGGTGGATGTGCAGCTGCGTAAATCAAGGGAGAGGCTGAAACAGCAACTGGGGGGGGAGGTCGATATGCTCGCCTGGCCCTACGGGATCTATAACGATTACCTGCTGGGACGCGCTGCGGCGGCGGGGTACACCGCCACCTTTACCATTGAACCACGCCACGTGGTCCAGGGTGATTCGGTCATGGCGCTTCCCCGGTACCTCGTATCCGACGCCGACCGGGGCGAGGCGTTTGTCCATATCCTGACCGGGGGGGGCTGAAGCGGAGGAGCGGCTATCCGTAACGATATATTTTATTGCCAGAGCCAACGAATAATGTAAAATATGATTATCATATTTTACGGAGGTTGCTATGCTAACTGCAATCAGTTCAACCGAGGCAGTCAGAAATTTTTCGGAACTGCTTAACAATATTAAATACCGTGGAGATCGGTATACCGTGATCCGTGGCGGAAAGCCAGCTGCATCCCTTGTTCCGGTAGAACCGTCCAGCATGTGCGCGACTCTGGCTGATCTCCGAAAGATTGTGCAAACCCTACCCCATCTCGACATATCTGATTCAACATTCGAGGCGGATGTCATGGCGGCGGCAAATTCGCAGCCCTTTATGCCAAAGGCGCTGTCATGGGAGTGATACTTGACTCCAGCGAGATCATCGCTCTTGAGAGAAGACGAGGGCTCGTCGAGAGTCTCGTGGATGGTCGGGAAGATGAACCGTTCGGCATCAGTGTCGTAACGGTGTCTGAACTCCTCCATGGCGTCGAGCGGGCCGATACGGAATCCCGAAAGATCAGACGTCAGGCTTTTGTTGAAAAAATAATAGAGATGATTCCTGTGTTCCCTTTTGATATTGGAGTTGCCCGCATCTACGCCAGGATATGGGCTACTCTGATGCAGCGAGGCTTTACGGTAGGGGCACACGATCTCATTATCGCAGCAACTGCTATTTCACTGGATTACACCGTGATTACCGCTAACCGGCGCGATTTTGAGAAAATCGAGGGATTACGAATGGAAGTACGGGAAGGATAATTTATCCATACACACCTTCACAAACAATACGGGATAAATGTTCCATTTGGGACGTTCACCGGTTCACGCGCGTGCGCGA
>CAIUUR010000457.1 GCA_903902345.1 uncultured Geobacteraceae bacterium | reverse complement strand
ACTCCATTGATGAGGCTTTTCTGGATATCACCGGCTCCCTGGCGCTGTTCGGAAGCGCCGAGAACATCGCCTATGGACTCAAGGCCCGCATCCGGCACCGTTTCGGCCTCACCTGTTCCATCGGCATCGCCCCCAACAAACTCCTGGCCAAGCTGGCCTCGGAGATGCAAAAACCCGACGGTCTGACCACGATCACCCCGGAGGAGGTCACCGGGGTCATGGAGCGGACCCCCATCGGCGAGCTTTGCGGCATCGGCAAGAAGATGGAGCGCAACCTTCATCTCCTGGGGATTCGGAGCTGCGGCCAGTTGGGGCGTTACCCTCCGGAGATCCTCCGAAGAAAGTTCGGCCTGGTCGGCGAGCATCTGCATTACATGGGGCTGGGCATCGATGATTCCCCGGTAATTCCTGATGAGCAGGCGGCCCCGGTAAAATCGGTGGGGCACAGTATGACCCTCCCCCGGGATGTAGAGTCGCGACAGGAGATCCTGCGGTATCTGCTGCAACTTTCGGAGATGGTGGGTCGGCGGGCAAGGCGCTACGGGGTCAGTGGCAAGACAGTCGGGCTGTATGTCCGGTACGCCGATTTCGATACCAGCTTCAACAGACAGCAAACGCTTCACGACCATATCTGTCTTTCAGACGAGATTTTCCGGACCGCTGTCTCCATTCTCGACACGGAACCGTTGGCGCAACCGGTCCGCCTCCTGGGAGTGCGCATCACGAACCTGCGGCGCCGGAATGAACAGCTACCGCTCTTTCACCAAGAGCGGCGGAAAGTCCTGGTGACGGAGGCCATGGACGCCGCCAACAGCCGCTTCGGCGAGTTCAGCGTGACCTTCGGCGCCCTGCTGGCGAAGGATGAGGCCAAGGGATCATTCGTCATCTCCCCCGCCTGGCGGCCGGAGGGGATTCGCTGCGTGGATGTGCAGTGAACGCACTACACCCCCATAAGCTTCCGGGCTATGCGCGCCACGTGGGCGCCCTGAAAACGGGCGCCGGCAAGCTCGTTTTCACTGGGCATCCGCTCACCCTGGCCACCGGTGACGGTGGAAGCGCCATAGGGGGAGCAGCCGGTCAACTCCGTCACCCCCATCTGCCCGGCAAAGGTGTAGGGGAGACCGACTACCACCATGCCGTGATGCAGCAATGACGTATGAAAATTGAGAATGGTGGATTCCTGGCCGCCATGCTGAGTGGCGGAACTGACAAAGACGCTGCCGACCTTCCCCACCAGTGCGCCTTTCATCCAGAGTCCGCCGGTGGCGTCCAGAAACTGACGCATCTGACCACACATATTCCCGAAACGGGTCGGGGCGCCGAAAATAAGAGCATCGGCCCCGGCCAGATCATCAACGGTGACTATCGGGATGCCGGCCATGCCCTTCTGGGCATCCAGGGCGCCCATCATCCCCAGCACCTCGTCCGTCAGGGTTTCCGGAACCCGCTTGATGACTGCGTCGCAGCCCGCCACCTGACGAACCCCTTCCGCCACCGCCTCCGCCATCTTGTAGATATGTCCATACATACTGTACTCAACGATCAATACCTTGCACATGGCTTTATTCCCCCTTTTTATTGCCGTCACCCCAGATCGAAGAGCAGGAGTTCGGCGTTTTCCTTCCCGGTAATAACCAGTTGCTTCTCCTCACTCACCGCGGCGCCATCTCCCTGCTCCAGCCCGGTTCCGTTCACCATGATCTTTCCCCGGGCGACTTGCAGCCAGACATGTCTGCCGATGGGTATAGAATAGCGTAGTTCTTCCCCGTTATCCAGCAGAGCCGCATACAGATTCAGATCCTGATGAATTCTGACGGCCCCCCCCTCCCCATCGGCCGAAGCTATCAGCCGCAAGGTTCCCCGTTTTTCCTCGTCAGGGAAAAACCTCTGTTCATATTCCGGCGCCAATCCTTTTGTATCCGGCAGTATCCAGATTTGAAGAAAGTGGAGCGACTGGGAGTCGGAACGGTTGTACTCGCTATGAGTGATACCGCTCCCCGCGCTCATCCGCTGCAATTCGCCGGGGAGGATAACCGAACCGTTGCCCATGCTGTCCTTATGCTCCAGAGATCCTTCCAGAACATAGGAGATGATCTCCATATCCCGGTGGGGGTGAGTCGGAAATCCCCTGCCCGGCTGCACCCGGTCCTCGTTGATGACCCGCAGGGAGCGAAAGCCCATCTGCGCTGGGTCATAATAGTCGGCAAAGGAAAAGGTGTGGCGGCTGTCCAGCCACCCATGATCCCCCTGCCCTCGTTCATCGGCTTTTCGAATCCGTAGCATGGTCGCACCTCCCGGGACAGACTGTCCCGCTCCTTCCTGATCTTCTGAACTACAAGAGAGCATTATCTCCGCGCCCACGGT
>CAIUUR010000456.1 GCA_903902345.1 uncultured Geobacteraceae bacterium | reverse complement strand
CCACCGCCGAGGAGCTTTCCTCCCAGGCGGAACAGCTGCAGCAAGCCGTGGGATTCTTCAAGATCGCCGGTGGTGACGCCAACCACCACCCCGCCGGGAAGAGCGCCCGGTCCGGGAGGGAGATGCACAAGCCCGTCCGGAAGCTTGCGGCGAACTTCATTCCCCCGAAGAGCATTGTCTACGGTCGCGGGGCGGAAAAGAGTCCGGGGCACGACTTCAGCATGACCGCCGTTGATTACCATGAAGGGGAATTTTAGGACGTTCTGATTAATATTGCGCCGAGCCCTGACTGATCAAGAAGGAGGCGGCTCCCCGGAGCCGCCTACTTTCGATTTGTGCGCCCGGCAGGGCGCGTGGCGCGAAAGCGCCGTTCTGTCAGTTATAAGGTTTGATTGTTTTATCTCATATTAATTGTCGCTACCTTTTATCTATTTATATTTCTTCACCACGAAAATTATTGCAATAATGAAAAATATGATGCAGGATTGCGCATTGCGGCTGCCGCTATTCAGATATTGATTCACAGTTATACTTTTACCAGTAAAGTGTGTCATTATGTGGGTGCTCTTATTGTTAGAAGAGTGTCGCAATGACTGCAAGTCGTCACTAATAAAGATTATCCAAAACCGAAAAGCCAAACCATCCGCGAGGATGGGACGGAAATCCACGGGTCTTACCGAGACAGCCGGGCTGCCGAAATGAATTCTTATTCGTTTCCGTTGCCCGGTTTTTTTGTATACAAAAAATTAAAGTTTCAGTATGCGTTTCATCGCAATCCAGCACGTACTCAAGGAGTTAAGGCATGACGTGGTTCCGCGACCTGAAGATGGTAACCAAGCTGATGGGTGGTTTTTTGCTGGTGGCGTTGCTTACTGCCGGCGTTGGTATCGTCGGCTATACCGGTATGCAGAATATGAACCGGAGCATTTTGGAGATAGCTCGAAATCGATTCCCCAGCGTCGTGGGTCTCAAGATAGTTGATGAGGCGCAAACGGCCATTTTAAGTTGTGAACGGTCAAGCTTTCTGCACCTGGACACAAAAGATCGGGAAGATTTCAATAAACGGTTAAAAGATGCCTGGGATAGAGCGGACAAGGGGTGGAAAATTTACGAACCGCTCCCCCAGACGAAGGAGGAGGAAGTACTCTGGAAACAGTTCGTGCCTGCGTGGGAGGCGTGGAAAAAAAACCATCTGAAGGTGATGGCTCTGGTTTCCGAAGGAAAACTTACGGAAGCCCAGGCGTTCTCTTTCGGCGAAGCGCAACCCTCGTCCCTTAATTGCGAGGAGCTTCTCGATAAATTGGTAGATTTGAACATGAAGTACGGGGAAGATGAAACAATAAAAGCCATAGCCACAGTCAATTTTTCGGAAAAAATACTCCTCATCATGATGGCGGTCGGCGTACTTCTTGCCGTTGCGCTTGGCATGCTCATCACAAAAATAATACTGGGGCAACTGGGTGGTGACCCTCTCTACGTGGTAGACATCGCACGCAAAGTTGCAGCCGGCGATCTCGGCACGGATATCGACATAACGGGGAAAAAAGGTGACAGCTTGGTGGTGGCCATGCACCGGATGTCCGAAGCGCTACGGGCTCTTGTCGTGGACACGGAGATGCTCTCCCAGGCCGCCGTGGCGGGAAAACTGGCCACTCGGGCCGACACTTCACGCCACCAGGGAGATTTCAGGAAAACGGTGGAGGGGGTCAACGGTACTCTGGACGCCGTCATCGGCCCCCTCAACGTGGCCGCCGAGTACGTGGACCGGATCTCCAAAGGCGATATTCCCCCCAAGATCACCGACAGCTACAACGGTGATTTCAACGAAATAAAACTCAACCTCAATACCTGCATCGATGCCGTGAATCTATTGGTGAATGACGCGGGGACGCTTTCCCGCGCCGCCGTGGCAGGCACGCTGGCCTCCCGTGCCGACGCCACCAGGCACCATGGTGATTTCCGCAAAATAATTACCGGCGTCAATGATACCCTGGACGCGGTCATCGGTCCCCTGAATGTCGCCGCCGAGTACGTGGACCGAATTTCCAAGGGGGATATTCCTCCACGAATTACCGATAGTTACCATGGTGACTTCAACGAAATCAAACTCAACCTCAATACCTGTATTGATGCCGTGAACCTTTTGGTGTCCGACGCAGGAATGCTTTCGCAAGCCGCCGTGGATGGCCAACTGGCCACCCGGGCCGACGCCGGCAGGCACCAAGGCGATTTCCGTAAAATCATCGCCGGGGTTAACGATACGTTGGACGCGGTCATCGGCCCTCTGAATGTGGCGGCCGAGTACGTGGACCGAATCTCCAAGGGAGACATTCCGCCCCGGATTACCGACAGCTACAATGGCGATTTCAACGAAATCAAGACCAATCTCAATACTTGTATCGACGCCGTTAACGCCATGCTCTGTGATGCCGACATTCTGGCCAAAGCTGCCGTGGAAGGAAACCTAGCGACGAGGGCTGACACCTCCCGGCACCAGGGTGAGTTCAGGCAGATCGTTGCCGGGTTTAACGGAACCCTGGACGCCGTTATCGGTCCCCTGAACGTAGCCGCCGAGTATGTACATCGTATCTCCAAGGGAGATATCCCACCACGGATTACCGACTCCTATAACGGTAACTTCAACGACATAAAGAACAATCTCAATACCTGCATCGATGCGGTCAATGCCTTGGCACGAGACACGCATATGCTGGTACAGGCTGCGGTGGCCGGCAATCTGGCGTCGCGCGCCGACGCGTCCAGCCACCAGGGAGAGTTCCGCAAAATTGTGTCCGGGGTGAACGAGACCCTGGATGCTGTCATCGGCCCGCTGAACGTGGCAGCCGAATATGTCGACCAGATAGCCAAGGGGATCATCCCCCCGACAATTACCGACAGCTATCATGGCGATTTCAACGACGTCAAGAATAACCTCAACTCCGTGGTCAAGATGATGCATGAACTTCTGGCCGAGACCGACAAGATTATCAGGGCCGCGGCCGACGGCAAACTGGACCAGCGGGCCAATGCCGATCTCTTTGTGGGAGGGTGGCGCAAATTAGTGTCCGGGGTCAATGATACCATCACCAACATCGTCAATCCCCTCATGGTCACCGCAAGTTATGTGGATCAGGTCGCCAAGGGTATTATTCCCCCCACCATCACTGCCGAATACAAGGGGCAGTACAATAATATCAAGAACAACCTTAACGATGTTGTCACTATGATGAACGGTCTCCTGGCCGAGACCGATAAGATCATCCGGGCTGCCGCCGATGGACAGCTGGATCAGCGGGCCAACGCGGCGCTCTTTGCCGGTGGTTGGCACAGATTGGTCTCCGGAATCAACGATACCATTTCCAATATCGTCACCCCCCTCATGGTTACCGGCGACTATGTAGACCAAGTCGCCATGGGGATTATCCCTCCCACAATTACCGCAGAGTACAAGGGACAATACAACGTCATCAAACTCAACCTCAACGCCATGGCCAAGATGATGCATGAACTCCTGTCGGAGACCGACAAGATTATCAGGGCTGCGGCCGATGGCGAATTGGACCAGCGGGCAAACGCGGCACTCTTTGTGGGGGGATGGCGTACGCTGGTTACCGGAGTAAACGACACCATTTCCAATATCGTCAACCCTCTCATGATCACCGCCGGCTATGTGGAACGGATCTCGAAAGGGGATATGCCGCTACCCATAACCGACAATTACCGGGGGCAGTACAATATTATCAAAAATAACCTCAACGATCTGATATATGCACTGAATCGGATAACTGCCGGCGCTGGAGAGATCTCCCGGGGGAATCTCATGGTCGACCTTAGGGAGCGCTGTGACAACGACGAGCTGATGAAGTCACTCATCGCCATGGTCCGGCAACTTACCTCCGTGGTGAGCGAGGTGAAAAGCGCAGCGGATAACGTGGCTGCAGGGTCATTGGAAATGAGTTCCGGGGCTGATAACCTCTCGCAAGGGGCGTCGGAACAGGCTGCGGCGGCCGAAGAAGCTTCCTCTTCCATGGAAGAGATGACTGCCAACATCCGGCATAACGCCGACAACGCCCAGCAAACGGAGAAGATCGCGGTGCAATCCGCCGCCAACGCCAAGACCGGGGGTGATGCCGTGGCCGAAACGGTGACCGCCATGCGAGAAATTGCGGGGAGAATCAGCGTTATAGAAGAAATCGCCCGGCAAACCAATCTGCTGGCCTTGAACGCCGCCATCGAAGCTGCCCGGGCCGGAGAACATGGCAAGGGGTTCGCCGTGGTTGCCTCCGAAGTGCGCAAGCTTGCCGAGCGGAGTCAGCTCGCAGCACAGGAGATTTCCCAGCTCTCCGCCTCCAGCATGGAGGTGGCTGAACGGGCCGGGACGATGCTGACCCGGATGCTGCCGGATATCCAGAAAACCGCGGAATTGGTGCAGGAGATCAACGCCTCCAGCAGGGAACAGGACACCGGGGCAGGGCAGATCAACAAGGCGATCCAGCAATTGGACCAAGTGATCCAGCAGAACGCTTCCGCCGCCGAGGAGATGGCCTCCACCGCAGAGGAACTCTCTTCCCAGGCCGAGCAGCTTCAGGGAGCGGTGGCTTTCTTCAGGATCGGCGACGCCAGGGCTTCAGTATCCTGCCGTGAGACCGCCCGGGCGCCCAAGCTGCTTCCCGCCAGGACGCAGTCAGGAAAAAACATCAGCCGGGTCAAGCCCGGGGGGATGCGGGAGAGTCACGTGGGGCACGAACTGGTGATGAGCGCCCATGACGACCTGGACAGTCAGTTCGAGACGTTTTAAATCGTTTTCACGGAGGAATTATGAGCATCAACGACATCACGGAGACCACCCAGTACCTTTCTTTCAAGCTGGATGAGGAGATATTCGCCGTAGACGTGGCCAAGATCCGGGAGATCCTGGATATTACCACCATCACCAAGGTTCCCCAGACCCCCGATTTCATGCGGGGAGTGATCAACCTGCGTGGAAGCGTGGTGCCGGTCATGGACATGCGGCTCAAATTCGGAATGTCCCCCACGGAGAGGACGGTTAATACTTGCATCATTGTCATGGAGGTTACCCAGGATGGAGAGACCATGGTCCTTGGTTCTTTGGCGGACTCGGTGCAGGAAGTTCTTGATCTGGAGCCGGAACAGATCGAACCGGCTCCCCGCATCGGGACCCGACTGCGGAGCGACTTCATCAAGGGGATGGGGAAACAGGATGGCCATTTTATCATCATTCTCGATATCGACCGGATCTTCAGCGCCGGAGAATTAGAGGTTGTTTCCGAAATGTTGCCGGAAATCGAGCAGGTTGCATAACTGAATGGGGCTGGACTATGACGATACCTTTTCCAAAATCCATCAGAATTCAATTATTTCTCATGGTAGTGCTCGTGGCAGTTCCCGCAGTGGGTATCCTGCTTTATTCCGGCTTTCAATCCAGGAACATGGCGTTGAACGAAGCCCGGAAGGACACACAGCAACTGGCGGCCATAATCGCCACCGAGCAGCAGAATCTGGTTGTCGGGGCCGAGCAGATGATGACGGCCTTGGCGCAACTGCCGGAAGTGAAAAGCCACAATTCCGCTCAAGTCGAGCCTGTCTTGCGAAAACTGCTGGCGATGCACCCGATGTATTCCAATATTTTCCTTGCAGATAGAAATGGCTCCGTTTGGGCCTCGGCTGTGCCCGCTAAACTTCCATTTATGATCGCAGACCGACGTTACTTCAAAAACGCCGTGGCCAAGGGCCGCCTGTCATCCGGGGAATATGTGGTCAGTCGCGCCACGGCGGGACCGACCTTTAATATCGGCTGTCCGTTGAAAGATGACGCAGGTGTTGTAACGGGGGTTATTGGTGTCGGTTTTAGCCTCAACCAGTACCGACAACTGCTGGCGCCGATGCATACGCCTCCCGACACCAGTTATGTGCTTACCGACCATCAGGGGATAATCCTGTCTCGCGCCATTGACCCGGAAAAGTACATCGGGAAACCGTACACCCCGGAAACATTCAGGCAGATGCAGCAAAATCCGGACGCTTCGGTCGCCATCAGAGCCGGGATCAGCGGTGAACAGCGGATCATCACTCTCCGTAAATTGACCCTGCCGGGGGAAGACGCGCCCTACCTGTATATTACCTTGGGCATCCCCGTGAACGTGGCCTTGCATGCGGCGGACCAGGCTCTGTTGCGCGAGATGGCGCTGTTCCTGACCTTCCTGGGTGTGGCCTTCGCCTTAGCCTGGCTCTTGGGAAAACTCTCGATTACCGACCGCATCGCCGTGCTGGAGCGGGCATCACACCGACTGGCTGAAGGAGATTATGACGTTAACGTTGCCGAACTGGTCAAAGGTGGAGAATTGGGCCGTCTGGCCACGTCATTTGATGCGATGGTCCGGCAACTCGCGGCGTCAGACCGTTTGCGGTGTGACAAGGAAGAGCAGCTCGAGGTAAAGAACCGACAACTCGAAAAGGAAGTGGTCGAGCGCCAGAAGGCCCAGGACCAGCTCCGGGTAAAAGAGCAGTTTCTCCAGACCATTATTGATACCGAACCGGAATGCGTCAAGATGGTCGATGGGGCAGGTCACCTGCTCATGATGAACCGGGCAGGATTGGCAATGATTGAGGCAGAATCATTTGACGCGGTAGCAGGGCGGAATATCTGTCTTCTGGTGACCCCGGAGCATCGAGAAGCGTATCAGCAGCTGATTGCCGACGCATTCGCCGGCGCCTCGGGATTATTGCAGTTTGAGACGGTGGGCTTACGGGGAACTCCGCTCTGGCTCGATTCCCAGGTCGTGCCGTATCGGGACGAAACGGGAGCAATTAGCGCCGCCTTGTGTATCACCAGAAATATCACTCATCGCAAACAGGCTGAGAATCTTCTGGCGAAAAATGAAGAACGCCTGCAGGTCATCTTTGAAACCTCCCTGGCCGGCATCATGATGATCTCTCCTGACGGAGTTATCACCTTCGCCAACCGGAGGATGGCCGAAATGTTTGGCTGCTCTCTGGAGAATCTTATCGGCGCCCCCTATCCTGACTACGTTCATCCCACCGAACTGCAAACGGCAATGATCAAAATACGCCAGTTGAGTTCCGCGGAGATCGAGCATATCTATTGTGAACGTCATTATCAACGTCAGGACGGCACTGATTTCTGGGGGTACTTGTCCGGGCGGCGTCTGGCAACTCCTGATGGGCAAAAGTATGGGATGATCTTCATTGTCGCGGATATCACCGAACGCAAGCATGACATCGTGGAGCTTCAACAGGCCAAAGCAGCAGCGGAGGAGGCCAACGAAACAAAAAGTCGATTCCTGGCCAACATGAGCCACGAACTGCGTACTCCCATGAATGGGGTCCTGGGGATGATCCAGCTGGCCCTGTATGAAAAATTGAGCACTAACCAACAGTATTACCTGGAGACAGCCCTGGATGCCGGGAGAGGTTTGGTCAGGATTCTGAACGACATCCTCGATCTGACCAAGATTGAGGCGGGCAAGCTTACCATCCTTTCCGAGATGTTTGACCTCCGGTCAGCTGTCATCGATGTGGAAAAAATTCTAAAGCTTGAGGCGCAGCGTAAAGGGCTTATCCTGTCGTGTACGTTGGATGAACGTCTCCCAGAGAAAATTTGCGGAGATCGGTTACGATTGCAGCAAGTTCTGACGAATCTTATGGCCAACGCCGTCAAATTTACAGCGCAAGGAGAAGTGGAGGTGATGGCTGATCTTGGCGCTAACGACTTTGGTCAGCCTGAACTTGTCCTTACTGTTTCGGACACGGGAATCGGCATCCCTGCCGCCAAACAACAGTTCTTATTCCGTCCCTTTACACAGGTAGATGATTCTTTCACCAGACCGTACGGAGGCACAGGTCTCGGTCTGGTCATCAGTCGGGAGATCGTGGAACGGATGGGGGGAAAGATCACTTTCACCAGCAGGGAGGGGCAGGGGAGCGCCTTTATCGTTACACTCCCCCTCAAGGCCGGCGAGTCGCAGCTTGCAGCGGGTGCGGTCCCTGAACTGACGACTGTTGACCCAGCAGGATTGACTCAACTTTAGCAGTTGTATGTCTGTCACGAGTATCCTCAGCAAATCAGCACCACCGGTAATGTAACCAAGCAGCATCAGTCTAAACCAGGAGGACTATTATATATGTTTAGATTAAATAGTGTAAAGTCAATATTGCTTGTTATGTTGTCATTTCCACTCCTGGCTATTTTGATTTGCGGAATTTATATCGCGAAACAATACTATGTTGAATATGGTAACTACTCAAAAATAAACTCTATTGCTGAAGTAATACTGAAAGGTAACGACCTGGTTCATGAATTTCAAAAAGAAAGAGGAAGAAGTTCCGGTTTTTTTAATAGTAAAGGCGCACAATTTGCTGCAGAACTCAAATCGCAAAGAGAGTTGACAGATAAAAAATTGATTGAAT
>CAIUUR010000455.1 GCA_903902345.1 uncultured Geobacteraceae bacterium | reverse complement strand
GTCAAAAAGGCTTTCCATAACAGGAATGTCCTGCTCGGAAGATTCAAGCCAAAAGCGGACATGCTCTTCTTTAGTCATTGGAATCTCTTCAGCAAAGGGAAATCTCCCTGCCAAGCCCCGCAAAGACCGGTAGTGCCTTTTTTTACATCAGGTTTATCCTTCGCAGGGCTTATCGCAGCTTGATTATCGAAAACAGCGGCATACTCTATGTCTTCGTCAAGTTCGGTATCAGAATAATGTCGCTCTATCCGCCGTTCAGCCAGACCATCCAAAAATTGCCATTTGTCCAAATTTGCAAATCGACGTGCGGCGCCAAGGGAAGCCATTCCTTGAGCATAAAGCGCAAAGGCCATTTCCCGACAGAGTACCTGCTTCACCTGGTTGCGGGGTACTTTGATGATTTCGATAATTTCATCCGGGATAACAATTGATAGTGGCATTGATGCCCCTTATGGCACGACGAAGATCGTTCTCAGCGCTTTGGAGTGTCGTAAAGATAATGGTCGTGTTGAGCGGCAAGATCGGGAATACCGGTATCTACTGCAAAATTATCAAGTTCTGCAAGAGTTGCATTGTCGGCCTTGTCCTGACGTTCATAGTTTCCAGTGGATTCTTCAAATATCAATCTGGTTGCCGTATATTGTCCGGAAGCCTCTTCATTTAAAATCGCTTCCTCGCGACGAACTTTTAGCCCGGAACCGGCAATCCAAAGTTCAATATCAGCATACAATATTTCCATATCCCGCAAATACGATAAAACTTGAGGATTGTTACACATGTAGATCTCACTAGGTGATTCGTAACAAAGACGATACCATGATAATTCCAAAATATGTCATTCTGAGCGATAGCGAAGAATCTGCTTCAGTTTGAAAAGCAGATCCTTCGCGTTGCTCAGGATGACAGACGGTTGGTATGTTTTTTGTCGCTAATCTCCTTACTTCTTCCCCATCATCTGCGCAAACAGCTGCCCCAACCCGGAAAAGAGCCCCTGGATGACCTCCGGTTCGGGGAGAGGAATCTTTAGGCAACTCTTGCCGGTGACCTCGTCCCGGACAACCACCGTCCCCAACGCCTTCACCATCCGCTCTCCCATCTCTTCCGGTGAGGACGGTTTTCCCGGTTCCGGCTGGGCCAGCGCCTCGCTGAGGGACATGAGGAACTTGGCCCCCCCGGCGATGAGGCTGCTCAGGGAATCCGGCTGCGATGAACCGGCGCTGCGGTAGGGAGCAGGTTCCACCGCCGGTTCTTGCGCCACGGCCTCGGCCGCACTCTCCCGCTGCTCCGCCACATCCGCCGCCGACTCGTCCTCCGCAGCCTCTTCCCGCTCCTGACTGCTCGCCGAGAAGTCGGGTGGAGTCAGGGGATCGGTGACTTCCTCCACCGAATTCATGAAAGTCTCCAGCTGGGACTCCCCCACCATGACCGTATCGGCGCCGTCGTCATCCAACACCCCGGCAAAGAGGGACTTCTTGAACCGGATCAGGTCGAGAATCCGCTCCTCGATGGAACCGGCGCTGATCATGTTGATGACCCGCACCGCTTTCTGCTGCCCCATCCGGTGGACCCGGGCGATCCGCTGCTCCAGAATCGCCGGATTCCAGGGGATGTCCAGATTCACCACCACCGAACCGCTCTGGAGATTCAACCCAACTCCGCCGGCGTCGGTGGAGAGGAAGACGCGGCACTCCGCATCCTCCTTGAAGCGGGTCATCAACCCTCTCCGTTTTTTGGACGGGACGCTCCCGTTGAGGTGAACAAACCCGATCCCCAACTTCTCCAGAACCTGTTCCACCAGTTCGGTCATCCGGAGCCATTGGCTGAAGACCACTACCTTCTCCCCACCCTGGAGGACGACTTCGTCAAGTATCGTGGCAAGCTCGTCCAGCTTGGGGCCGAATACGGTTGCGTGATCAACCAGATACGTGTTATCCGCCGCCATCCGCATTCGGGCCAGGGCCACCAGCATCCGTTTTTGGTCCGCCTCGCAGAGAAATCGCTGGCTACGCCACTTGGAGACCAGCTTCGCCACGATCTCCCGGTTATCCTCGTGAATCGCACCCTGTTCCGGGGTCAAGGGAACGTAGAGGTTCTTGTCCAGCCGCGCCGGCAACTGCCTGAGAACCTCGCTCTTTTTTCTCCGGATCATGACCCCCTTGAGGGAGTTGCGCACCGACTCAAGATTGCGGTAACCGACGACCTTACCCCCGCCATCCGTGACCCGGTGATTGTGAATAAAACGATAGAGCGGCCCCAGCTGATGGCAATCCACGAACTCCATGAGGGAATGCAGCTCCTCGATGCGGTTCTCCAGGGGGGTTCCAGTGAGGACGATGGCGAAGGTGGAAGGGAGCTGTTTCACCGTCATGGCGGTGCGGGTCTGCCAGTTCTTGATCCGCTGGGCCTCGTCCAGGATGATGAGATCCGGCCCCCAGGCGAGGATCTGCTCCAGATCCCGATGCACCAGCTCGTAATTGAGGAGTTTGTAGAAGGTATCCGTACGGTAGAGCGGCTCGCGCTGGAAGTTCAGCCCCTCGATGACCTGTGCCGAACGGTCCGTAAACTTTTCGATCTCTCCTTGCCACTGATGCTTCAGCGAGGTGGGGGAGATGATGAGAACCTTGGCGATGTCGAAGAGGCGAGCCATCAACTCCGCCGCAGCCAGGGCCTGCACCGTCTTTCCCAACCCCATGTCGTCGCCGATGAGGCACCGCCCCGCCGTCACCGCAAAGAGCGCCCCTTCCCGCTGATAGGGAAAGAGTTCGGTCTTGAGAATCGTGGCAAAGGCGGGACTGTCTACCCCCTGGGGGAGGTGAGTCGCCACCAGCGCCCGCCGGTGGGCCGCATCCTGGTGCTCGGCCAGATAGGCCATGACATCGTCATACCAGCGAACCTCGTGACCATTGAGCTTGACCCCCTTCAGGAAGGTGGGAAGTTCCAGAAGACGACTTCCTTTAACCGCACCATCAGCGTCAAAGAAACTCCGCACTCTTCTCATGAGTCCTGCAGGGGCTCCGGCGCCCCGGCGGAAACGGATCTCCCGTCGGGGGCCGTAGGAAAGATAGATCTCCGAGAACGGGAGTTCATACCCTTTCTCCAGCAGCTCTTCCCCCCCCGGCTCCCTCTTCAGCTTCGCCAGGGTAAATTCCAGATGTTTGCAGGTGCCGAGATTGTTGATCCGGTAGTCGGGGCAGGAACAGTAATTGACGCCGGGGAGATCGCCCCGGATGGCGAGACGATACGTTCTGCCGCTCTGGGGATTGGTAAGGGAGAAGTCGGAAAAGAGCGGGTGCTCTCCGAGATTGTTCAGAACGAACTCCTGCTTGACGCCGAACTCCCGGCGCAGGAGCAGCTGCCACTCCTCAAGCTCCATCCCCTCAGGTTTATGCGTTTTGGTGATTTTCGGGACGGGAGGTTTTACCGTACGACGTTCCACCGATTTTGAACGTGATGTCGCCGCATCATTCCGTTTTTTCCCCGGCATACGTCCTCCTTTCAAAAGAAAATGGGGATTTGCATCCCCACCTTCCACATACTACACCACCAACGAGAGGTCAGACCCCTTCCCGAATCTTTCGGATCTCTTCCCTGATAAGTGACTCCGCCAGATCGGGAACCACCTCCCAGACGATCCGCTGAATGAGCTCACGAGAGACCGTGGAAAGTGCGGCCACCAGTTGCTCTTCGCTCAGGGGAGGGACTTTTTCTTCTACGGCGACAGCCGGCGGCGGCAACTGAGCCGGAACGATAGGAGCAGGCTCTTCGGGAACCGGCGCCACGCCGGGGAGCGCGTCCTGTTCCTCACCTTCATCCGCACAGGAAGCGACAAACTGCCCGGCGCTGTCCAAAAACTGTTCCGGCTCAAACGCTCCTTCACATTCCGGAGTCAGCGCCGGAATCTCATCGATGTCGTCCTCGAAAGAAAACTCTTCCACCGACATATCGTCCGGCTCCGGAGCCTCGACCGCCACTCCAGGAGTAAGTATGGAAAAAGAAGCATCTTCTTGTTCCACCTCAATTCCCCCCATCCCCCAGAGGTCATCCATGAGCGAGACCTCCTCAATGATGAGACGATCCTCTTTCAGAGAAGCTGGTACGGCGAGGGGTGGAGTACCCGGAAGAGCCTCACAGGGAAGTTGGAACTCCTCCTCCGGAGCAAAAGGGAGTTCGTCAGGTTCCGGAGCAAAAGAGATTTCGTCAGGCTCCGGAGGGAGGAACTCCGGCACAGGGGGAACCTCCTCGAAAACAGCAGGGATAGCGGCCCTGCGCTGGGCGCCCAGGGAGATGAGTTGCGTGACCTTGTCGATGAGCACCTGGGATTCGAAGGGCTTGGCGATAAAATCATCGGCGCCGGACTCCCGGGCCTTTCCCTCATCAAAGGGCTCAAACACGCCGGTCAAAAGAAGGATGGGGACGGCGGCTAGAACCGGATCCTTCTTTGCCTCACGGCAGACTTCATAACCGTTTATCCCCGGCATCACCGCATCGATGAGCATGACATCAGGGACACTCTCCCGTGCTCGCAGAAGAGCATCTGTCCCGTTACCCACGACGGTAAGGTCGTAGGAATCGCCGGAAAAGATGATTTTCACGACCTTCTGGATGGTGATACTGTCATCTGCGAGAAGCAGATTATGGCCCATCGTATTCTCCTTCTGACGGTGAGCAGATACCTGACGCCGACACCCGAACAGTATGAAAAATTGGTAAGTTTTGACCCGTCAACCTAACACACCCCCAGCAGGGGTGTCAACATTTTTGCCCCGTGCCCATTGCTGACGCACGAACCATGGACCGTAGCTGATAGAGGGTCCTCACGGGAGGGTTCACGTCTGAATGCGACTGTCGGTGGTGCCCGAAGTCACGCCGTCGCTCCCTTGAGCACTG
>CAIUUR010000454.1 GCA_903902345.1 uncultured Geobacteraceae bacterium | reverse complement strand
TCCACCACCCCCCTGGAGGCCGCCTCCATCACCCCTTTCTGCTGAGCCCCCGTCCGCGCTCTTCCCTCCCAACTGAATCTGGCCATATTCCGACTCCTTTCACCCTAAAACCGACAGTTGAACCAGGCACGGAGACACGGAGAAAATCCGTTTCTTGGTTTCAACTCAAAAAGTAAAAACGGGGGATTGTGACGAGAAGTCGGGCTCCGGAAGGAGTGTGCGAAACTGCTGCAGGGGATGCTACTCATGACTTTCCCTCCCAGATGTCATTGACGGTGATCCGGAAAGTCGATACTAATTCTTAGCGTAAAATAATACAATAAAAAAATCAAACCAGTTACACTCATTCACCCAGCAGAACCCTCTTCATCAGCCCCCGGGGTGGAGTCACCCCGGTCCAGATGGTAAAGGCACGTTCACCCTGGGCCGCAAGCATCCCCAGCCCGTTGACGCAACGGAGGCCGCGACGTTGTGCTGCAGCCAAAAGGGGGCTCTCCCACGGAGAATAAATCATGTCGTAGACCATGGCTTGGTCTCCCAGCGGCGCCGGATCGGCCGCAAGGGAGTGTCCGTCCATCCCCACGGTGGTGGTGTTGAGGAGGAGGTTCAGATGTTGCAGCGTCGGAGGAAACTCACCTCTCGCCTCCAGTACAACCTTGGGAAAGAGTTCACCATAGCGTCCGGCCAGTTCCACGGCCCGGTGAGAGCTCCGATTGACGATGACCACCCGCCCGGCTCCCGCCGCACAGAGGGCATGAATGGCCGCACGGGCCGCGCCACCGGCGCCGAGTACCAGGATCTCAGCCCCGTGAGGGTCGAACTGCAACTCCTCCCGAAGGGATTCCACCAGACCGACCCCATCGGTGTTGTACCCCACAAGAATCCCACCCTCATTATGAACCGTGTTCACCGCACCGATCTGTTCCGCCTCCGGCGAAAGCCGATCCAGGAGCGGCGCTACCGCCACCTTGTGGGGGACCGTGACGTTGAAGCCATGGACAGCGAGAGCGCGAAACCCCTCAATCGCCCGGGGGAGATTTTCCGGAAGGACATGAAACGGGACGTAGAGATAATCTAGCCCCACTGCCGCCAGAGCCCGATTCTGCATCTGCGGTGAGCGGGAGTGGCACACCGGATCGCCGATGATCCCCAGGATACGGGTCGTGCCGGAGATGACCATGGCTAACGGATCCCCGGTTGCAGCAGGAGTTGCCGGGCTGGAATCTGCAGCTCCGGGGAGATCAGCACGGCCCTCGCCAGCGCCTCCATACCCTGGGATTTTTTCCCCAGCCGGAGGAGAAGCTCCCCCTCTTCCAGGGCGGCGTTACCGTAGATCAGGATGGCTTTCCCCGTATCCAGGTCGCGAAACGGCATCTCGTCACCGTAGAGTCCCCGCAGGGAATAGTATTGCCAGAGGGAAAGATCCGGCGGAAAGACAACTGCGTCGCGCTTGGGCATCAGCCGGTAGCAGATCCCCCACTGCTGGAGGGCGAACTCCGGAAAGGTCACCGAATAGCGGGTGGAAAAATCGACAAAGACCGGCCTTCTGCTTATCTGCTCGGAAATCGCCACTAACAGGATGTTGTCGGGATTCATGGTCTCCAAGGGGGCGGTCCGGAGGGAACTCCTGTCAAAGAGTTCCGGAAAGCCGTCCAGGTACCAGGAAAAGACCAGATGCGGAGTATGGAGAAGGGCCAGGTCCTCCCGCATCCGTTCCACCCCCTGAAGATACCAGAGAGGAAAGGCCCCGCTGTCCCCCCAAGTAAAGAGAGAGGTCCCCTGGGGAAGGGAGCGGAGGGTGTTGGAAGCATAGTCGAAGGCGATGTAATTCTCGTGCTGGTCATTCTCGTAATAATTACGGGCGCAGAGAAAAGCGGGGAGCCCCAGGGAAAGCGTGACCGCGAAAAGAAGCACCGGAACCGCAGCCCCCTTGGTGGTGGCGAACCGGTGGGCTCCAACCTGGAGCAGGGTATGCACACCCAATCCCATGAAAACGGCCGACAGAAGGTACAGCGGGGTAAAAAATTCCTCGGTGAGAAAAATCATCTCCCCGGGGGTATTGAAGTAACCGACGATGACCAGCAGGAAAAAGAGGAGAGCGATGCTGTAGGCGACAACCTCGTCTCGGCGACTCCTGAGGAAGGAGACCATTCCCACCAGCATAAGCGCCATCCCCACCCAGGTAAACTCATTGGGGACGTTATAGGCGTTAATCTGATCCCAGAGGAGCGCCAGATCCCGGGGCGGTTTCTCCACGGGATACCCCTGACGGAGAAAGTGCCAAAGAAACTGGGAGAGGCTGCTGGCGTCACCCCAGTTCAAAAGCGGCTTCTGGCTCGCCCGGAGGGGGATATGGAGATACACGGAGAATCCCAGAAGCCCGAAAAAGAGCATCAGGATCATCTCCTTCACCCGGGTCACCAATCGCCAATCCAGGGAAAGAATGAGGTAGGCATAGGCCGGAAGGAGAAGGATGATGGTCTGATGAGCACCGAAAGCCAGGCCGCAGAGGAAAGCCCCCAGATAGACATAACCGGGACACTCGTCCCCCTCCCGGTACCGATCGCGCCAGAGGAGAAGCAGATACAGGACCACCGCCGCGATGAAAGCCACCAGGGGGTACGGTTTGTCATGATTGGATTGGAGCCAGAGACGGGGAGTAAAGGAAAAGGCCAGAGCTGCCCCCAGGGCGACCCCTTTCCGGATCAGCGGGTGCCCCAGGTGGCCCGAAGACTCTTCCCCTGCCAGGAGATAGCAGACCAGGAGATAGACGCCATAACAGGCGGCGGCGGCGGAGACCGCGGTGGCGAAGTTGACCCGGTACGCCACATTTCCCAGGGGGAGCCAGGTGAACGCCTTGGCATAGGAGATGAACAGCGGATAGCCGGGAGAATGGGCCGACCCCAGAGAGGCGATGGCGGTGACGAACTCACCGCTATCGAAAAAGGTGACGGTGGGCGCAAGGGTCAGGAGGTACACGAAGAGAGGGATGAGGAACGACAGGAGTGCGCCCGCATCGATCCGTTTAACAAATGTGCTGTTCATAATGACTATTCCCCCACCGCCGTCCCTTCCCTGATGCTCTTCAGCGACAGATTGGCTTTTCCCAGATACCAGAGCCCCAGGATGATGACCGGAAAAAAGCCCAGGGCGTGGATCACCAGCGCCACGCTGAGAGCCTGCTCCTTCCCCACGTTGAACGCCATGAGACCGTAGACGCAGGCGGCATGGTAGGTCCCCACGTAACCGGGAGAAGCGGGAACCATCACGGCAAAGACCAGGAAAATCATGATGAAAAGTGACGCCGATGCCGGCAGGGAGATGCCGAAGGCTCGCAGCGTCAGGTCGATGGGCCAGATCGCCGTGGCCCAGATCGCCAGAGAGGAGAACGCCACCCCCCCCAGGGCCGCCGGCCGGAGCGAAATCCGGAGCCCCCCCATGAAGGATTCGATGAGAGAAACAGCCTTGACACCCAACCGCCGGGGGAACGGGGAGAGGAGCAGCGTGACGAAGCCCAGGGTTGCCTTGTTCCACCGCTTCAGAGCGAAGAGAAAGGACACCACCAAGGCATAGACACAAAAGATTGCGTATCCGCCCAGCTCAAGGCTCCGTTGGACCTGCTCCATGCCGGGGGGGAGATGCACGGTGAAGAGAGTTATCACCAGGATCAGGAGCACGGAGAAGCCGTCGCAGAGTCGGTCGATGACCAGCGAAGCAAAGACACCGCTGGTGGTCAACGACTCGCTTTTCGCCAGGGCATAGGCCCGGACGAATTCTCCCAGACGGGCGGGGAGGAGATTGTTGGCCATATAGCCGATGATCGTGGCCGGGAAGAGATTCTTCAGCCGTGTCACCTTCATCGGGAGAAGAAGGAGGCGCCAGCGGACGGCCCGCAACCAGTAGCTGACCATGGTGGAGAGGAGAGCCGGAAGGAGGAGACGGTAGTCAAGCTGCCGGAAGGCCGCCACCAGTTGCCCGTAGTCGAGTTTCCGGAAGAGAAAGATCAGAAGGACGGTGCTGATGGCCAAACCGATCCAGAGTTTTTTATCCCGCATCCCCGAGATCATGGCGACTCCTCCTCAAACAGCTCTTCGTGCAGAAGCGTGTCACCCAGAATCCGGCGGCAGTGGGCCACATCCCTGTCAATGGCGGAGCGAAGCGTTGCCGGATCAGGATATGCTTCTTCACCGCGGAGGCGCTGGATGAAGAATATCCTCAGTTTTTGACCATAGAGATCACCGTCAAAGTCGAACAGAAAGACCTCGATGGTTCTCCCCTCACCACCGAAGGTAGGCTTCATACCGATGTTGCAGGCCCCATCGTACAGCCCGGCATTGATCCGGACCTTGACGGCATAGACACCATCGGCGGGGAACAGTTCATGGTCCGTCACCACGTTGGCGGTGGGGAACCCCATCCCCTTTCCCCGGCCATGACCTCGAACGACATCCCCGCCCAGGGAGAAATGCCGCCCCAGCAGCGGGACAACCCCGTTCACCGCCCCCTCCCGGACCAACCGGCGGATCTCGGAACTGCTGAAGATATGTTCCCCCTGACCGATGGGGGGGAGCACCTCCACCCCGTACCCCAGCTGACTTCCCAGTTGAGCGAGAAGCTCCACCCCCCCCTGACGATTTCGGCCAAAGGCGTAATCATAGCCGATGACCAGCCGCCTGAGTCCCAATCGCTGCACCAGAACTCCGGCAACAAACTCATGGGGGGAAAGCCGGGAAAACTCACGAGTAAAGGGGATAACAACAAGATAGTCGATCCCCGCGGCGCCGATGAGCGCCTCTTTTTCGGAGGCGGTGGTGATGAGATGAATCTCTTTAGTGGAAGGGACCACTGTCAGGGGATGCGGCTCGAAGGTAATGACCACCGATACGCCATGAAGCTCCGCCGCCGCGCTCCTGACCCGCTTGAAGATCTCCCGATGCCCCCGGTGGACCCCGTCAAAATTGCCGATGGTAGCCACAGGACAGGGGAGGCCGGCGGGGATCTCTTCCATGGAACGAATGACCTGCATCCGGTTACGCCTCCACGGGGAGGGTACCGTCACCGTCAGCGCCGGCGTCGTCGCCGTCGGGAGTCCGCTTCTTTTTCTTCCGGCCAAAGAGGTACGCCACCCAGATGCTGATCTCGTACATGAGGTAGAGAGGGAGCATGATGACGAACATGGTGATCAGGTCGGCATGGAAGGCGGCGATGATGGCGCTGGCAAGGAGGGCGTACTTTCGCCGGGCCCCCAGCATGGGGCCGTTGACGATGCCGAACCGGGCCAGAAGAAGCGTCAGGATGGGGAGTTCGAAGATGAGCCCGAAGACCAGGATCAGCCGGAGACAGAAGTTGACGTAGGCGCTGAGATTGAACCAACTCTGGAGACCTTCCGATTCATAGGAGATGGAAAAGTTGATGATGACCGGCCAGATGACCACCAGGAAAAACATCGCCCCCACGCAGAAACTGACCGTACTGGCCGTGACGAAGGGGACCGCCATCTTCTTCTCTTTCCTGGTGAGCGCCGGCGCTACGAAGAGCCAGAGCTGATGGAAGACGACGGGAAGAGCCAGGAGAAAGCCGGTGAGCATGGAGATCTTGCACTGAATGAAGAACGGCTCCAGGGGGGCGCTGTAGTTGAGCTTCCGTTCCTTGGTGGGAGTATTCAGCTCCTGGTCCAACTTGTACCGGTCGTAAAGGGCGGGAAAGCGGATCTTGACCTCGCCATAGACCCTTTTTTTTACTTCGGTAAGGTAGGTCTTGCCGGAGAGTGGACGCTGGACGAAATCGAGGACTCTGGTGGAGATATTCCACGAGACCCCCATACCGATGACCACCGCCACGACAATAACAATGAGTCGCTTGCGCAACTCCACCAGATGCTCAAGAAACGGTAGGACCTTCTCTGTAGACATACGCCGGGCAATCCTTTCCATCAAGACGTGGTATGAGCGGATGTTTGCCCCAAGGGAAACGGTTCTTTATACATCATTTGGTGTCGGGATGCAATTGCCGTGACTTCAATTGCCGAATAGCGAGAAAAAAGGGTGACGCACCCGGCATTACTCCCCACGTAATCACGCTGCATTTTATTATTGACATCCAACACGTACACATATACCATCATCAAAAATTAAATACAACACATGACTAAAAACACATATTAAAATTGGCACGGTAGTGATGTGAGCATTCCAACAACTCGATTCCCAAAAGCCGGCAGGATTCAACCTCATGACAGCTGTCAATTTGATGAGCCTGAAAAATATTCAATCCCCGAAACGTGGTGGAATTCCATCGCCAAGACACGAATTGGCAGCGGCGACACCTCACGTTGCTCATACCGGGGCGCCCCCGAATTTCATTGTGGTACCCCAAAACATTTCCCTGTGGGGCAACGACGTTCATGGTGATTGCGTTACTGCCGAAGAGGCATTTGCCAAAGCTTGCAATAATCCGGAGATATTCATTACGGACAACGAAGTGATCGCCTGGGCGACGAGACACGGCGTCCTCGAAGGTGCGTATCTCACCTCAGTCATGCAATGGATGCAAAAAGACGGCTTCTCTAACGGTTCTTCGACCTGTAACAATGGCCCGTTTTTCTCCGTCGACTGGACCGATTCAGCAGTTCTTACCAGCGCCATTTCCAAGGGACCCGTCAAGATTGGTGTTGCCGCCGATCAACTAGAAGCTGCCTGGCGTAACTACGGTGGAAAGAGTGGGTGGTTTTGCGTGGGATTTAAGCAGGACAATAATGAGGATCATTGCATTTCTCTCTGCGGCTATGGGACTCTTGATTGGCTGGCAGAGCAACTTCAGGTTCAAGTTCCGGCAGGAATAGACGGAACAACGGCAGGGTATGCACTTTTCACCTGGAACTCCATTGGCATCATAGACGAGCAATCGCTGCTAGCCGTAATCCATGAAGCATGGTTGAGGCAGCCTACGACGATAAGGACGACAGACACTCCCGGCGCCCTTCCGTCACCCAAGAGAGGTGCATTTCCGACACCCAAAACAGAACGGGAAAGCGCAAAGCCGTATATCCCGACACCGACCACGCTTGTCCCCACCACCAACGCGGCAAAGCGCGGGCCGCCAGGAGGCGGAAACCAGTAAATAAGCAGCTAAACCACAACGAAAAGGAGAAATACCATGACAGTCCAATCTCTGAAACGCGGTGCAATTCCGTCGCCACGACACGCTTTGGCAGCTGCAGCCCCTCACGTTGCACGTATCGGGGCGCCTCCAAACTTCATCGTGATACCTCCCAAAATATCCATGTGGGGCAACGACGTTCACGGTGATTGCGTCACCGCTGAAGAAGCATTTGCCAAGGCTTGCAATAATCCGGAGATATTCATTCCGGACAGTGAAGTAATTGCCTGGGCGACGAGACACGGCGTTCTTGAAGGCGCCAATCTTACCGAAGTCATGCAATGGATGCAAAACGACGGTTTCTCTGACGGCACCCATATGTATAACGATGGCCCGTTTTTCTCCGTCGACTGGACCAATCCAACTACCCTGAAAAGCGCCATCTCCAACGGACCGGTTAAGATCGGTATTGCCGCTGACCAAATAGACACGGCCTGGCATAAATATGGTGGGAAGTCGGGGTGGTTTGGCGTTGGTTTTAAACCGGATAACAATGAGGATCATTGTGTCACTCTTTGCGGCTATGGAACCATTACCTGGTTGGCGCAGCAACTCAATGTTCCGGTACCGGCGGGAATCGTTGGCACAATGCCAGGTTATGCACTGTTTACATGGAATTCCATTGGGATACTGGATGAACCTTCCATGAACGCCATAACTCACGAAGCATGGCTCAGGCAGCCTACGACGGTAACGAAACCATTGAATGTTTCCGGCAATTGGGTCCTGCATTACAGCTGGGGCTGTACCGGCAGCTACGGCCAGGCCATGATAACTTTTAACAACGATGGCACCTTTACCGGCACTCTCACGGGCAAGTGGGTACACCAGGACGGCACATTCCTCTGGAGCTACGACTCCGGTCCTGCAAAGTACGGCGGGACGGTAAACGGGAATGCAGGATCGGGAGCAATGTCGACGTTTGCCGGGTCAAACGGCTGTTGGTATTTAGTCAAGCAGGGAACCGTAGGCACACCTGCTGCGGCAGTCAGTCACGATCAAACTCACGACGCAGCAGGCAACAAGGTCTAAAAGTGGTCGTTACGACAACCGCTGGAAAGACAAGCAAGCCCTTGACGTTACAACACACATTCCACCAGCAAAGGAGAGTTATCATGAGCGTTTCCGGCAATTGGATACTTCATTACAGCTGGGGCTGTACTAGCAATTACGGTCAGTCCAATATTACGTTTAACAACGGTGGCACCTTCAGTGGCGCTCTTACGGGAAAATGGGTGCAACAGGATGGCACACTCCTGTTAAGCTTCGATTCCGGTCCTGCGAAGTACGGCGGGACTATGAACGGAAACATCGGATCGGGAGTAATGTCATCGTTTACGGGCTCTAACGGCTGCTGGTATGTAGTCAAGCAAGGCACCGTTGGCATCGCGGCGGCAGCGGTTGGTCATCCTCAAACTCACGACGCTGCCGGCAACACCCTATAAACCTCCCTTGAGTCCCGTGGGAAAGCCATGTAAAAACGGATAACGGCTCAAATGGTACATTCATAGGTGAACAAAGGGCTTCCAGTGATGGAGGCCCTTTTTTCATTCCTGGACCCTCCGGATTACCGTAAACCGCATAAATCCCTTGAATCACGCCGTGAATCGGGTTATTACTAGCCAACCAACGACAACGACCGGAACACGGTCAAGATGAGGAGGAAGATCATGGCGGAACAGGCCCCTACCTGTGCGTGCGGAGAGCGGCACCACGGACATATCTGCGTACTGAAAAGCAAGGGAATGAGTAAAGAGGTGGATCACCTGACGAATAACCCCACGGTGGTCTGCTTCAACTGCGGCGTGGAATCCAATGCCGCGGAAAACGTCTGCGCTCCCATGCCACTGGAATAGCGATATTTTTCCCGTCACCTCCCGGAAGCATACGCGCGGAAATGACGGAACAACCGACTCCTCTCTACGATGATCTGATCGGCCCAGCTACAGGAGATTCTCCATGGAACAAGACGGCAGAAGAGTGTTTATCATGACATGTATCGGCGGCGTCGCGGCGGTAACTGCGGGCGCCGTCGCGTACCCTGTCATCAGCTACCTTGCCCCCCGGCAGGGGAAGGACAATTCCGCCGCCGTGATCATCCCCGAAAAGGATGTTCCACCCGATGGCGCCAAATTTTTCCAGTACCACGGCAAGGCCGCGGTGGTCGTCCGAAAAAAGGATGGCTCGGTGACGGCCCTCTCCGCGGTCTGTACCCACCTGGGCTGCATCGTCCAGTGGGAGGCCCAAAAGGGGGCCTTCGTCTGCCCCTGCCACGGCGGCCAGTTCTCCACCGAGGGGAAGGTTCTCGGCGGTCCGCCTCCCAAACCGCTGGAACTGCTCAAGGTCACCGTCGCCAACGGCGTCATCACGGTCGGATAGGGGGAATATCATGACGCTCGTAAGGAAACTCTACGATTGGGTCGAGGTCAGGCTCGGCATCTCCCAGGTCATCGAAAAAGAGATGACCGGCTACCTCCTTCCGCGAACCATCAACAACTGGTACTCTCTAGGGAGCGTGCTCCTCTTCGCCTTCTCCCTCCAGGTGGTCAGCGGCATTCTCCTCCTCATCTATTACGTTCCCGATGCCGACAAGGCGTTCAAGAGCGTCTCCGTCATCATGAACGATATCCCCTTCGGGTGGCTCATCCGGCTCTGCCACGCCGTCGGCTCCAACCTCATGGTGGCAACGCTCTTCCTGCATATGTTCTCGGTTCTCTTCATGGGGAGCTACAAAAAACCGCGGGAACTCCAGTGGGTCTCCGGCTTCACCCTGCTGAACCTGGTTATGGGAATCTCCCTCACCGGCTATCTCCTCCCCTGGAGCCAGCTCTCCTTCTGGGCCACCACCGTGGCCACCAACAGCGTCGGCGCCATCCCCGTGGTCGGCGAGTACCTGGTGGAATTTGTCCGGGGGGGAAAACTGGTAGGGCCCCCCACCCTGGGACGGTTCTTTGCCGTCCATGTGGCGGTCCTCCCCCTGGTCATCGCCGGCCTCATCGGCGCTCACCTCTTCTTCCTGAAACGGACCGGCATCTCCGCCCCTCCCACAAGTAACGATCTCCCCGGCCCGACCTGTCAGGGGAGTGTCTACCATTACGAAAAGCATCAGGGAGGGATACCCTTCTTCCCCAACTTCTTTCTCCATGACATGACCTCCATCTCCATCTACTTCGCCTGCCTGCTGGGAGTGGTCTTCTTTTCCCCTTACCTTTTCTTCACCCCCGACTCCTTCGTGCCGGCCAACGCCTTCCAGACTCCGGCCCATATCAAGCCGGAATGGTATTTCCTGGCCAACTACCAGATCCTCAAGATATTCCCCAGCGAGATCATCGGACTCACCGTCCAGGGAGCCGGCATGACCTTCATCGCCCTCCTTCCCTTCGTGGATCGGGGTGACGGACGCTACCCGTTGAAACGACCGCTCTTCATGGTCTGTGCCCTGGGGGGCATTGCACTCTTCATTGCACTTTCCATCTGGGGGCACCTGTCATGATTCCAGCGCCAATCGTCGGCTCCATCAAAACCCTCCTGCTCCTGACCGTCGGTCTCGCGTTCTCCGCCGTGGCCGCCATGGCCCAGGATAACGCCTGCGTGCAGTGCCACGCCGCCCTCCCCGGAAAATACGGGGAACCGGTTATCCTCTGGAGAACAAGCATCCATTCTGCCAACGGCGTTTACTGCCATGAGTGCCACGGCGGCGACCCCAAGGACATGGCCAACGCCATGAACCCAGGGCGGGGGTTCAAGGGGGTCCCTAAACAAACCGCCATTCCTGAGACCTGCGGTCGCTGCCATGTGGGGGTGCTGAAGGATTTCCTGGGGAGCGCCCACGGCAAGCGGCTGGGGAACGGCGGCCCCACCTGCGTCAGCTGCCACGGCAACCACGCCATCAAGAAGGCGTCCCTGGAACTGATCAACGAAAAAACCTGCACCAAGTGTCACCCCTACGAACGCGCCCGCCTGATGAAAGAGGCGATGCAGGTGACGGAAGGGTTGATCACTGCCCTGGACAGCCGGATACAGGAACTCAAAATCCACGGCAAGGCTTCGGAGGGGATGGAACAGGGGCTGTTCAACGCCCGGAACCGGTTTCACACCCTCTTCCATAACGTCATGGTGGAGAAGGTCAAGAGCGAATCCGCCGCCATCAAGAAAGAGCTGGACGCCATCGGCGCCCAGATTGACGCCATCGAGGGTGCGGAGCAGAAACGGAAGATGGCCGGCGCCGTCGCCATCGGCGTCGCACTCCTGGCCGCCCTCCTGTTCCGGCTCCTGGGAAAGAGCTACGAAGACTGACTTCGACAGGCTCAGTCACCGGACTTCGGCTTCCCTGAGCGAGAAGGGAAGCCGAAGGGAACCGTTCGCGGTAGAGACAACTTTACGGAGGAGACAGATGCATCTCATCGAACAGATCAAGGCCAAGGCTAAGAAAAACATCCAGACGGTTGTCCTGCCGGAGAGTTACGACGAGCGGATGCTCTTCGCCACCCAGAAGATAACGGAGCAGGGGCTGGCGAAGATCGTCCTTCTGGGGAATCCCGCCGAGATCCGGGCCGCCGCCGCGTCCAGGGGGGTCAGCCTTGACGGCGTGGAACTGCTGGAGCCCAAGAGCTCACCCAAACTCCGGGAGTACAGAGACGCCTTCGTGCTCCTCCGCAAGTCCAAGGGGATGACCCCGGAAGAAGCGGAGAAGATACTCACCGCCCCGGACAACCTTTACTATGCGGGGATGATGGTCCGCCAGGGAGACGCCGCCGGCCAGGTGGCCGGAGCCACGGGGACCACCGGCAACGTCCTCAAGGCAGCCTTCCAGACCGTCGGCACCGCCCCCGGCATCAAGACCGTCTCG
>CAIUUR010000453.1 GCA_903902345.1 uncultured Geobacteraceae bacterium | reverse complement strand
TACTTCGTTCCTGCCGGATGAGGACCAGGGTTTTCTCCTTTGTCAAGTCCAACTACCGGCAGGCGCCACCCAGGAACGAACCATCAAGACTATACGGCAGGTGGAGCAGCATTTCCTCGAAAAGGAATCTAAAACGGTGGAGGGGATCATCACCGTGGCTGGGTTCAGTTTTGCCGGTCGTGGGCAAAATATGGGGCTGGCCTGGGTGAAGCTGAAGGATTGGGACGAACGTAAAACTCCCGATCTGAAGGCACGCGCCATTGCCGGCCGGGCAATGAAAGCCTTCTCCGAAATCCGCGACGGTATAGCATTTGCTTTTTCACCACCGGCGGTACTTGAACTGGGAGTGGCGAACGGTTTTGACTTCCAACTGCAAGATCGAGGCGGTCTGGGACATGAAAAATTGATGGAGGCGCGCAACCAGCTTCTGGGCATGGCCATGAAAAACCCTAAACTGACTGCAGTGCGCCCCAATGGCCAGGACGACTCTCCTCAGTTTAAGCTTGACATCGACGATGTGCGAGCCGGTGCTTTGGGGGTATCTCTCTTGCAGGTCAATGATGTGCTGGCCACCGCTTGGGGGAGTTCCTATGTCAGCGATTTTATTCAGGACGGCCGAGTCAAAAAGGTCTACCTTCAGTCGGAGCCCCAGTCGCGCATGCTGCCTGAGGATATCAACAGCTGGTATGTCAGCAACAAGAGCGGCCAGATGGTGCCGTTCTCCGCCTTTGCCACTGCACACTGGCAATATGGCTCACCCCGCCTTGAACGGTACAATGGAATTCCGTCCGTGGAGGTATTAGGACAGGCCGCGCCGGGAATAAGTACCGGCGAGGCTATGGCTGAGGTGGAGAAGATGGCAACCGAGTTGCCGCCCGGCATTGGCTATGAATGGACCGGTCTCTCCTACGAGGAACGGAACGCAGGCGCCCAGGCACCAGCGCTCTATGCCATATCGCTGCTGGTGGTGTTCCTCTCCGTTGCGGCGCTGTATGAGAGCTGGACCATCCCATTTGTAAACCTGCTGATGCTTCCACTGGGCCTGGTGGGGGCTGTGGTGGCAGTAAAGTTGCGGATGTTCCCTAACGACGTCTATCTTCAAATTGGTCTGCTTACTACCGTGGGGCTTTCCACCAAGAATGCCATCCTGATCATCCAGTTCATCAAAGAACAGATGCACCAGGGGCACGAATTGGTTGAGGCTACCTTAACTGCAGTGAAGATAAGATTGCGTCCAGTCATTATGACCTCTCTGGCCTTCTTTTTTGGGACTCTGCCGCTGGCGCTGACCAAGGGTGCCGGGGCTGCGGCCCAGAACGCTATCGGCACTGCTGTTACCGGCGGTCTCCTTTCGGCAACTTTCATCGATCTTATCTTTATCCCGTTTTTCTTTGTTATGGTCTCTCGCCTGTTCGGGAAGAAACAGTACCAGAATCACCCCGCGGCATCTGACAATTCCACCAGCTCCTCGGAGATTAAATGACATGAAACATATAAAGCGCGTAGCAACAAACTTGTTTCTCCCTTTGGTGGCGCTCCTCTGTGTAGCCGGTTGTTCGTCAATGGCTCCGAAATATACGCGGCCGGCAGCGCCTGTGCCGGCTTCATGGTCAAATTGGTCTGCGAATAAAGAGGTGCAGACTATAGATGTAAAAACAGTTGCCGACATACCTTGGCGTGAGTTCTTTGTTGATCCGCAACTGCGAAAACTGATTGTCTTGGCGCTGGAAAATAATCGCGACCTGCGGGCTGCAATTCTCAACATTGAGAGGGCGCAAGCACTTTACCAGATCCGCCGTTCCGATCTCTTTCCCAAAATCAATGCCATGGCCGGTGCCAACTATCAACTGGTTCCCAAGGGCTTCTCAACAAGTGGAAGTCCTGTGACAGTGGATCAATATAGCGTTGGCCTTGGTGCAGTTTCTTACGAACTGGACATGTTTGGAAGGGTGCAGAGCCTTAAGGATCAGGCGTTGCAACAATACTTTGCCACCGAACAGACCCGGCGTAGCTCGCAGATCAGCTTGGTTTCTCAGGTTGCCACTGGTTATCTTACCCTTGCCGCTGACAGAGAAAATCTGAAATTGGCTAAAGATACTCTTGCGAGCCAACTG
>CAIUUR010000452.1 GCA_903902345.1 uncultured Geobacteraceae bacterium | reverse complement strand
TACTCCTGGGGCTTCTGGCCAGCATCTATCCGGCGCTCCATGCCGCGAAGATGGACCCAACCGAAGCGCTGCGCGCTCTTTGATACGAGGCAACCCATGGCACTCATCGAAATCAGGAATCTGGGCAAGGAGTACCGTAGTGGGGGGGAAACCGTCGCAGCACTCCGCGGGGTCGACATCACCATACAGGCCGGCGAGTTCATTACGGTCATGGGCCAGTCCGGTTCCGGCAAGAGCACCCTCCTCTCCGTCCTGGGGGGGATGAACCACCCCACATCAGGGGAGGTGGAGATGGCGGGGATCAAACTGTACCAGCTCCCCGGTGAAAAACTTGCCGACTTCCGTGCAGAGAACCTGGGCTTTGTTTTCCAGTCGTTCCACCTTATCCCATACCTCACCGCCCTGGAAAACGTCATGCTGCCGCTGGCCATCGTCAAGATGAAGACACCGGCTAAAAGGGCTGTCGCCCGGCAGGCACTGGAACGGGTTGGGCTTGGCGGTAAGCTGGACCGCTTACCCAACCAGCTCTCCGGCGGTGAACAGGAACGGGTCGCCATCGCCCGGGCCATTGTCAAAAATCCCCGCATTCTCCTGGCGGACGAGCCCACCGGCAACCTGGACTCCCGGACCAGCGAGGAGGTCATGGCGCTTCTCCGTGAGCTGAATGAAGCAGGTCAGACCGTGGTCATGGTAACGCATAATCCCGAGAACGGGATTTACTCCCATAGAACCATCACGCTGAAAGACGGAAAGGTTTACCCGTCGGGGATCTCATGAAGCTATCGGCGCGCCCCCTTCTTCTACTCCTCTTCATCATCGGGATCAGTCTGCTCCACTACCTGACTCCGCTGAAGCTCCACTTTCTGCACGATATTTTTCAGCGACTCTATTACCTCCCCATCATTCTGGCGGCCTTCTGGTATGGTTTTCGTGGGGGATTGGCCTGCTCCATCCTGGTGAGTATTGCCTACGCTCCCCATATCCTGTTCCAGTGGGGGGGGGAGCTGACGCTGGAGATGGAAAAATATCTGGAGATACTCCTCTATAACGTTGTCGGAGGTATCACCGGCTATCTCTCCCAGAAGGAACGGGAGCGGAGCACCCAACTGCAGGAGACCGCCCGGGGTTTGGCCGAATCCTACGAAAAACTCCAGGCCCAGTCGGAGAGAATTATTACCATCGAGGAGGAGTTACGGCGGGCGGAAAAACTTTCATCTTTGGGAGAGATGGCGGCGGTGTTGGCCCATGAGATCCGTAATCCCCTCGGTTCCATTCGCGGGAGCGCTGAAATATTAAAGGACGACTTCCGTCCCGGCGATCCCAAATACGAGTTTCTGGAGATCCAGATCAGGGAGACGGAACGTCTCAACCGGGTGGTGGAGGATTTTCTCCAGATGGCCCGGCCGAAACACGTAGAAATGGTGCCATGCAATCTGCAGGAAGAGCTGGAAACGATCGCAACCCTGGTTGCCAACGACGCCAGGAAACGACAGATTCACCTGATTCTCCCTCCTTCTTCACCTCCCCTCCTGGTCAAGGGGGATGGAGAGAAACTCCGTCAGGCATTTCTGAACATCATCATCAACGGACTGCAAGCCACACCACCCGGCGGAGAGCTCCTCATCACCACGCGAACAAAGGGGAGCGAGGAATGTGAGGTCGTTTTTCAAGATACCGGCGCCGGGATCGAAGGTGAGCAATTGGAGCGGATATTCCAGCCGTTCTACACCACCAAGGCCCAGGGGACGGGGTTGGGGCTGGCGATCACCAGGAAGATCATCGAGAGTCATGGCGGGACAATCGCCGTCGCCAGTGAAGCCGGTTCGGGAACAACGGTGACGGTGAGGTTGCCGCTGCAGGGTAGAATCAACGGAGGAACAGTGTGATGTCGAGGATTC
>CAIUUR010000451.1 GCA_903902345.1 uncultured Geobacteraceae bacterium | reverse complement strand
TGGTTGGTCGGTTCGTCCAGGAGGAGCACATCCGGCTTGAGCGTCAGGATCTTGGCCAGGGCAATGCGCATCTTCCAACCGCCGCTGAAGCTCTCCACCGGATGATTGTAGCGGTCCGGTCCGATTCCCAGACCGGTGAGCACGGTTTGGGCGCGGGTGTCCAGATCATAACCGCCGCGATGCTCGTACTCCTCCTGTGCGGCGCCGTAGCGCTCCAGCAGTGCCGCCATGGCATCGTCATCCATGGGGTCACACATGGCGGCTTCCATGTTCTTTAGTTGTTCCGCCAACTGCATTGTCGCGGCCGAACCGGCCATGACCTCTTCCAGAGCCGAACGTCCGGACATGTCCCCCACGTCCTGGGAAAAATAACCGACCGTGGTCCGCTTGCCGCAGGTGATCTCGCCGCCGTCAGGCTCCTCCTCACCGGTTATGATCCTAAAAATGGTGGTCTTCCCGGCGCCGTTGGGGCCGACGAGACCGGTCCTGGATTTGGCAAGGATCTGAAAGCTGGCATCGCGGAAGAGGATTTGGCTGCCGTGCTGGCGGGTGATGTTGGACAGGTGGACCATGCGGTGGTGTCTCCTTCAATAAAAAGCCCGCTGTCGCGGGCTTTCTACGTTGAACGTTGGTCGGGGGGTGCTAGCTTATGGCCGTAAGGGTGACGTTGTTGTAGGTCAGCAGCTGTCCCGCAAGGGGGTGATTTCCGTCCAGCTTGATGGCGCTGTCGGTGACTTCCATCACCTTCATGACGCAGTCGTTGCCGTCGGCGTCGGCGACTCTGGCCCGCTTTCCGACTTCTATCCGTTCGTCCGGCGGGAACGATTCCCGGGAAACCGTGAGGACCAACTCTTCGTGCCGGATGCCGTAGGCATCCTCGGGGGGGATGCTGAAGCTTCTGACTTCACCCCGTCGCATTCCCTGAATCTGCGCTTCGAAGGCAGGCATCGCCTGACCGGCGCCCAGGGTGAAGATAAAAGGATTTTCCGGGGTTGCCTTGTCGAACACCCTGCCGTCGAGGATTGTCCCCGTATATTCCAGGGTTACCGTGGCGCCATCAACTGCCGCGGAGAAACGGGGCGCCTCCGCGCTACTGTCACACTCTTTATGGTCACTCTTCACTATCATTGCTCCGTAATGGTTTAACTGGGGGTGAACAGAATTTGTTATCAGAACATCTCAAAATCGTCGTCCAGGTTGTCGCCGGCGCTGGCGATGTACTCGTGGGAGATCCCCTTTTTCGCCCCGACGCTGTAACCAGCTGCTTTCCTGGGGGGGGGCGTCGGTGTTGACATCGTCTTGGCCGTGATCTTAAGGGGGCGGACCATGGTCCGGGCGGGGGTGGGGAGGAGGCCGCCGCCGTTGCCGATCCGGAAGAAGGCCACGGTGCTCTGGAGCTGCTCCGCCTGGGAGGAGAGTTCCGCCGCGGTGGAGGCCATCTCCTCGGCGGCGGAGGCGTTCCGTTGGATTACCTGGTCCAACTGCTGGATCGCTTTGTTGATCTGTCCGGCGCCGGAATCCTGTTCTCTGCTGGAGGCATTGATCTCCTGCACCAGTTCCGAGGTCTTCTGAATGTCCGGGACGATACGGGCCAGCATGGTCCCGGCCCGTTCCGCCACATCTACGCTGGAGGCGGAGAGCTGGGAAATTTCCCGGGCCGCCTGTTGGCTCCGTTCCGCCAGTTTACGCACCTCGGAGGCGACCACGGCGAATCCCTTGCCGTGCTCTCCCGCCCGGGCCGCCTCGATGGCGGCGTTCAACGCCAGCATGTTGGTCTGACGGGCGATCTCTTCGATGATGGTGATCCTCCCGGCGATATCCCGCATGGCGGATACGGTTTCGGCCACGGCAACCCCACCCGCCTTGGCGTCGTCGGCGGATTTGATGGCGATCTTCTCCGTCTGCTGGGCGTTGTCGGCATTCTGCCGGATGTTGGCGGTCATCTCCTCCATGGAGGAAGAAGCTTCTTCCGCCGCCGCCGCCTGCTCGGTGGCGCCATTGGAGAGGTTATCGGCCCCGGTGCTCATCTCCTGGGACCCGGCGGCCACGTTATCCGCGGCTGATTTTACCTCGCTGATCACGGAGGTGAGTTGTCGGACCATGGCGATGAGGGCCTTCATCAGCTCATCGTTGCCGGAGCGTTCCCTCATGTCCACCATCAGGTTTCCCTGGGCCACTTCCCGGGCGCCGGCGGTGACATGGTTGAGAGCCTCGATGAGGATGTTGAGGTTGTTTTTGATTCCGTTGAAGTCGCCGTGGTAGGTGTCGGTGATGACCGGTGGCATGTCTCCCTTGGAGATCCTCTCCACGTACTGGGCCGACATATTCAGGGGGCCGACGATGGCGTCCAGGGTCTCGTTAAACCCAGCCACGATCTTTCGGAAATCTCCCTGGTGTCGGGAGGCGTCGGCCCGGATGGCCAGTTTTCCCTCCACCGAGGAATGGACCAGGGCGCCGGCGTCGGCAATGAGGGCGTTGATATTATCAATGCAGTTGTTGAGGTTGATCTTGATCTCGTTGAAGTCACCGTTGTACTGGGCGGTGATCTTCTCCGGGATATCCCCCTTGCCGATCCGGTTCACGTAGGTGGCGGCCATGTTCAGGGGACCGATGACGGCGTCCAGGGTGTCGTTGAACCCGGCCACGATCCGGCGGAAATCCCCCAGGTGTTTGTCGGCGTCGACCCTGGTGGAGAGCTTCCCTTCCGTGGCGGAGCGGGCCTGCAGGTTGGCGTCGGTGACCAGGGCGTTGATGTTGTCGATGCAACTGTTGAGATGGAGTTTGATCTCGTTGAAGTCGCCATGGTACTGAGCGGTGATCTTCTCGGGAATATCCCCCCGGGAGATCCGGTCCACGTAGTCGGCGGCCACGTTCAGAGGGGTGATGACGGCATCCAGAGTCCTGTTGAACCCCAGAACGATTTCCCGAAAATCCCCGTGGTGCTTGTCGGCGTCGGCCCTGGTTGACAGATTTCCCTGGGTTGTGGAAACCGCCAGCATATTGACGTCGGAGACCAAATCGGTGATGTTGTCGATGCAGTTGTTGAGATTTTGCTTGATCTCATTGAAATCACCGTTGTACTGGGCGGTGATTTTGGGGGGGATATCCCCCTTGCCGATCCGGTCCACGTAATCGGCCGCCATGTTCAGGGGGCCGATGACGGCGTCCAGGGTTTCGTTGAAGCCGGCTACGATCCTCCGGAAATCCCCTTGATGTCTCCCCGCGTCGACCCTGGTGGAGAGTTTCCCCTCCGTGGCGGATCGGGCCTGCAGGTTGGCGTCGGTGACCAGGGCGTTAATGTTGTCGATACAGGCGTTGAGGTTGAGCTTGATCTCGTTGAAGTCGCCGTTGTACTGGGCGGTGATCTTCTCGGGAATGTTTCCCTTGGAGATCCGGTCCACGTAGTCGGCGGCCATGTTCAGGGGGGTGATGACGGCATCCAGGGTGTCGTTGAAGCCGGCTACGATCTTCCGGAAATCCCCCTGATGATGAGAGGCATCGACTCTCGTTGCCAGCTTTCCCGCCGTGGCGGAGCGGGCCAGCAGATTGGCGTCGGTGACCAGGGCATTGATGTTGTCGATGCAGGCGTTGAGGTTGAGTTTGATTTCGTTGAAGTCGCCATTATAGGGTGCGGTGATCTTCTCCGGTATATCCCCCTTGGAGATCCGGTCCACGTAGTCGGCGGCCATGTTCAGCGGGGTGATGACGGCATCCAGGGTTCCGTTGAATCCGGCAACGATAGCCCGGAAATCTCCCAGGTGAAGGGTCGTGTCGGCTCTCGTGGTCAGCTTTCCGTTGGTGGCGGAGACCGCCAGCATATTCACGTCGGCAACCAGGTGGCTGATGTTGTCGATGCAGTTGTTCAGGTTGAGCTTGATCTCGTTGAAGTCCCCTTGGTAGCTGTCGGTGATCTTGGGAGG
>CAIUUR010000450.1 GCA_903902345.1 uncultured Geobacteraceae bacterium | reverse complement strand
TGCATGTTTGGCCGCTACTCTCTCGACAAACCGGGGCTGATCCTTGCGAATCAAGGAGAGACTGTCGAAGATTACCTCTCCAAAGTGCCAGACCCAACTTTTGAACCGGACGACGATAACGTCATACCAATGCTCGACGAGGGATGGTTTACTGACGACATCAGCGAACGGTTCCGCAAATTCCTGAAGGTAACTTTTGGTGAGGAACATTACGAAGAGAACCTGACCTTCATCGAAGACGCAATCGGCAAGGATATCCGCAAGTATTTCCTCAAGGACTTCTACCCTGATCACCTGAAACGCTACAAGAAACGCCCTATCTACTGGCTTTTCTCCAGCCCCAAGGGAAGCTTTAATGCCCTGATCTATATGCACCGATACCGTCCGGATACGGTCAGTGTGGTGCTCAATGACTATCTGCGGGAATTCAGCACCAAACTTGCCGCACGAAAAGAACATCTGGCTCATGTCAGCATCAGCGCCTCCGCTACCCCGAAGGAAAAAACGCAAGCGCTGAAGGATCTGGAAAAACTCCGGAAGGTGATTGACGAACTGGACGAGTACGAACGGGAAACCCTCTACCCGCTGGCAACGAAGCAGATCCCCATTAACCTGGATGACGGGGTGAAGGTGAATTACCTGAAGTTTGGGGATGCATTGAAAAAGATTCCGGGGCGGGAAACGACCGAAACATGACCACGAAAGGCACGAAAGACGCGAAAAAAACGAAAGAAAACTGAAACAGACCATGAATCTAATGACATAATCAAAGACCTGATTCTTGGTTTAACCTAAAAGATTCTGCATTTTTCGTGTATTTCGTGCCTTTCGTGGTAAAAGTTTTTAGTGGTTGGTTATTTCGAGGTCTAACCATGGATGACAAGATTATTTTCAGGGATGAAAGCTATGCCATTCAAGGTGCCGTGTTTGAAGTGTACCGCGCAATGGGACCCGGTTTCCTTGAACCGGTATACCAGGAGTGCCTGGAAAAAGAATTGCACCGATCCGGCGTCCCCTTTGTCTCTCAACCGGAGCTTCAGCTGTATTATAAGGGCGATCTGTTGCACCACACCTACAAACCTGACTTGATCTGCTTCGATAAGATTATCTTGGAGTTAAAGGCAGTGAAGGCGCTCTTGCCGGAACATGAAGCCCAAATTTTGAATTATTTGAATGCCACCGGCATGAAGTTAGGCTTGTTGATAAATTTCGGTTCTTATCCCAAGGCAACGGTGCAACGCTTCATTCTTTGACTTTTTCGTGAGTTTCGTGCCTTTCGTGGTTAATGGTACGTATGGAGATTCATATGAGCAGTGCCAACAGACTGATGTTGAAGAAAATTGCGCTGGGTGGTTATAAGTCTATCCGACCGGATGGGCAGCATGTAAAGTTTGGCGATATATCGGTGCTTCTGGGAGCCAATGGCTCTGGTAAAAGCAATCTGGTATCGTTTTTCCGGATGCTTAACTACATCACCAGCAAGGGCCTGCAGACCTACATCGGGAAACAAGGCAGTGCTGACGCATTACTCTATTACGGCGCTAAATCTACCGACAACATTGAGTTCAGTATCACTCTGGAACAGATCGAAGGAGATGGACGACGTTCTACCTGCTACAAAGTGAAACTGGCTCACGGTATGCCGGATCGTCTCTTCTTTGCTGAAGAGAAAGTCAGTTTTCAGAAACCGGGAAAAGCAGAGCCCCAAGAATACGTCATAGAAGGCGGCAATGGCGAGGCTGGTTTGCCGAATGACCAGAAGGCCACGTCCAAAGTCCTCTTTAACGCTCTGTCCGGGATTCGTGCCTATCACTTTCACGATACATCTGATACCGCCAAAATTAAAGCCAACGGCTTCATCGACGACTGCCGATATTTGCGCAGCGATGCCGGAAACCTGGCGGCTTTTCTACGGGCAATGAAGAATAACCCCGCACAGCAGCGCTATTACGAACGCATCACCAGACATATCCGCAAGGTCATGCCGCAATTCAAGGCGTTTGACCTGGAGACGCTGCCCGGCAACGATAACTATGTCCGCCTCAACTGGCATGACAATCTCAGCGAATATCTGTTCGGAGCGCACCAGATATCCGACGGTTCTTTACGGTTTATGGCGCTGACCGCACTGTTGCTGCAACCGTCGAACATGCTGCCCAGTGTCATCGTACTAGATGAACCGGAGTTGGGGCTGCATCCGGCAGCCATTGCTGAACTCGCGGGGATGATCAGGACGGCATCGACTCATTGTCAGGTGGTGGTGGCCACCCAATCGACCCGGTTGGTTGATGAGTTCCACGCAAGCAATCTGGTGGTGGTAGAGCGGGATGAGAATAATCACTGCAGCGTCTTCAAACGGTTGGATGAAACTGCGTTGGCTGACTGGCTCTCCCGTTACAGCCTTTCCGAGTTATGGGAGAAAAATGTTTTGGGAGGGAGGCCATGAAGCTTGTCCGCCTCCATGTAACCGCGGAAGGTCAAACTGAAGAGTCGTTTGTGAAGAATATTCTGGCGAATAATCTTGCTCTGTCCAATGTGATCGCTGATGCCCGTTCTGTTCTGACCAGCAAGGACAAGAAAGCCGCCAGGGAGTACCGCGGTGGTCTGATAAATTACCAAAAGGCGAAAGCCGATATCCAAACCTGGATGAAAGAAGATAATCACCAGGAATGTCGCTTTACGACCATGTTCGACTTGTATGCCCTGCCGGAGGATTTCCCCGGATATGTTGAGGCGAAAGGGGAAGAAGATCCCTATGATCGGGTAAGAATCCTTGAGGATGCCTTGAAAAAGGACCTCGAAGACCACCGATTCATTCCCTATATACAGCTGTATGAGTTCGAAGCGTTGATATTAGCCGATCCGCAACAGCTTGATTGGGAATATCTGGAACATGATGGCCCGATAAGGCGGTTGGTGAAAATGGTGGGTGGGCAGAATCCCGAGCTGATCAATGATCGTCCGGAGACTGCACCCTCAAAGCGTATTCTGAAAGAGATCCCCGAATACGATAAGGTTACGGCAGGTGTGTCCGTGGTAGGGAAAATCGGGTTATCCGTGCTGCGAAAGAAATGCCGCCATTTCAATGAGTGGCTTACGCTGCTTGAGCAACTGGGAACTTCTGTTGAATCGTCAACCGGGCAATAATTCCAATTTTTTTGACCACGAAAAACACGAAAAGCACGAAAGAATACAGACAGTTCGAGGATGCTAAAGCAAACCAGGCCAGTGACACTTTGTTAAGATCTAACCTTCCAATTTCGTTCGTGTAGTTCGTGAATTTCGTGGTTAACTGCTTTTGATCGGACTCCCCCATGGATCGCATTACTCTGGCCCTGACACGCATTTTTGATAAGCACCGGATCGTCTTCTGGTATGACGCCAAGCAAGAACTACGCAAAGATTTCGATGCTCTGGATATGGCCGGTATCGATAAGATTGAGCTGAACAACAATGAGTTCGGCGTCAAGCACCGCATCCTGCGGGAAGCTCCGGAACAGAAGTTCCTGCTTTACCACGAAGGGCCGCCACCTGATGACGTGGATAACTGGCTGTTGGATGTGCAACTTGCCCATGGCGAGTTCCGGACGGATCAGGCGGGGATCTGGCTGAGTGAGTTAAACCTCGGCATGGAGTTCGCCGACCTTGTTCATGTCCATAGTCACTTCTTCAATGCAGGCAAGCGGCGAGAGGGACTGAAGCGGATCTTGGCAGAAGATGACACCACCGGCGCCATCCGCCTCAAGATGTTGGCCATCTGTACCGGGGGAGATTCCCGGTTGGAGAGTGTGCTGGAGAACCTGCTGGCGGAACTGGCGGAGAATCGCGATGACAAGCTCAAGCTGATCAAGCGCTCTGCCCTCAAAGAGTTTCTGCTGGAGCAGCTGGAGCGCTGCTACGGATACTCATCGGCAACACCGGGGATCAGAGACTTCGCCATCGAGCTGTTCAAATCATGCTATGCCATGGGAACCGATGGCGCCGCCAAGCTGAGGGGAGATGCCCTGGTCTTCCTGAAGCGATGGAAAGACAGCCGTCAGTACGAGGCATCCTTTGAGGCGCTCTCTTCCGACTGCGCCGAACTATTGGCAATCGAACACGATCTGGGGACACGGGATTTCCGGAATTTGATGGAACTCGACTTCTTTCGGCTGATCGATCAGAAGATCCTGAGCGACCTGGCGCAGCATGTTGCCGACCGGACCATCCCGGCCAATGACTGCCTGACTTTTATCAGACAACGGCGGACCGGTCACTGGTTCAATGAGTTCAAGAATGTCTATGAGGCGATTGACGTTGCAGCCCGTTTCATTGCCACGCTGGAAGAGTTGAACCTTGCCATGGACTCTCTGTCTGATGGTATTCAGCGCTACTGCCAATCCTGGTTCCGGATCGATCAGCTCTACCGCAAATTTATCTACCACGCCGGCAAATCCGGGATGACTTCGCTGCTGGAACGGCTCAACGAGCAGATTGAGAATCTCTACACCAACAACTTCCTCCTGCGGATTAACGATACCTGGCAGCAGCATGTGGATGCCACCGATCGCTGGGAGGTTGGCGATATCCCCCTGCAACGGCAGTTCTTTGCCCGATGGGTGCAGCCGTTCCTGAAAGACAACAAGAAGATCATTGTCATCATCTCCGATGCCCTGCGGTATGAAATCGGTGAAGAGTTGATGGGGTTGATCCGCCAGGAAGATCGTTACACCGGAAAACTTGAGCCGGTGTTGGCCATGCTCCCCAGCTACACACAGCTTGGGATGGCGGCGCTGTTGCCCAATCGCGAACTGTCACTGGCGCAAGACGAAAGCGGGACGGTTTTCGTCAACGGTAGCAGTTCTCAGGGAACCGCCAACCGGGCGAAGCTCCTCGCCGATAACGTGGAACAACGCTGTGCCGCGGTAAAGGCTGTGGATGTGATGCGTCTGAATGGTGAAGAATGCCGGGCTCTGTTGCGGGATCACGATCTTATCTATGTCTATCACAACCGGATTGATGCGACGGGCGACAAACAGGTCACCGAGGAGCGCGCATTTGAGGCGGCGGAGGAGACTCTCCAGGAGATCATCCGACTGATCAAGAAACTGACCGCCGCCAACGCCACGAACCTGCTGATTACCACCGATCACGGGTTCATCTACCAGAACCGTCTCCTTGTCGAAAGCGATTTCCTTGGAACCGAAGCAACGGCCGAGAAGATCCTCTTCCGGGACAGACGGTTCGTAATCGGCAAAGGGTTACATGACAAGCCGGGGCTGCGTCTGTTCACCGCCGCGCAGCTCGGACTAACCGGCGACCATGAGGTGCAGATACCGAAGTCCATCAACCGGCTGCGACTGAAAGGCTCAGGCAGCAGATACGTCCATGGTGGCGCTTCGCTCCAGGAGACGGTCATTCCGGTCATCCAGATCAACAAAAAGCGGCAGAGCGATACCTCCGCCGTCGAGGTGGAGATCCTGCGTGGGTCGACCTCGATCATCTCGTCGGGACAGATGGCCGTGGTTTTCTACCAGGTGCAACCGGCCAGTGACAAGGTTCAAGCCCGTACCATCAAGGCCGGCATCTACACTCGTGACGGAAACCTGATCTCCGACAGTCATGAGCTGCTCTTTGATTTGACCTCCGAAAACCCCCGTGACCGCGAGAAGCAGGTACGATTCGTCCTGAGCCGCAAGGCTGATGAGGCCAACGGTCAGGAAGTTCTCCTCAAGCTGGAGGAACGGGTCGGCACAACATCCCATTACCGCGAATACAAGTCGGCTCGTTATCTGGTGCGGCGAACCTTTACCAGCGATTTTGATTTTTGAGATACAAACGGCTGTTAACCACGAAAGGCACGAACAACACGAAAAAAGATAAACCTAAAAACGGCCGTTACCATGAAAAGCACGAAATAGCACGAAAGAAAACAAACAATTAAAAGGACATACACGTAACCAACTCGGCGACAAGTTTCCGGGATCAACCGATCAGTTTTGTTCGTGTCTTTCGTGTATTTCGTGGTTCGACTGCTTTTTTAGGATAAATCGTTCGAGTATTCAGCAGTGAAAAGAGGTTTTGATGAGTGAACTCGATACAAAAGTAAACGAACATTTTTCCGGTTTAGTCGTCCGCAAGGACCTGGTGAAGGCGGTGAAGGGAAACGCCATCGTTCCTTCGTTCGTACTTGAATATCTCCTGGGGCAGTACTGCGCCACTTCGGATGAGGCCAGTATTCAGTCGGGAATCGAGACGGTCAAAGAGATCCTGCGTAAACATTACGTTCACCGGAGTGAAGCAGGACTGGTAAAGTCTATTACGAAGGAGAAAGGGCGTCACAAGGTCATCGACAAGATCAGCGTGTCGCTGAATGATAATAACGATACCTATGAGGCCACTTTTTCCAACCTCGGTGTCAATAAAGTTATCGTGAACAGTGACACCATCAAGAAACATCCGAAGCTGCTGGTAAGCGGCGTCTGGTGTATCGCAGATTTGGAGTACGAATTCACCGAGGAGAAGAACGCTTGTCCCTGGCTTCTCAGCAGTCTCAAACCGATCCAGCTTTCCAGCTTCGACTTTGACGGATATCTGTCGGCACGGCAGAAATTCACGACGGATGAGTGGATTGATCTGCTGATCCAGAGCATCGGCTTTGATCCTGAGCTTTTTGGCAAGCGGAGCAAACTGCTACAGCTCGTGCGGTTAATCCCGTTCTGTGAGCGAAACTACAATCTCATTGAACTCGGTCCAAAAGGGACCGGCAAATCACATATATTTTCCGAATTCTCTCCCCACGGTATTCTGATTTCCGGGGGAGAAATTACAGTTCCCAAGTTGTTCGTCAACAACACCAGCGGCAAGCTCGGGCTGGTCGGATATTGGGATGCCATTGCTTTTGACGAGTTCGCCGGTAAGAACAAAAGGGTGGACAAGGCGTTGGTTGATATCATGAAGAATTACATGGCAAATAAGTCGTTTTCCCGCGGTGTCGAGACCCTGGGAGCCGAGGCGTCCATGGCCTTTGTCGGGAATACCCAGCATAACCTGCCGTATATGCTGAAACACACCAACCTCTTTGATGAGCTGCCGGAGAAGTACTTCGATTCGGCGTTTCTGGATCGCCTCCATTTTTATATCCCCGGATGGGAAGTTGATATCATCCGGGGCGAGATGTTTTCCTCCGGATACGGTTTCGTCGTGGACTACCTGGCGGAGATTCTCCGGAGCCTCCGGTCACACGACTTCTCCCATAATTACGAGGAACATTTCTCGCTCTCCAAGGATATTTCCACCCGCGACCGTGATGGCATCAATAAGACATTCTCCGGGTTGATGAAGATTCTCTATCCGGCAGGTAAGGCAACGAAGGATGAGATGGAAGAGATCCTCCGGTTCGCCATCGAGGGACGTAAGCGGGTTAAAGATCAGGTCATGCGGATCGACTTCACGTTCGAGCCGGTAAAATTCGGCTACACTGACGCATCAGGCAAGATGTTTCAAATAAAGACTCTTGAGGAGGAACAATATCCCCAGTTTTACCGTGGGAAAGAGTCTACTGAACCCGCGACGGATGACGAGTTCATCGAAAAAACTGCAGACGCCACGGTTGCCCCTGGGTCGCTCCCTACTGTTCAGGAAGAACTCAAGGAGCAACACGTTTCCTATCAGGAGAATCAGCGTGGAGTTTCATTCGACAGACTCCTGGGGCCTTACCTGAAGGATGCGGGGAAAATTGTCATCACCGATCCCTATATCCGCCTGTTCTTCCAAGTCAGGAACATGATGGAGTTCCTGGAGACGGTGGCAAAGGTGAAGCAGGACGTCGATGAGGTCGCCGTTCACCTGATTACGGTGGAAGATGATTTCAAGGGGCCACAGCAGCAGGAATATTTTCAAAAGATGCAGAATACCTGCGAAACGGTGGGGATTAAGTTTTCGTGGGAGTTTGACACCGGCAACACCATCCATGCCCGGCATATTGTCACCGATACCGGGTGGAAAATTCTGCTGGACCGGGGGTTGGATATCTTTCAGCACTACGAAATGAACGACGTTTTCGCCATGACGAACCGGATTCAGAAATACCGGCAGTGCAAGTCGTTCGAGGTGACGTATTTGAAAAAATAATAATTAATGGCAAATCTCTCCCAGCTTTTGTTTGTATCGCGGCGTTTGCTCCGTGACTTGGGACAAGGCCTTTCCCTCCATCATGTCAATTACCTCCATGAGTATTTGATCAAGGGTGATCAGTTCCCGGCATTGCAGCCAGCCCTCTGCGGCATTCTTTCCCCAATAATCTAGAATGGAATTACCCTTTTTTTGGGGTTGATAGCAGATCAGTCTCACGTCGATCCCGCCATACTCAGTTCGTGAAAGACAGACAAAATACTTGTCGACCTTCACCCTTACGTTGGCTTCAAGCCACACCCGCCTATGCATAGCTAACTCATCTACGAGATCGACAGTGTAGTTTG
>CAIUUR010000449.1 GCA_903902345.1 uncultured Geobacteraceae bacterium | reverse complement strand
GCTCTTTGATTATCTGGATATCGGGGCCTTCGCACATCTGTTTCTGCTGGCGGAGAGTTATCCCGAGGGATATGTCACCGAGGGGGGCTTCAGATCGGTACAAAATGCCCAGTATGCCCGAGGAGGCATTGTGGAAATCATCACCAGGATGAAACAGCTTCCCCCCCCGCCTCCCGGAATGACGGTAATGGACCCGCAACGTTCCACCCTGTTCGGTATGGAGTTGCGGGTCTCTCTGGAATTAATGAAACAGCATTTTGATGATCTCCGCACCGTCCCTTTGGGCAATCTCGCCACACTGGTCGAGATCCTGGAACGGTCCGGTCCTCGGACAGTAGAGACCGGTTTTCTGGCCGGCCTGAGCGCCCTGCTGCAGAAACGGCGTGGAGAGGGAGAGGAGGAAGCCGGGGCGCTGGTTTCAAGGGTTCAGATGCTGATCCGGGTTCCCCGGGGAATACCGTCATGAAGGGGGGGATGGTCATGGCCGTAAACAAGTTGTCGGAGGAAGCGGGTACGGGTGCGAGTGCAGACGGCTCTTCGGAAGGTACGCCACGTTCATACCCACGCTGGTTGGCCACGTTGCTGAACCCGGATTCCGGACGGACTGTTCCTGATCCGGGGCTGTTTCGATATTCCGGTGAGATCCGGGATGAACAGCTGGAGGAGGGGCTCCGTGAGTTGCACCGTTTGGCCCGTCTTCGACATCTCTGGGGGCGATGCTGAGCAAAAAAAGAGTGAGCCTTTCAAAATGTGTTGATTTTTTGTATAACGCCGTTTAGTATACGCAGGATTTTACCCCGATGGTGAGCTGAACGCTCACCGCCCGGTTGCTCCCGGCTTTTCACCCACTCTCATCATAAAGGAGGATCACGATGAACGGTTCCAGAAGATGGCGCGCCCCCCCCGGTTTCTTCACGTGATGCTGTTTTCCTCCTGATGTCGCCGCATAGCGCGGCAGACCGACACCACACTGAAAAGGAACGGAGATTATGAACTTCTTACAAAGCTCAGTAGGCAGAAAGGTGCTGATGGCGATTACCGGCCAGCTTATGGTCCTGTTCGTCGTCGTCCATCTTCTGGGGAACTCCACCATCTTCATCGGGCTCATCAACTCCTATGCCGAGCATCTGCACAGCCTCGGACCCTTCGTCTGGGTTTTCCGGCTGGCTCTCCTGGCCATGGTTCTGATCCATGCCTACTACGGCATTCAGGTTACCCTGGAGAACCGTGCCGCGACCCCTCAAAAGTACGCCGTCAACCGTCAGCTCAAGGTCTCCCTGGCTGGTTCTTCCATGATCTGGACCGGGCTGACCCTGGCCTGTTTCATTGTGTATCACCTCTGCCATTTTACCGCTCGCCTGACGTCGGATGTGGCCGGTTTTGCGGGGCAGGTTCCCGGTGATGTTTACCGGATGCTGGTCACCAGTTTTTCCCATGGCCTCACGGTGTTTGTCTACGTGGCCGCCATGGTGGCGCTCTGCTTCCACCTCTTCCATGGCATCCAGAGTTTCTTCCAGACCATGGGGTGGAACAGTGAATGCTCTCTCCCCTTATTCAGCAAGCTCGGCAAAGTAGTTGCCGTGATCGTGCTGATCGGCTACGGCTCCATCCCGGTCGCCATCTTGGCCGGCATCCTGTCTTAAGGGGGTTTAGAGTGATACTCGACGGAAAATGTCCTACCGGACCGATAGAAAAAACCTGGGATAAGCACCGCTTCGATCTGAAGCTGGTGAACCCCGCCAATAAACGGAAGTACAACATCATCGTGGTGGGAACCGGTTTGGCCGGCGGCGCCGCCGCCGCGTCACTGGGGGAACTGGGATACAACGTCCAGGCCTTCTGTTACCAGGATACCCCACGCCGCGCCCACTCCATTGCCGCCCAGGGTGGTATCAACGCCGCCAAGGCTTATCCCAACGACGGCGACTCCATTTACCGTCTCTTCTACGACACCATCAAGGGGGGTGACTTCCGCGCCCGTGAGGCCGACGTCTGGCGTCTCGCTCAGGTCTCCAACAACATCATCGACCAGTGTGTTGCTCAGGGGGTTCCCTTTGCCCGTGACTACGCCGGTTATCTGGACAACCGCTCTTTCGGCGGCGCTCAGGTCTCCCGGACCTTTTTCGCCCGGGGCCAGACAGGTCAGCAGCTCCTCCTGGGGGCCTATTCGGCTCTTTCCCGTCAGATTGCCGCCGGCACCGTGAAGATGTACAATCGTCGTGAAATGCTGGACCTGGTGGTGGTGGATGGCGTTGCCAAGGGGATTACCTGCCGCAACCTGATCACCGGCGAACTGGAGTCCTACGCAGCCGACGCCGTCTGTCTCTGCACCGGCGGTTACGTCAACGTCTTCTACCTCTCCACCAACGCCATGGGGTGCTCCGTCACCGCCAATTGGAAGGCGTACAAGAAGGGGGCCTATTTCGCCAACCCCTGCTACACCCAGATTCACCCCACCTGTATTCCCCAGGCGGGAGATTACCAATCCAAGTTGACCCTCATGTCCGAATCGCTGAGAAACGACGGTCGCTGCTGGGTTCCCAAAAACAAGGCCGATCTGGCCAAGCATCCCGACGAAATCCCCGAGGAAGCCCGAGATTACTATCTGGAGCGCAAATATCCCTCCTTCGGTAACCTGGCTCCCCGTGACATCGCCTCCCGCGCCGCCAAAGAGCAGTGCGACGACGGTCGTGGCGTCGGCCCCGGGGGCCGCGGCGTCTATCTGGATTTCTCCACCGCCATCAAGCGGGTGGGGGCGGACACCATCAAGGAGCGCTACGGCAACCTTTTTGAGATGTACGAGAAGATCACCGACGAGAACGGCTACAAACGCCCCATGCGGATGTATCCGGCCCCCCATTACTCCATGGGCGGTCTCTGGGTGGACTACAACCTGCAGAGCAACATTCCGGGTCTCTTCGTCCTGGGTGAAGCAAACTTCTCCGTTCATGGCGCCAACCGCCTGGGCGCCTCGGCCCTCATGCAGGGGCTGGCCGACGGTTACTTCGTCATCCCCTACACCATCGGCGGCTACCTGGCCGGGATCAAGCCGGGGACGGTGACCACCGCCGATCCCGAGTTCAAGAAGTCCACCAACGAAGTCAAGGCCTACAGCCAGAAACTGCTCTCCATCAACGGCAAGAAGACCGTCTCCGAGTTCATGCGTGAACTGGGTGGGCTCATGTGGGAAAACTGCGGCATGGCCCGCACCGAGAGTAGTCTCAAGGACAACCTGAAGAAAATTCCGGCGTTGAGGGAAGAGTTCTGGAAAAACGTCAAAGTCTCCGGTACCGGGGGCGAGCTCAACCAGGACCTGGAGAACGCCGGTCGCACTGCCGACTTTCTGGAATTCGGCGAACTCATGTGTCGTGACGCCCTCCATCGGAAAGAGTCCTGCGGCGGTCACTTTCGTGAGGAGTATCAGGATCAGGGGGAGGCGGAGCGTGATGACGTCAACTTCTGTTACGTCGGGGCCTGGGAGTTCAAGGGTGAGAAGGCCGAGCCCGAACTCCACAAGGAGCCGCTGAAGTTCGATAATGTTCATCTCGCGGTAAGGAGTTATAAATAATGAGCTCACACAACGAACATAAGACTATGACGTTGACTCTCATCGTCTGGCGGCAGAAGAACGCCACGGCGCAGGGGAAATTCGACACCTATACCGCCAAGGGGATTACTGAGCATCACTCCTTTCTGGAGATGCTGGATGTGGTGAACGAGGATCTGATAAAGGGTGGCAAGGAACCGATCATGTTCGACCATGACTGTCGCGAGGGGATCTGCGGGATGTGCTCCCAGGTCGTCAATGGCGTTCCTCATGGCGGTCAGGAACGGACCACCGTCTGCCAGCTTCATATGAGAAAATTCAAGGATGGCGATACCATCTACATCGAGCCGTGGCGAGCCCGTGCGTTCCCCATCGTCCGCGACCTGATCGTTGACCGGTCGGCCCTGGATACCATCATTCAGGCCGGCGGTTATACCTCCTGTCACACCGGCGGGGTTCCCGACGGCAATGCCATCCTGGTGTCAAAACCGGATGCGGATTACGCCATGGATGCCGCCGAGTGCATCGGCTGCGGCGCCTGTGCCGCCGCCTGTCCCAACAGTGCAGCCATGCTCTTCACCTCCGCCAAGGTTGCCCAGCTGGCGGCGTTGCCACAGGGGAAACCCGAGGCAGCGGTGCGGGTGAAGAAGATGCTGGACGCGCACAAAGAGTGCGGTTTCGGCAACTGCTCCAACCATTACGAGTGTCAGGCTGCCTGTCCCAAGGGGATCAACGTCAAGTTCATCGCCAAGCTGAACCGGGAGTACCTGAAGGCCCATCTCGGGTAAGGTAAGGTCGTAAAAATGAGAACGTAAAAGGCCGGAAGCAGAATATGCTTCCGGCCTTTTACGTTGGATGATTGTTGGTTATTGTAATCCGAGTGTCGTCGGACGTGACGCCTGCACCCAGGCGATAACCGCTTGCGGCTCCTGCTTGACATGGTCTTGAAAAGGGTGTATGTATCATATGAACACTATGTCAAATGACTACAAGGGGCCGCCATGGAACAGCTTACCGATCGCCAGCGTGAAGCATTCGACTTTCTGCGGGACTATCTGGGAGAATATGGCTTCCCGCCTACACTGCGCGAAATCTCCGCTCATATGAAGATTACCGGCACCTTGAGTGCCACCCGGCACCTGGAAGCCCTTGAGAAGAAGGGGTACATCAAGAGACTCGCCAAGGGATCCCGTGGAATTACTCTTATCTCCAGGAAACAGAAGGAGGCCCCTCCGGAATCGGGCGGATTTTCTGAGAGCTTCGGCGAATGCTTGTCGGCGGTATTCCTGCCGGTGGTGGGGATGGTTCGGGCCGGGATGCCTCAGCCCGCTATCGAGGATATTATGGACTACCACCCAATTGCCGATGCTGTGGCTCAACAGACGGGAGCGACGTTCTGCCTCAAGGTGAAGGGGGACTCGATGATCAATGCCGGGGTGTTCGAGGACGATTTGGCGCTCATCAGGCCTCAACCAACGGCCTCAAACCGGGACATGGTGGTGGCCATGGTGGACGGTGAGGCGACACTTAAGTGGTTCTACCATGAGGGGGACCGTATTCGTTTGCAGCCGGCTAATCCCAACTATGAGCCGATCTATGCTTTTTCCGGGCAGGAAGTATCCATCGTCGGTAAGGTCGTTGGTCTCTATCGCGCCATGGGGTAAGTGTTGCTTTGCTCTGTACTTCATAGGAGGTCACCATGGAACCTTTTTTCATCTTTTGTCTGTTCTTGGTCGGTTATTGCGGGTATCTGACGGTTGGTGATCTGCTGAAGGATCTGCAAATAGTTCCGGCAGCCACCGTGCATAAGGCGTCGGTACAGTTCAGGAAGCAGGTTGCGTCTCGGCAGGCCTCCGGTCGACGCCGGGTACCGGAAGAGAGAGGCCGGACGGCTGGCGCTTTTGGTCAGCTTGTCTCACTCTGACATAGTTCAGCCGTTCCTTCCCGTATATTCCAGAACCTCGTCCAACATAGTCATAAATTCATTGACTTTGATCGGTTTGGTTATGTAGCGATAGAAACCTTCGTTCAGCCCCCTTTTGATGTCGTGCGGCATCGCATTAGCGCTTACGGCGATGACGGGAATCGATGAAGTTACAGGGTTTGCATGGAGAATTTTCATTGCTTCAATGCCGCTGATGCCGGGCAGATTAACGTCCATCAGAATCACATCCGGCAGGGATGAGCGGGCAATATCCAAGCCGCTGGCTCCATCCGAAGCGGTGAGCAGGCGAATAGTGGGGTAACGGGCAATGATCTGCTTCACCAAGGTGATGTTTGCCTGATTGTCTTCCACATAAAGCAGAGTGTGCCGCCTGGTTCCGCACGGTACCGAGTGCTGCTCTGCTGCCGTTTCTGTCCCATCGGTTATGAGCTGATTTGCATCATCGGCGGAGATGAGCTCAAACCAGAACACGCTACCGGTCCCGACAACGCTTTCCACACCAATTTCACCTCCCATCAACTCGACTAACTGCTTGGAGACCACAAGGCCGATGCCGGTGCCTTCCTCTCTACCGTTTTCCTGACCCAGACGATTGAACGGTTGAAAGAGTTGTTCCTGCTGATTCAGACTGAGCCCGGCGCCACTATCCTTGACACTCACGCGGATACGGTCTGGAGGAGTCCTGATGCACTGTACGTCCACTGTCCCCAGGGAGCGGTTATATTTTATCGCATTGGAAAGAAGATTGATCAGAACCTGCTTTACTCGGGTCCGATCGCCCATGACAAAAACAGGAGCAGTTAAACGGGGAAAGGTCATCGGGATGCACCGTTGTTGCGCCTGCGGTTCGATCATTCCCTGGCATTCCTGCATGACTTCCACCAGGGACACCGGCTCCATCGTCAGCTGTGTCTGCCGCGATTCTATCCTGGAAAGATCAAGAATTTCGTTGATCAACGCCAGTAAATGCCAGCCCGCCTGAAGAATCTGTTCAATGCTTCTACTCTGCATCGGTGTTGGCGGCGGAATATCCGTCTCCATCAACTGGGTGAAGCCGAGTATTGCATTAAGCGGGCTCCTTAGTTCATGGCTCATGCTCGAAAGGAAATCCGACTTGGCCCGGTTGGCCTCCTCCGCCTGAAGTTTTGCTTCGTGGGCCAATTCCCGCTGTTTATCGAACTCACCGTTCAGCGTCAGTAGTTGCCGGTTTTTGGATTCCAGTTCCGCCATGTTATCTTCCAACTGTTCATTCATCATGGATAATTTTGCGGAAGCGTCAGCCAGTTCCTGATTTTTCTCAATGGCAGTTTCATAGGTGGAAAGCAGCAGGTTGAGAATCTGCTGGCGACCAGAATTGATACAATAGTTCTTGCCACGAAAGGATATTTCCTGACCGGACAATTCCTGCCGGCTGGCTTCCAGAGTGCGATTGGCCAGGATATGCTGTATACGGGAAAGAAGGAATTCTTCGCTGTACGGCTTCATGATGAAATAGTCTGCACCGCATGCCAATCCCATAATGACATTTTCGGGATCAGAGAGCGAGGTGAGCAGAATGACCGGTATCCCCTGCAACTCCGCATCACCCTTGATGTTGCGGCATAGTGTGTAACCGTCCATCTCCGGCATGTCAATGTCCGTTATCACGGCCACAGGTCGTATTTGTTTCAGCAGGGTCAGGGCGTGACGCCCGTTGGTGGCCGCTTTCACACTGAAGGCGTTATTTTCCAGCATATACCGTAACATTTCCCGCTGGGTCGGGCTATCCTCGGCAATAAGTACCACGTGAGGGGAGGAATCTGTCGTTTCGTTATTCATGAGTTTGTAACATCCTTTCTGTCCGGCATCTCCTTCCTCCTTTTGCACTGTTCAGTTGTGCGATAAACAGGGCGATGGCTTCCGGTGCGAGAATATAATCGGCTGCATCGATTTGTACCGCCGCGCCGGGCATCCCGAAAATAAGGGAGCTTTCACGATCCTGAACTATCGTTATGGCGCCCCTGAGCCGGAGCTGTTTCAGATCATCGGCTCCATCCCGCCCCATACCGGTCAACAGGACTCCCATCGAATGAGCACCAAAAATTTCCGCTACGGATCTGAACAGACGTGATACTGCCGGACGGACACAATTTTCCGGGGAATCGCCGGAGAGCAGTATGCGCTGATCCCTGCCAACCAGCATATGGAAATCGTCTGGGGCAAAATACGCATGGCCCGGTGCGGGAACGTCCCCCTGAACGGCAATGTGAGCGGGGAAGCCGGTGGTGGAACTAAGCCAGGAAACGAAGTTTTTCATGAAGCCGACGGCCATATGCTGCACAACCAGAACCGGCACGGAGAGATCTTTCGGCAATGCGGCAAATATTTTCTGGAGGGCTGCCGGTCCTCCGGTCGAAGCGCCAATTGCAATAATCTGATTCGTGTCAGTTGTAACTCCGTAAATTATAGGAGGAAGTGTCGGCCACTGGAACTTTCCTCGATTTCTGGGCCAACGCTTGACGACCTTTATTTCGCTCATAACCTTCACCGTTCTGATCAGGTCGGCGGCATCGGCCGTATGGCCGGGGTGTCCCAATCCGGCAGGTTTGCGCACAATAGCCACAGCCCCCGCCTCCATGGCGTCAAAAGAATTACCCGGATTACCGGGCTGGCAGCAGCAACTTACGATGATAATCGGTACTGGGGTGCTCTCCATAATCCGGCGGGTAGTCTCATAACCGTTAAGGTTCGGCATGGTGATATCCATGGTAATCACGTCCGGCTTCAACCGCTGTACCTCGGCAAGGGCGATGTTGCCATCATTGGCAACCCCGACCACCTTGATCCCCGAATCGCGGGTGAGGATATGTGTGAGCAACTCCTGCTCAACAAGCGAATCTTCCACAATGAGAACCCTGATCATGTTGTTTCCTTTGTACGCATTCCTTTCCAATCTTAACTAGAGCTTGAGGGGATTTATTTCCAAGGCTTCAGATAAGTTTGTGTAGTACCTCCAGCAGATTACTCTGGTCGAAGCTCCCCTTCACAATGTAGGCGTCCGCCCCCACATCAATACCCCGCTCCCGGTCCTCCCGGGAGGCCAGCGCCGTCACCAGAATCACCGGCAGATCCTGCAGATTCTTGTCGGCACGGATTCTGGCGGTAAGGTCAAAGCCATTCATGCGAGGCATCTCCACGTCGGAAACAACGATATCGAACCGGTTACATTTGAGTTTGGTGAGAGCGTCCAGACCGTCAACAGCCGTGGATACTCGATATCCGGCGGATTCGAGGATATTCTTGAGCAGTGTCCGGGTGGTAATGGAATCTTCTGCAACCAGTATGGAGCGAATCTCTGCCGCAGGTGACAGCGTGTCGACAGTTCCTTCCGGTCGTGTGGTGACTGCGGACATCTTGATTGCCGAAGCCAGCAGGTCGATCACATTGAGAATCGGCGCCACGTGGCCGTTACCAAGAAGAGTTACGCCGGCAACATTTCTGACGCGGGAAAGCTGTGGTCCCAGCCCCTTGTGGAGCACTTCGCATTCACCCAACACTTCGTCGACCTGAAAAGCGATACGTATTTCCGAACTGTTAAGGACCACTATCTGCAGCTGCGGGGAAATCTCCTTGTCTGCCAGCGGCGCCGGCAGTTCCAGCACGGCGGCTAGAGATGCAAGAGAGAGCGGCACTCCCGCAAGGGAAATTGTTTTCCGGTTTTCAACGTTTCTGATCTCCCCCGGAAACAGTCTCAGCGCCCGCTCAACATACATAGCAGGGATAACGAATTGACGCTCTCCTACTCTGACCAGTATGCCGCGAAACGTGGCGATGGTGAGCGGCAGCAGCATACGAAAGGTTGTTCCGAAATCCGACGAGGAGACGACATTGACCGTTCCCCCAATTTTACCGACTTTTTGCCGGACAATAGCCAGCCCCAAACCTCTTCCGGAAATTTCGGTAAGTATCGGGCTTGTGGTGATGCCAGACTGGAATACCTGTGCCAGAAGCTCCTGATGGCTCAATTCCGTCACCATCTCCTCCGACAACTTGCCGAGTTTCAGTACAGCCGACCTGACCCTGGCCAGCGAGATCCCCCTGCCGTCATCCACAACCGTCAACTCCACCATGTTGTCCCTGGGTGCCACGGTAATCGTGATGGTTCCCAGGGGAGGTTTACCCTTCGCACTACGTTCATCCGGGCTTTCTATGCCGTGATCAATGCAGTTTCTCACCAGATGCACCAGCGGATCCTTCATCTCCTCCAGGATGCGCCGGTCAATCTCTATCTTTTCCCCGGTGATAATCACTTCGATCTTTTTCGCGTATGTCCGGGACAGGTCCCGGACAATCTTGGGGAGTATTTCCAGCAGGGACGAGAAGGGGATCATGAGGACTTGTTTTACGTCATCCAGCAGGCTGGTGACCATCCCGTCCAAAAGTCGGTCATCTTTTTCCGTTGTCTTGAGCTGGGCAGTGAAACGCGTTTCCAGCGAATTGATGAAGTCACTGTTCCAATCCAGAAAATCAAGCAGCTTTCCCAGGGTGGTTTGCTTTTCAGCAGTACCGGACATATGCTCGCGGGGGGATACACTGTTCACGGAGTTCCTGCATTGCTGTACCACCGGCAGTAGTTTTGTCCACTCCTTCCGCCAACTCCCCATGACCGCTGACGTGGAACGCATATGAAGGAGGCGTTCTGCTGAAGAGAGCTTGGCTCCCAGCATCTCTTCCGACTGCAGCAGTACGGATATGAGCCGGTGGGTGGCAACCCGTATTGTTTCCGGCAGGAGTGGCACGACGTTAGTCATCTCTGCTACCGGAACCTCAGGCAGGTCAGTAATGACCGGAGGAGGGGCAACTCCAGTGGCACGGTGGGAGCTCTCCTCTTTTTGCGTTTCACCCTTCAGAACTCCTTCCAGCCTGCTGACAAGCTGTCGCTGCTGGAGCTTGTCTTTGTGCGTACGTTCGGCGCCGGCAGTGAGGAGAACAGCACCGAGATAGTCCAGTACCTCCTGCAGGAGATCGAAGACGCCAACTGACAGGGACAGTTCATCTTTTTTCAGTGCGGCAAAAACCGTTTCCAGCGCCTGACAGAGCGTCTCTACCGGTATCAGGTTGACTGCCCGAGCCGCCCCCTTGAGACTGTGCGCCTCGCGGAAAACAGTCTCCACAAGTTCCGCACGTGCTTCCGCCGTATCCTTATTTTGTTCCAGGCGGAGAAGCCCTGAACAGATCCCCTGCACATGTTCCTGAGCCTCAACCGCGAAGGTTACAAGAAGTCTCTTTAGAAATTCATCATCCTTGTTAGCCAAGTTAACTCCCGCGTTCTCAGACCTTGAACTGTGCGACCAAATCCTTCATCTTCTGCCCCAGACCCAGTAACCCCTGCACGGTGATCTCCACCTGTCTCATGCCGGTGACGTTCTGCTCACTGGCCTGACGGATACTCCCCATTGCCTGTGCCACCTGATCCATACCGATTACCTGCTGCTGACTCGATACGGCAATCTGAATAGCTGCCTGGGCCGCCTCGTCGATACTCTCGTTCATCAGGCGGATCGCCTCCCCCGCTTCTTTTGATTGCCGGACCCCCTCCTGCACTGCTTTGCTCCCCTGTTCGGTGGCCAGCACCGCAGCATTGGTCGCTTTTTGCACGTCATTGAGAATGGCTCGAACCTGTGAGGTCGCTTCCTTGGATTGCAGCGACAGGCTTTTTACCTCCTGTGCCACGACCGCAAAACCTTTGCCGTGATCTCCTGCCTTGGCCGCCTCGATGGCTGCATTTACCGCGAGCAGATTCGACTGTTCGGCCAGATCGTTCACCGTTTCCATAAGTCGGCCGATTGCCTGGCCCTGCTCGGAGAGTCGTTCGATACTCTCGGCTATTGACTCAACCTGCCCCTGAATCCGATTCATTCCGGCAAGGGAATCATCCACTGCATTTTTTCCTCCCTGGGCAATCTTGACCGTTTTTTGAGCGGTTTCCGAGACGTTCCGCGCCTTCTGATTGGCAACCATGGCGGTCTGTTTAACCTCTTCCACGGAGGTTGTTGTTTCACTCACGGCGGCGGATGTTTGTGATGCGCCTGATGCGACCTGAGTCGTGGAAGCGATGATCTCACTGGAAGATACCGCGAGGACATTGATCCCCTCGATAATATCCCGTGTGAGTTCCCTGAGGTTGTTCACCATGAGTGCGAGAGCATTACCCATGACATCCTTTTCGGATTGGGGAACGACAACAACCGTAAGGTTGCCGTCCGCTATCTGGCGTGCGATTCGTGCCGAACTGTTAAGGCTGACGATCATTTTTGCCAGAGATGTCCGGATGACATCACGTTCAGATTGTGGCGTCACCACCGCCGAGAGGTCTCCGGCGGCAATCTGTTGCGCTGATTCCGCCATTGTGTTCAGGGATACCACCACCTTGGTGAAAGCCTCTCCAAGAATGCCGATCTCATCCGTGCGGTGGCAGGAAAGAGGGGGGATATCAAGTTCGCCGGCGGCGATATGTTCTGCAGAAACGGTGATATCCCTCAATGGCTGTACAATGTTCCTCGTTATGAGAAAGCTTACCGCCGATAGCAGGATAATCGTGAAGGGGATGCCGAGGATGATCGACATCATGGTGATACGCGCACTGTTGTTTAATTCATTGTTGCGCTGCTGCAGCAACCCGTTTTCGGTGGTTTCGATTTCCAATTTAATCTTGAAGATGTCGTCCATGACTTTTTTCCCCATATGCAGACGCAACATCTGCAGAGCGGCCTCACTACCTTTGACTCTGCGCTGGTTGATCGTCTCTTTCATTTCAGCTATTTTTTCGGCGATCATGGGGTCCAGACGATCAAGCCTGAGTTGTTGTCCTTTATTGTCAGCCGACAGTGTCCGCAGATGTTTCATCTCCAGATCGATTGTCTTGATTGCCTGAGCATGTGTATTCAGATAGATCTCTTCTCCGGTCAGGAGGTATCCGCGCTCTGCGGAAACTGCAGTAACAAGTGAGGAAAGCAGATTGTCCTGGGTAGCAAGTACCTCATGGGTATGAACCACCCATTCCGCGTTCTTCATGTAACTGGACGTACTCAGGTATGTCGCCACGCCGATAATGGCAAGGATGATAATTGCCAGGCCATAACCGCCACCGATCTTTGTTCCCACAGTCCACTTCATCATGTATCCCCCCAACAAGTAATAGAAATATTTGCTTCAAACTTCCTCATGCACCACCATCCTGCTGTCGCACAGTACCTTGCCGCCATCCAGAACCACCAGCCGCTCAGGTGTAATTCCCAGCAGGTATTCAGCGCGTATACCGGTGAGAGTCGGCAGTGTCGCCAGAAGTGACGTCCGGGGAATCCTGCGGGATCCGACGATAACATCTGCCAGAATTGCAAATTTCATGGTGTCGTTTTGCAGGACAATGAGCATGTTAAGGTCGGATAGAGCCCTGCGCGGAAGTTCAAAAAAAACGCGCAGGTCGATTACCGAGAGGATCTTGCCGCGCATATTCACCACCCCCAGTACGAATGGCGGCGTGCAGGGAAGTTGTGTGAGATCCTTCATGGAGTGTGCCGCGTTGACGTATGCGGACTCGATGGCATACTGTTCACCGGAGAGAATAAATTCAACAACATCGATCTGCTCTTCTTCCCTCTCGTGCTGATCGGTTTCCCGTGCCAGCAATTCTGCCCGCTTCCTGAAAATCCGCTTACGATCCGCTTCGCCTCGTGGCGTAATCGCGTCCATCTTTACACTCCTCGGCTTATGGCTGCCGTTGTCGCCATGATGATATTCCTGAGCCGAACTGCCGACATCCCGTCGGATTCGGGAATGATATCGTCCCTGTTGTACCTGTCCAGCAGTGACAATGCGTTATGGAAATAGTGTAGCGACGTTTTAAACTTCCCCTTTCGCTGTTCAATGGTCGCAAGGGTGAAATGTGCGAGAACCAGATCCTGATCGAGGTAGAGCGCTTTTTTGAGCGATGCTGTTGCTTCATCGTTCATTCCCTGCTCCTGGAGGATGATGGCCCGCAGATAATGGAGCCCGGCGGAGAGTTTGTCCGAGGCAAGCGCCCGGTCAGACAGGTACAGCGCGTCGGCGAGTCTGCCTTCGTCGGCGTGTGCCCGGCATAACAGTTCCAGTGCCTCAGATTCGAGTTGCTCCTGTTTTAGGGAACTGTTTTCTGATGATTCACGGTAAGTTGCACGTTCGCTGACCGTAAGAACCTGCCGACAGCTCTGGTCTTCCCTCTTCAAGATTTTGGACGATTCGTCGTGGACGAGAGAAGAAACGTTTCTGATACCCTGTTGCGCCCCGTTCCTGCCATCGTATTTTCGATAGAAAATCGCATCGGGAAACGCTATTGGTTCATACCCGGAAAAGAGCGAGTTTGAGCTCTCACAGGGACTGACAAACAGCCATCCGCCGGTGGAGAGGAGTCGGTGAAAGCGTGCTACGACCTGCGACGCAAGCTCCGGGGTAAGATACATGAGTACATTGCGACAGAAGATCACGTCAAACGTATCGTTACCGGCTACCAGTGACGAATAACATTCATCCGACAGATTGAGGCTTGCAAAACTGACCATCTCTCTGATGATCGGCAATAGCTCGAACCGCCCGTCTCCGGTTTCCCGAAAATAGGTTTTTTGGTAACTAGTCGGCGTGGTGCGAAAAGACCAATTCGAGTAAATTCCCTCTCTGGCTTTACGCAGCGCCTGGGGATTGATGTCAGTTGCCAGAATCGAAATATCGATGTTAAACAGCTCCTTACGCAAAGTATGGAGCAGTATGGCAATGCTGTACGGTTCTTCACCGGTGGCACAACCGCAACTCCAGATGCGCAGCCGCTGTTTCCCGCCGTGGCGTTTTCTGATGATATCCGGGATGATCTGCTGTTGAAGCATCTCGAAGCACCGTGCTTCACGGAAAAAATATGTTTCGCCTACCGTCAGAAAACCGGCCATGGATTCAATTAATTCCACCGTCGGCGGGAAAGAGGTAAAACGGGCAACACATTCATGTATATCTCCGAACTTTAGTCCCTTGGTTGCCGCTCTCAATCCATTTTCAAGGGTCTGCCATCGGGCAGGGGGAAAATGCAGTCCCAGGTGCCGGGCAATATCTGCGCTGAGCAGTTCCAGTTCGGCATGAGCAAGAAGGGGTTTCATGGCAGACCGGATGCAATCAGTTCGTCGATGGAGAGTGCTTCAGCGGAGGAGAGGAGTGCTTCAGGATCCTGAAGCAGAATCAGGCCGTCGGGAAGCTTGGCTACCGCAAAGAGATAGGACTGATCGTGAATAATCTTCTCGGCCCCGGTCTGCAGTTGCTTCGCACAGTGCCGTACCTCGCAGACTCTCTCTGTCATCAGGGCAAAACCGCGTGCCGCACAACGGATTATGATCAGTTGGTCACTGAGTTCGATGGGGCGTTCCGTAAGATTGAAACGGCGGCGCAGATTGAGAACCGGCATGATTTCTCCCTGAACATTCACCACTCCCTGAATGAACTCCGGCCCCGACGGCAGGCGGGTAATCTCCACCATGCTGACAACCCGTTCTACGACGCCGAGGGGTACGCCATAACGTTGCTCGTTGAGGGTGAAGATGACGATCTGTTCGGCTTCGTCCATGAGTAGGCTCCATCTCCAGGGTGGCTACTTATTTCCGATGCTTGTGCGGCGTCACATCGGCATATTTCCCGAAAATACTGAAATTACTTCTGTTTTGTGACTTTTCTTAAGCAACTAACGTGCCAGAGAAGGGTGAGGGGCACCGAACGTGCAACCGGCTGATTTTAGGTTATTAGTGAAGTTAGAAAACGAAGCAGTTGACGAAAACCGCGGGGTAGCGCCGTCACATATGGTGAAACTGTCATATGTGACGGAACGTGCTGCGTCTAAGGTGTAAACAGGCCCGTTTCAGAGCCGAGCTGGAGATTGCCGAGATTGAATTCAAGAAAATCATAGAAGTGAAAGATTTTGATCTTGGGATGGCCGTTGCTGCTGTGAGAAAAACGGCCGCGATAGAAACTGCCTCTGATATCGAAACAGTTAAAAACATGAAGGCAATGCGCTCATTTTTAACGGATCAACAGTTTGCGGAAATTAAAAAAATAGTGGAGAGGACCTCAGACAAGACCAGACGGAGGGAAAATTGAGTAAAGATACTCCGGAACAAGAGTGCACGGCAGTGGTCAGATAATTCTCAACGAAAACGATACCCGATAAATCCGGTAGATGTCATTCTGAGCGACTTGTGCTGAGCATAGTCGAAGCAAGCGAAGAATCTGCTTCTGATTGATTCAACAGCCGATTGCCTCATATGGCGGATATGCAAAATATGACGGTTTATGCCGACGGATTCCGCCGCACCCCTAGCGTGTTATTCTTGCTTTAAATAATAAAATCAGCTTGTTAGGCAAAAAATAGCTGTAGCTTTTATTAGGCACGTTAGTTGCGAACTCCTCGTTTAAGAACACGACTGCTGTCGCACTGTCAGCAGTTTTTTTGATAAGGAGGTAAGAGATGAACCGTGTTGCAGCGTGATGTCCCTTTTGACCAGGAGCAGAGAACTGCTTCAATTCAGTCGTAATCCGGCTACAACAATCCAGCTACGAAGGAGAACACTCATGAAACTCAGAATTACGTCCAGATTAATCTTGTCCGCGCTGCTCCTGGGAGCAGTCACCTCACTGACCGGCTGCGCCACCACCGGTCAGGATCGGGCCGAAAGAATTACCGACTCGTTGCAGACGGTGGAAGAGGATTATAAAAAAGCCTCCGAGCAGATTGATGTTGCTAGGGTATCTCTGGAAGAGCTCGTCAAACCCAATCAGTCCGACATGAAGAAGGCCTATGAAACCTATGCCAGCGATGCCAAAAAAATGGAGAAACTCGGCACCAAGTTACAACTGCACAGCGACAAGATGAGAATTCGGGGAAATGAGTATTTTGTTCAGTGGGAGGGCACCTATACTAATCCCGATATCCGGCAGATCAGTGAACGCCGCCGTATCGAAATGCGGGAAGGTTTCGGCAAGATCGCCGACGCCAGCATCGGTGTAAAGGGCTCTCTCCAATCCTATCTGTCGGATATCGGAGAGATTCATAAATACCTGTCCAACGATCTTACTCCTCAGGGGATCGATTCCATAAGGCCGGTCGCCCACAGGGCTGTGGTTGACGGCGACAACCTGAAACAGGCAGTGAAGCCTGTGCTGAATGCCATTGCCCAGGTTAAAATCGATATGGCTCAGGGTGGAGCGAATCCGTGATCTGGAACAGTACCGGGCTGAAGTAACAACAAGGAAATTGAGTCGCCAACGACGAAGGAGAACTATCATGAAACCCAGTACGAAAGATCAACTGCACGGCGAGTTTCATGAAGCTAAAGGAAGAGCAGCAGTTGTCATGGTGGGGTTCCTACTCTCGGTCATCTTTGCCACGGCAACTCTTGCCGTGGCTTCACCGGGCAAGGTTAAATCTTCGGCCACCGCCGCGACCACCGCCGTCGATCATGTCGAGAACCGGATCAAACAGCTTCGTGGGGCGATCAATATCACCGAGGTGCAGGAACCGTTATGGAATAACCTGACAAAAGTCATGCGGGAAAACGCGAAGGAGATGGACACCCTCACGAAAGAGAGGGGCACAAATCCCAAGGTGATGAATGCCGTGGAGGAGCTGAAATTCCACCTGACAATTACCCAAGCCCAAGTAGCTCAACTGGAGGAGTTTATCCCGCTGTTTGAGGCGCTCTACGGCAGCATGTCCGATGAACAGAAAATGAGCGCCGACGCCATGTTTCAGAAAGGGCAGCACCACAAGAAGAAAAAATGATCCGCAGCTGTAGAGAACTACAGATTGACGCCAAACAGGCGATTGGGATTGATCCAAGAATCGAGTGACTCTATGAAAACGACACCTGCAGGGAAATTCGGAACAAGAGCGTGGATGATGCTGCTGGGGTTTATTGTTACGGTACTGATCGGCGGCATCGGTGTGGCGTCGGCCAATGGCAGAGACGGGAACAGGCAGATGAATAAACATAACAACGGCCATTACGGCCATTACGATAACAGAGGCAATGGGCACCATGGCAGACGAGGGTATCGCCCCCCTGAGTACCGGGAACGGGTTTATCTGCCGCCGCCGGTTGTTTATGCGCCTCCTCCGCCGCCGGGCATCGGGATATTTTTCCCACCAATCTTTATTCATCCCTGACCGGGTTCGTTTCCCGTGACAGGTGGTAGGTCATTTTGTTGAAGGTACAGTTTTTGAATAACAGGAGGAACGTTTTATGGAACGATTTATCATGCAAAAAGCTTTTCTCATGTATTTGTTACTTGGTTGTGTCTGTACACTCCTGCCTGGTTGTGGGGGCGTGTTCGGAGGGGGACAGTGGAATGCTGCACCGATCATTGTTACGTATTCACTTGGTGGAGTTTTGGGAACCATTAACGAGCCGGCACGGAGCATAGAGGTGACGGTACCGTACGGAACCGATCCTGCGGTTTTGGTTGCGACCTTTACGACTACCGGAACAGGCGTGCAGGTGGATGGCGCAGCGCAGACAAGCGGTACGACTGCGAATAACTTCTCTACTCCGGTAGTATACACGGTAACTGCGCCCAGTCGGCCTACCGTGACGTATACGGTTCACCTGATCATAGCCCCGAATACCGCCAAAGCCATTACCGCCTATTCGTTTGTGGGTTTTGAAGGGAGTTCGGGGACAGTCAATGAAACAGCAAAGATAATTTCGGTTATCATGCCGTTCGGCGCCAACGTTTCGGCGCTGATTTCCCGATATACAACCACCGGAACAGGTGTAAAGGTAGGCGCGGTAGCGCAGAGCAGCGGAGCGGCGCCCGCTCATAACTTTACCTACCCGGTGATCTACACGGTTACCGCTGAAGACAACTCAACGGCAAACTATACAGTGAACGTAACCATTGCTCCGAACCCGGCCAAGGCGATAACCGCCTATTCCTTTCTGGGTTTTACCGGATTTGCCGGTACGATTAATGAGGCGGCTTCGCCCAAGAGCATCGCCGTGACCCTTCCTTACGGCACAGATGTTACGGGCTTGATCGCCACATTTACCACCACAGGGACAGGCGTAACGGTAGGGGGGAGAGCGCAGAGCAGCGGTGCCGTGCCGACCAATGACTTTACCTCCCCGGTGATCTACAGGGTAACCGCCGCGGACGGCTCAACGGCGAATTATACGGTAAATGTAACAATAGCTCCGAATCCGGTCAAGGCGATAACCGCCTATTCTTTTGTGGGTTTTACCGGATTTGCCGGCACCATTAATGAAGCGGCATCGCCCAGAAGCATCGGAGTAAACCTTCCTTTCGGGACAGACAGGACGGCGTTGATTGCTACATTTACGACCACCGGG